>JANWYX010000350.1 GCA_025055055.1 Caldilinea sp. | reverse complement strand
TTTCAGAAGAGACCGGCATTTTCAAAACACCGATCTCGACGCCGGCGGAGATCACGCCCCTGGGTCTGGTCGGCGATGTGGTGGCCGACCAGAAGCATCACGGCGGCCCGGATCAGGCGGTCTATCTCTACGGCGAATCGGACTACGCGTGGTGGTCCATGCAATTAGGCTATGAGCTGGCGCCGGGGACCTTTGGCGAAAATTTGACCATCAGCGGGCTGGAAAGCGCGTCTCTTCACATCGGCGATGTTTTGCAGGTGGGCGAGGCGAGGCTTCAAGTGACTGCGGCGCGCATTCCCTGCGCAACGCTGGCCGCACGTATGGGAGACCCCGGCTTCGTCAAACGTTTCCGTTCGGCGGAACGCCCCGGCGCGTACTGTCGCGTCTTGCAGGCCGGTGTCGTGCGCGTCGGCGACGCCGTGGCATTGGAGCGCTATCAGGGCGTCACCGTCACGGTGGTGGAGATGTTTCGGATCTTCTATAATCCTCGGCTCGACGCCGACAGCTTTCACCGTGTTCTCCAGGCGCCGCTTGCCGAGCGGGCGCGAGCGACGCTAGAGGAGAAGCGGAGCGAACTCCTCAGAAAATAGCTCCAACTCAAAGCCGCAATGCTGCGGGACGCAAAGGGAAACAGAAGGGCGTTTTGTACATCAAGAGGTGGGGCGCTTGAAAAATATTCGAAGAGCGCCTTTTTTTCTAGGCGCTCTCCCATCGTCTGAAACCTTTCCCCGCCGCTCAGAAAGGAATCTCTTCTTCGCTCATGCCGGCGTTTTCGGCAGTTGCAGCGCTGCCGGCGGCGACCGGCGTCTCCAGGCCCTCGCCGCGCGCAGAGAGGAAGCGGATGTCCTGCGCCGTCACCTCTAACGAGGCGCGCGGCTGACCTTCGCGGTCGATGTACGCCTGTGGCTCTTCTACGGTTCCTACGACCAACACTTTGCTGCCTTTGGTCAGATATTGACTTGCAATCTCGGCGAGTTTTCTCCATGCCGTGACGCGGAACCAGATCGTCTTCTCCTGTGGTTGACCATCCTGTCCGGTCCAACGGCGATTGACGGCGACGGTGAAAGTTGTGACCGGCACACCGCTCGGCGTGTAGCGCATTTCTGGATCTCGGCCCAGGTTGCCGATCAATGTGATCTGCTGATACATGGCGTACTCCTTTGCATGGGGCGAATTTATGATTGCCGGAAAAGACGGGGGTGATTGCGCATTATCTTACATTGTAACCGCACTTCTGTCGTGCGTCAAAAATCCGAACCCGAGATCGGAACATTTGTTCGTTTTCTCCGGCGCGCTGACTCAAATGGAGGGAAAGCTGCTCGACGAGCGTCTTCCAAGCAGTTCGATGCTTTTTAACCAATGATCTGCCAATTGTCGAAGCTGCGGCCCGTAGGCGCAGTCGCCCGCATATACCCGTCACGCCGGAGACGACACCCTGCGAAAGCCTCTGTCACGGCGCCGGATGCGGCCCCCGTCCATACGTGCTCGGCGGCAAGGTTCTAAGTGTATCTAGGAAGCGTAGCTACGGGCGGCGTCACGGGTTGCCGGAATCATTGTTCAATTCCGTCAAGTCTCCCGGATGGGTGTTGAGAGAATCTCACCGATTGCGCTTTCTCTATCGAACGATTGGGTCTGTATGTGTTTTCGCACACGGGGGCGGTTGGACAGAGTGTTGCGGCCATGCCATAATGGCAACTCAGCGCTCCTGCAACCATGGACACAAGGATTCAACGCGTGTAGAGGTCGGCCCCATGAACTTGGAAGCAGTGCAGGCGTATCTTGTAGATCGGCAAATCGACGGCTGGCTGTTGTATGATTTTCGGGGCTCCAACCCGGTGGCCCTGTATGTCGCCGGCTTGACAACGAGCGGCTCGCGACGCTGGTTTCTCTGGATTCCGGCGCAAGGTGAACCGCGCTGGTTGATCCATGCTATCGAAGGCAGCACCTTCCGCGCCGTCCGTCGCGAATTGGTGGGTGAGGTTTTCACCTACGTTGGTTGGCGCGAATTGGAGGCTAAGCTGGCGGCGTTGGTTCGTTCGCCGCGTGGGGGGGCGCAGCGCATCGCCATGGAGTATAGCCCCTTCAATGCCATTCCCTATGTCAGCCTGGTCGATGCAGGCATGAAAGAGCTGGTCGAACGCGTCACCGCCGCACAAATTGTCTCCAGCGCGGATCTGGTGCAGCTTGTGCAGGCGGTTTTGAGCGAAGCGCAGATCGCCAGCCATCGACGTGCGGCCGCAGCCTGCCTTGCCGCCAAAGACGCAGCCTTTGCATTTCTACGCAGTCGTCTCGCAGGTGGAGAGAGTACCACAGAGTACGCAGTGCAGCAAGTCATCGTGGACTTTCTCTGCGCCCGCGGCATGGAGTTCGACCACCCGGCCATCGTCGCCGTCAACGGCAATGCCGCCGACCCGCACTATGCGCCTACGGCGGAGGCGCATGCGCCTATCCGCCCAGGCGATATGGTGCTGATCGATCTCTGGGCGCGCGAGACGCAGACGCCGTTCGACTGTTACGCCGACATCACCTGGTGCGCCTATTGCGGTGTAGAGCCGCCGGCCAGAGTCAGAGAAATTTTCTCAGTGGTGACGCAAGCCCGCGACGCCGCCGTGCGTTTCATGCAAGAGCGGCTGGCTGCGGGGGAGCCATTGCACGGGTATGAGGTCGATGACGTCTGTCGCAGCGTGATTGCGGCGGCGGGCTACGGCGACGCCTTTTTCCATCGTACCGGACACAGCCTGGGCGTTACGACGCACTACAACGGCGTCAACATCGACAACCTGGAGACGCAGGACCGTCGTCGTCTGATTCCGGGCGTCTTGTTCACCATTGAACCCGGCGTCTATCTGCCCGGGTTTGACTTCGACGACAGCGGTCGTCGACTGGGGCTGGGAATGCGCAGCGAGATCAATTGCCTGGCGACGGAGCGCGGGATTGAGACAACGACGCTGCCGCTGCAGATGGACATTGTTGCGTTGATGACATGAAGACGAACCGCAGAGGGAGATGATGCAGAAGAAGCAATTTGGCGCTCCGCCTAGACGCGTTGCCCTTTTCGTCACCTGCATGGTCGACATGATCTACCCTGAAGTCGGCATGGCGACGGTGGAGCTGCTCGAGCGGTGCGGGGTGGAGGTTTTCTTTCCTTTCGAGCAGACTTGTTGTGGGCAGCCGGCCTTCAATTCTGGCTTCTGGGAAGAGGCGAGGCCTCTGGCGCGGCGCTTCATCGACATTTTCGAGCCGCTTGTGCGCAGCGGCGAGGTCGACGCCATCGTGGCGCCTAGCGGCAGTTGCACCACCATGGCCGGCCATTTCTATAGCCTGCTCTTACAAGACGAGCCTGCCTACCGCGCGCGCGCCGAGTTTTTAGGGGCGGTGACGTTCGAGCTGACCGAATTTCTTGTGGACGTGCTGGGCGTCGAGGAGTTTGACGCGCGCTGCCGAGGAAAACTGACCTATCATGCTTGTTGCCATCTGCTGCGCGAGTTGGGAATCGACCGCCAGCCGCGTGCGTTGCTTCGCCGCGTGGAGGGCGCTGAAAAAGTCGAACTACCGGGCGCCGAAGAATGCTGTGGCTTTGGCGGCCTCTTCGCCATCAAAAACAGCGAAATCAGCGCGGCTATGGGGCAGCGCAAGGTACAAAATATCGTTAAGAGCGGCGCCGACGTCGTGGCGCTGTGCGATGTGAGTTGTATGACACACATCAATGGCCTGTTAAGCCGGCAGGGACATCGCTGTCGTGCCGTGCACATCGCTCAGGTGCTTGCCAATCAAATCGAGGTGACGCCTTCGCATCCTCAGGAGCAAGCATCCAGGCCTTCATCCGCGCCCCCGCGCCGCTGGCAAGACAACAGAGCTGCGCGCTAGAGACGCATCTGCCCGATCTTGAGGCTCGACCATTATTGTCCGAGAAGTTGAGCGTCAACCGGCTCTGACCCGTCGTCTGCCCTCGTAGGCCACGCCTCGCTGCGCCGGAACTCATCGTAACTTCCATGCCTCCTGTACGTCTTCACTGCTAAAGGGATAGGCGCTTTCTCCATCGATGCGCTTCAAAGCTATCCGTGGCAGTTCAACGACCTTGACAGGAGGCATCATCCATGGCGGAACTCATCAAAGTCTCAGGGCAATCGCGATCTACAGCGGTGGCCGGCGCCATTGCAGGCGTTATGCGCGAGCACGGCTACGCAGAAATCCAGGCCATCGGCGCCAGCGCCATCAACCAGGCAATCAAAGCCGTCACCATTGCCCGCGGCTATCTAGAGCAGGACGGAATCGATCTGGTTTTAGTGCCCAGTTTCATCGATGTTGAAATCGAAGGGAGCGAACGCACGGCCGTGCGGTTCGCCGTGTTTCGCCGTCCCTCGACGCTGAATGCGCCTCCCAATGGCAAGGTGATGAGCCAATCCGCAGCGGCGCATTGAGGAGCAGAAAAGCAAGCGGCACGGCACAGAAATGAACGCACAACGAGGGATGAAGAGTCGCTTCATCCCTCGTTGTGTAAAAGTGGATTTGGTTCAATTGTCGCCCTCAGAACGGCTGCGCGGGCGGCGGCGTTTGCGGCGTCGCCGAAGAGAGGATTCCCCGCCGCTTTGACGCTCTTTGGATGAATTCTCTGTATCTGCAACGGCACGCTGCTCTTCTTCTTTTGCCGCCCTACGCTGCGCCATTTCGGCTCGGATCCTGGCGTTGTCTGCTTCTGCGCCGGCGCGACGCTTGACAGTGCAGCCGCCGCAGGTGCTGCAACCGGACCCACCGGCGGACTTTGTGCTGATCAGTTCGGAAACCGCCACCTCCACCAGCGCCTGGTTCTCCAACATCACGGTCACTGTCTCTTTGAGCGGGTGAATGTGACGTACGCGACCGGGGCCGTGAGGAGTCAGCACCTCTGCGTTCAGCTTGGGCATCTTTTTGTTCTGCTCTCGATAGAGTTCGTCCTCATAGGAAAGACAGCACAACAGACGCCCACAGACGCCGCTGATTTCATCCGGGTTCAACGGCAGTTGTTGATTTTTCGCCATGCGAATGCTGACCGGCGTGAATTCGCGTAGCCAGCTTGTGCAGCAAAGCTGACGACCGCATTTGCCCACGCCATCGAGCAACTTGGCCTCGTCGCGCACGCCGATCTGACGCATCTCGATGCGCGTGCGGAAGACTCTGGCCAGGTCTCGCACCAGGCTGCGAAAGTCCACACGTTCCTCTGAGGCGAAGTAGACCAGCAGCCGCCCGCCGTCAAAACTATATTCGCAGCGGATCAATTTGATGTTCAGATTGTGCTCTTTGGCCTTCACTTTGCAGATCGCCAGCGCCTCTTGCTCTTTGTGGAGCCATAGGTCGCGTTGCACCAAATCCCACGCCGAAGCCTTGCGCAGCACACGCTTCATCTCGCCGACCACTTCCTCTGCGCCGATCTGGTGCGGCGGCTGCACCACCTGCGCCACTTCAGGCCCGCGCGCCGTGTCGACGACGACGTAGTCCTGCGGGCCGAGATCGAGCATGTGAGCGGCGTCGAAGTGATAGATCTTTGTAACCGGCTTAAATTGCACTCCTACTACGATTGGCATATGAATGTTTCTCCTTGTGAGCCGACCTCTGCAGCAGAGCGTCGGTGCAATCTATGTAAACAAGCGGTCGGCGCGTTGTCGCCGTCCCTTGCTTGTCGCCGTTTCTCGAAGCTGTGTTGAAGCCTGTATTGAAGCCTGTGTTGACAACTTCAATCGCTTCGCCGTCAAAGAATACTCGATGTCAGGCGCTTGTTTTCTACGCTTCCACCCTCGGCAATTTGAGCATCAAGACATCGAGAGCGAGTCGCGTATTGACCGTATGGCGTAAATAGCCTTCGACCTGTTTCAGGGTCGCTAGATATGCGCAAATCGCACGCGAAGAAATGCTCTCTGCGTGACGCATGATCTGATGCATCTGGTCAACGTTGCTGCAAGCCTTGCCTTGCGCCATCTGCACCAGCAGCACATCGCGCCACCAGCTCATCCAGATTTCGAGCATGGCGAACAGCTGCTGATGGTCGCGCTGTGCAGCCAGCTCGCCGGCGAAACGTAGCCGCTCGAGGCGGTCGGCAGCGAGCAGACGCCAGAGCGTCTCGAGGTGACGCATGCGCTCCTCGCGCAGCGCCGGATTGCGCAACTGCTGGACCGCCCATCCCAAACGTCCGCCGGCAAGTCGCGCCAGCAGCTCCGCCTCCGCTGGCGACGCCCCCCATCCCCGCTGCAAAGCGTCGGCGATGACGGCCTGGTCCAGTGGGCGCAGCTCGATCACCTGGCAACGGCTGACGATCGTGGACAACACTGCAGCGCGGTCGCGTGCAGTCACGAGCAGCGTCACATGTTGAGGGGGCTCTTCCAACGTTTTGAGTATCTTGTTGGCGAAGGTTGCATTTGCCAGATGCATATCCTGAATCACGATGACCTTGCGCCCGCTTTCCATCGGACGGAGAGCAACGTCGCGAATTAAGGCTTCTGCTTGTTCGGCCCGCAACTCGCCTTTCTGTCTGTCGACGACAAGCTCCTTTTCGGCTTTCGCCGTCGGTTGCAACAGACGAAAATCCGGATGACTGTCAGATGCCATCAGTTGACAGGCTCGACAGCGATGACAGGGGGCGTGCGTTGGGTCTTGGCAAAGCAGCGCGCCGGCGAACGCGCGCGCAAAAGTCGTCTTCCCGATCTGTGACGGGCCGAGCAAGAGATAGGCATGGCTCAGGCGAGAACCGTGTTTTGCTGCATTCTCAGTACGCAGAGCGCGTTGCAACAGTTGGGAAGCCCATGCGTGACCGTACACAGGCCAGTCGCCCGGCGCAAGGTCAGGGAACGAAGTCGTCATAACGCTTTGGATTGTACCATAATGCGCATTTTTTTCGATGCTGCGATCTTGTGGAATATCTGTAGGCGCTCAAACAAAAGGGGAGAAGACTTGTTGCAAGCCTTCTCCCCTCTGTGAGTGTAAATTGTTGGCGCAAAAAGTTAGCGAATTTCCACCTGCGCGCCTTCGGCCTCTAGCTTGGCCTTGGCGTCCGCCGCCACTTCCTTGCTGACGCCGGAAAGAATCGTCGAGCCGGCGGTCTCGACCACATCCTTGGCCTCTTTCAAACCCAGGTTGGTCAACGCGCGCACGACCTTGATGACGTTGATCTTCTTCTCACCGGCGGATTTCAGAATCACGTCGAACTCGGTCTTCTCTTCGACGGGTGCCGCTTCTGCCGCAGCTGCAGCGCCCACGCCGGGCATGGCGGCCATGGCGACCGGGGCCGCTGCGCTGACACCCCATTTCTCTTCCAACATTTTGACGAGCTGGGAAGCCTCCAGCAAGGTCAGCTTGTCCAACTGTTCGACGATCGCTTGCAGATCGGCCATGTCGTAAATCCTCCTATGTTCAATGTTGATTTTTCTACGAAATGAATGCGCGCTTCACAACTCTGAACAACGCCGGCGCATCGCATTGTTCAGGCTTCAGAACTACGCCGCTTCCTGTTGTTTCTCGACGTAGGCGTTCAACACACGCGCCAAGCTGGAGCCGGGCGCGTTGATGATCTGCACCAGTTGGCGGGCCGGAGCGCTGATCACGCCGAGCAGCATGGCGCGCGTCTGCTCCTTGGTGGGCAGATCGGAAAGCGCTTCGGCGCCCTTGGCGTCTAGGACGGAATTTTCCAGCAGGGCGCCGGTGATCTCGACCGCCTTGTTGTCCTTGATCCAGCCTTTCAGCGCGGTGACGCTTTTTGCGATATCCTCACCACAAAAGACCACGGCATTGGCGCCCTTCAGCAATGGTTCAGGCACAAC
>JANWYX010000345.1 GCA_025055055.1 Caldilinea sp. | reverse complement strand
TGATTGGCAGCCGCCGATCTATACGCCGATGACGGTGACCGTGCGCGGCCCGGCGTCGCAGGTCGAGCAGGTGGTGCGCGCCCGCGCCGAGGTTTATCTACGCGGGGCGAAAAGTCAGGTAGAACGCACGCTGCCGCTTGTGCCTGTGGACGCCCAAAACCGGCCGGTCGAACGCGTTGAAGTGGCTGCGCCGGGCAGGGTGCAGGTCGTCGTGCCGGTGGAGCAGTGGCCGGGCCGCAAGGAAGTGGCTGTGCGCGTGAAGTTGACCGGCTCGCCTGCGCCCGGCTATCGCCTCAGCGCTGTGCGCGCCGAACCTTCTACGGTCGTCTTGCAGGGCGATCCCGACATTCTTGCCCAGGTGCCGGGCTTTGTGGAGACCGAACCGCTCGACCTGACCGGCGCAACTGCCGACGTGCGCAAACGAGTCTCTCTGCTCCTTCCCGAAGGCGTCACCTCGTTCGACGGCGACTTTGTGATGGCGACCGCCGGCGTTTCTCCGATCGTAGGTGGCGTCACCGTCTCCGAGCCGCTGATCGTGCGCGGGTTGGGGCCGGGGTTGGTCGCAGAGCCGGCGCTGAGCGAAGTGGACGTGATCTTGAGCGGCCCGATTCCTCTGTTGGAGTCGATGAACGAAGATGACGTCTTTGCGATCCTCGACCTGACGGGGCTGGTGCCGGGAACGCACATTGTCGAGCCCGTGATCGTCGTCCCGAACGGCATCGAACGCAACGCCGTCATTCCGGAGGCCGTCGAGGTCACCATTAAAGCGCAAAATGCAGAGGGCGGGGCCGGCCCTCCGCAAATTCCCAACGTGGAGGCAACGGCGACCTCCGTCACGGCCTCGCCGACGCCTGCGCCGGTTCAAGCGCCGCCCGTCGCCACGCCGACGCCGTGAGTCACCCTAAGGTGCCAAGCGGACCTAAATTGATGCGAAAGGAAACGCATGCAAGATCGCAAGCCAGTTGTTGCTTTGGTGGGACGCCCCAATGTGGGCAAATCGACGTTGTTCAATCGTCTGATCGGTCGACCGGTGGCGATCGTGGAAGACGAACCCGGCACAACGCGCGATCGCATCTACGGCGAAAGCGACTGGAACGGGGTCGGCTTCATCGTGATCGACACCGGCGGTTTGGAGGCGCCCGAAGCGATGCGCTCTAGCCGTAGCGAAGCACAGACTGCGCCCCCCTCTGATTCGCTCATCGCCTCCGTCCAGAATCAGGCGCAGCTCGCCATCGACGAGGCCGACGCCATCATCATGATCGTCGATGGCCGCAGTGGCCTGACCGCCACCGACGCGGAGATTGCTGCCGTCTTGCGCCACAGCAACAAACCGGTCTTTTTGGCCGTCAACAAAGCCGAAAGTCAGCGGGTTCGCCAAAACGCCGTCGAATTCTGGGCGTTGGGGCTGGGCGAACCCTATCCGATCAGTGCCTATCACGGCGAGGGCGTCGGCGATCTGCTCGATGAAGTCGTGAAGGTTCTGCCCGCCTACCCGGCGGAGGAAGCAGAAAAAGAGACGATCGGGGTCGCCATCGTCGGCAGACCAAACGTCGGTAAAAGCAGTTTGCTGAACGCCCTGGTCGGACAAGAGCGTTCGATCGTCAGCGAAATGCCTGGCACTACGCGCGACCCGATCGACATGGAGATCACCTGCGAGGGGCAGCGCATCACCCTCATCGACACCGCCGGCATTCGGCGTCGCGGGCGCATTGAGCAGGGCATCGAGCAGTACAGCGTGCTGCGTAGCATGCGCGCCATCGATCGCGCCGACGTCGCCCTGCTGTTGATCGACGCCCAGGAGGGCGTCACGGCGCAGGACGCGCATATCGCCGGGTATGTGCTGGAGCGATACAAAAGCGTTGTGGTCGTCGTCAACAAATGGGACGCGGTCGAAAAAGACAGCAACACCTTGGTCGAATACACCAATATGGTGCGCGAGCAGCTCAACTTCATGCCCTACGTGCCCGTGCTCTTCATCAGCGCCAAAACCCACCAGCGCATCCACACAGTGCTGCCGACGGCGCTGCGCGTCGCTGCGGCGCGGCGCCATCGCCTTTCCACCGGTGAGGTCAACCAGATCCTTTCCGAGGCCTACGACTCGACTCAAATTCCGGTGCGCCAGGGGCGCGCGTTGCGCATCTATTACGGCTCCCAGGTCGGCAACGATCCACCCACCTTCGTCATTTTCGTCAACGATAAGGACCTCGTTCACTTCTCTTACGAGCGCTATCTGGAAAATCGTATCCGCGCCCATTATCCCTTCGAGGGAACGCCTATCAAGTTGATTTTCCGCTCGCGCGAGCGCAACGCCAGATAGCTCCGGTCAAACTTGTCCATGCAACGACTACGTGCCTACTCTATCGAGCTGGTTTTGATTACTGCCCTGCTGGCGGCAATCGGCTTTTTCGGCTACCTCGCCTATGGCCTTCTGCGCCCGGACGTCGTCAACGAAGCCTTTTCCGGCGAAAAGGCGCTCGCCCACGTGGTCCGTCAGCTCGAATTCGGCCCGCGCGTCACCGGCACGGAGGCCAGCCTGCGCATGGGCGACTGGCTGGTGGAGCAGCTGCGCATGTTCGGATGGGATGTCGTGATTCAACCGTTTACTATCAACGAGCAAATCCAAGGGCGTAACATCATCGCCGTACGCAACCCAACCTCACGGCCCGGCGCACCGGTGATCATGCTGGCGACCCATTATGACACCCGACTGGCCGCCGACGCCGATCCTGACCCCGCGCAACGTCAACGTCCGACGCCAGGCGCCAACGCCGGCGCCTCGGGCACAGCGATCTTACTGGAGCTGGCGCGCACACTCGATCTCGAAAGCGCCCAGCACACCGTCTGTCTCGCCTTTTTCGACGCCGAAAGTAACGCCGGGTTGCCGGGGTGGGACGGCCATATCGGCAGCCAGCTTTTTGTGGAAAGTTTGCCGAACAGCGTGCCGCGCTGCGCTTCCCCTCGCTACGTTGTCGGTGTGGAGCAGGCGGGCGCCGTCGATCAGCGCTTCTTCCGCAACGACGGCGCAGACGAATCGCTGAGCCGCGCCATCTGGCGCACCGCCGTCGATCTCCAACTCGGCGCCCGTTTCCCGGATCAAACGCGCACGACGCCCACCACCGTCACATTTGCCTTCGCCGGCGTCGGCGTTCCCACGGCGGACCTGATCGGCGTCGATTATCCCTACCGCGCCACGCTCGCCGACACACTGGACAAGATCAGCGCAGAGACGTTGGGCACCGTTGGGCTCGTGCTGGAGACATGGCTGGAGAGCCAACCCTAGAAGAAAAATCTGCTGCGGAGACGCCGAAAACGCAGAACATTCGTGATTCCATCTCTGTGTACTCCTGCGCCTCGGCGATGAAACACTTCGCTATCGGGGGTGAACCTTCTGCAGCGTAAAGACCGCCGTCGTCGAGAGCAGGTTCTTAAAGCGTCCGGTGCGAATGCGAGCGCCGCGGTTCAGATAGATCTGCTGGTCGATGAACACCCCAATCTGGCGACAAAAGCGCGCAAAATCGGTCACAGTGAAGGGCTGACGCCGCGGGCTTTCATACCATTGCTGCGGCAGATCGACGGCAACCGGCATGCGGCCGGTGAAGAGCAGCTCCAGCCGGCAGCGCCAGTGCCCCCAGTTGGAGAAGCTGACGATGGCGATGCGCCCTACGCGCAGCATCTCGCTTAGGATCATTGCCGGGTTATCGAGAAACGGCAGCGTTTGGCTAAGGATGACGGCGTCGAAGCTCTGGTCAGGATAGTCGGCCAGTCCTTCCTGTAGATTGCCCTGGCGTACGCTCAACCCGCGTCGCACACACGCCAGCACGCCGCTCTCACTCAGCTCGATGCCGCGGCCTTTCACCTGTTTGTGGTCGCGCAGATACTCGAGCAGCGCGCCGTCGCCGCAACCCAGATCGAGCACGCGCCAGCCCGGCTTCACCAGGTCGGCGATGGCAAGCAAGTCGGGACGTAGGGTCGTCTGTTTTGTCTCCTCGGCGGAGAGAGTCTGGAGTTGTGCGCTCATGCGAGGGTTTCGGCCAGTTGTGTGCGCAACCGCGTGTCGGGCGACGTGGCAAGCAGGCGACTGCGCGGCGTGTAGCCGATCGGGGGGGCCACCTGCTCCTCGCGCACAAGGCGGTCGAGAAAGCTGCCGACCAGGTGGGTCATCGTGTCGACTTCGAGCAGGAAGGCGTCGTGCCCCCAACTGCTCTTGACGTCCAGATAGGTGACGTCGGCGCCGACGGCCGTGAGCGCGCTGACCAGCTCCTTGCTGTGGTAGCTGGGATAGAGCCAGTCGCTGGTGAAGCTGATCACCAAAAACTTGATGTGCGTGGCGTTGGCGAACGCCGCTGCCAGCGAACCGGTCGGCTGCGCCAGGTCAAAATAGTCCATTGCCTTGGTGATATAAAGATAGCTGTTGGCGTCGAAGCGTCGCGTGAACTTGTGGCCGTTGTATTTCAGATAGCTCTCGACCTCGAATTCGGTCTCGAACTCATAGCCGTATTTTTCCAGGCCCTGCAGGCGGCGCCCGAACTTCATCTGCATCGACTCTTCGCTGAGGTAGGTGATGTGACCGATCATGCGCGCCACGGCCAGGCCGGCGTCCGGCTTCTGCGGCTTGTCGTAGTAGTCGCCGCGGTTCCAAGCAGGGTCGGCGTAGATGGCCTGGCGGCCCACTTCGCTGAAGGCGATCAACATTGGGCTGTGATGGGCTGTGGTGGCGATGGGGATGGCCGAGCGCACGCGCTGCGGGTGGCGCGCCGCCCACTCCAGCACCTGCATGCCGCCCATCGAGCCGCCCGCCACGCAGAGCAACCGCTCGATGCCGAGATGATCGATCAGCTTCACTTGGGCGCGCACCATGTCGCCGATGGTGACGACCGGAAAGTTCAATCCATAGGGCTTGCCTGTCGCCGGGTTGATGCTGGCAGGCCCGGTCGAGCCATAGCACGAGCCGATCACGTTGCTGCAGATGACAAAGAAGCGGTCGGTGTCAAACGCCTTGCCCGGGCCAATGCACTCCTCCCACCAGCCCGGCTTCGTCGGGTCGCCGTCCAGATGTCCGGCGGCGTGGGCGCTGCCGCTGAGGGCGTGACAGATCAGAATGGCGTTCGAGCGGTCGGCGTTCAATGCGCCGTAGGTTTCATACGCCAGCCGCACGGGGCTGAGCGTCTCGCCGCTCTCGAGACAGAAAGGCTCGTCTTCGGCGAAGGTAAAGAATTGGGTGGAAACAGCGCCAACGCTATCGTGAGTCATAATGCCTGCCTTGCTGAACAGTGAACCCGTGAATGCCGAAGAGCTTCCGGCGTTCACGGGTCTTGCGCCTAAAGTGCTTATTTTTGCGACGCGGCCAACGCTTGGTCGAGGTCCCAGAGGATGTCGTCGATGTCCTCCAGGCCGATGCTAAGGCGGATGAAGTCCGGCGAAACGCCGGCGGCGGCCTGCTCTTCGGGCGTCAACTGGCTGTGCGTCGTCGTCGCCGGATGAATGGCGAGGCTCTTGGCGTCGCCCACGTTGGCCAGGTGGCTGAAGAGTTTGAGGTTGTCGATAAACTTGCGGCCTGCCTCAACGCCTCCTTTGATGCCAAAGCCCATGATAGCGCCGACGCCTTTCGGCAGATACTTTTTGGCGAGTTCGTAGTCCGGATGGCTCTTGAGGCCGGGGTACATCACCCAGTTGACCAGCTTGTGCCCTTCTAGGAATTCGGCGACCTTCTGTGCGTTGCTGCAGTGGCGCTCCATGCGCAGGCTCAGCGTTTCGATGCCGGTCAACGTGTTCCAGGAGTTAAAGGGCGCCTGACATGCGCCGATGTCGCGCAGCACATGCACGCGCGCCTTAATGGCGAAGGGCGGCAGGCCGACGTTCACAAGGTCGGCGTAGACCAGCCCGTGGTAGCTGGGGTCCGGCGTGGTGAAGTTGTCGAAGCGGCCGCTGCGCCAGTCGAAGTTGCCGCCGTCCACGATGGCGCCGCCGATGGCTTGCCCGTGGCCGCCCAAAAACTTCGTGGTGCTGTGGACGACGATGTTGGCGCCCAGCTCGATCGGCCGGCACAAATACGGCGTTGGCAGCGTGTTGTCGATCATGAGCGGAATGTTGTACGCCTTGCCGATCGCAGCTACTTCCTCAAAGGGAAAGACTTTAATATCGGGATTGCCCAGCGTTTCGCCGTAAAGAATTTTGGTGTTCGGACGGATCGCCTTCTCGAAATTGGAGGGGTCGGTTGGGTCGACGAACGTTACCTCGATGCCCAGCTTTGGCAAGGTGTAGTTGAACTGATTGTAGGTGCCGCCGTACAGCCGGCTGCTCGAGACGATGTGATCGCCTGCATGGCAGAGCGTGAAGATCGCCATCGCTTGCGCCGCATGGCCGGAACTGGCTGCCAGCCCGGCGACGCCGCCTTCCAGGCTGGCGATGCGCTGCTCCAGCACGTCGGTGGTGGGGTTCATGATGCGCGTGTAGATGTTGCCCAGCTCTTTCAGCGCAAAGAGGTTGGCGGCGTGCTCCGTGTTGCGGAATTGATAGCTGGTGGTCTGATAAATGGGCACGGCGCGGCTGCCGGTCGTCGGGTCCGGCCTCTGGCCGGCATGAAGCTGGCGGGTGTTGAATCCAAACTGTCGTTCGTTGGTCATACGTCGCTTTTCCTGTCGTTTGGTGTTTTGAAGTTGAATGTGTTGATTGAAAAAGAACCCTCTCGCCTGGCAGGTGAGAGGGTTTGCATTATCGTCGCCTCCTGCCTGTTTCCCGGGCAAAGAAAAATCCCCAACACATGGGGATGAGCAGGAGCGCATATTGCAGCATCCTCTCATCTTCCAGAACACGTCTGCCGGAATTGGCACCCTAATCGGCTGTCTGCAACGTCGCCGGACAGTCATCGGGTTGCCGAGGCTTCATAGGGCCGGTCCCTCCACCTCTCTGGATAAGAGTGTTGCTATTCAATTGTGAGGCGGAAGCATAACAGGCGGTGGGGAATTTGTCAAATAAGCGTGAGAGAAATTCGTGCAGGTGGATCGAGCACTGCGCTCGGTGGCGTATCTCTTGGAGAATACGCCTCTGCATTTTCACAGCTTTTTCATCCTTAGAGAGGGGGGCGACCGGAAATCAAAGTCGGCGGGGAGCGGGGATCGAGCATTTGGTCGATGTGCATCCAGATGAGGCGGGCATAGCGAAAAAGGAGCGGCGTCAGCAGCGCAGTTTCTGAAACGATCGCAAGAGAAAAGACGAGGATGGAAACATTAAGCCACGCCAGGAGCAGTGCAGTCGGCACGAGAACGAGAAAACCGATTGCGTAGCCGATGAACATGGCGTTGAGAAAATAGCCGGTCTCGCGCTCGTATTTGACGCCGCAGCGGGGGCAATGCGTGTGCATGCCGAAGAGCGAGGTGAAAACCTCGCCTTGTAGACAGACGGGACAGCGTTGGAAAAGAAGGGCCAAGAGGCGATGCATAAGTGTCTGCAAATTCGACGTCAAGACACCAACAGAGATACTAGTTCGGTAAGCCATTATAAGTATAAAATAGAAGTTGTGTAATTAACGAAGTCTTCTTGAGAAATATAACCTTTCTGAATGCTCAGCGTGTCCCGAAGGTGAACCAACTGCGTAGCCCCACAAATTTATGCTGTTTGTTTTTGAAATGTTCGCTCGAAACCTGTTGCAAAATACCGAAAACAGGGATTGACATGTCTGAAAAGATGTGCTAAATTTGACGTGGTTCCCAAAATCGAAAGAAAAATCTTCCAAAGCACAACAATAAAATAACTGTAAAAATTTCTTCTGAAGCTTTATCGAATTTGCAAGGTTTGGTCGGCATAGCAGTACACTCAGCCTTTGAGCTATGGCTTGAGCTTATTCATTCATGAGTTGAATCGTTGTAAAACTTTGGGGTTCGTGAGTTAAGTTTGGGTGGAAAATCGACACTCGCATCGCTGACGAGCGAAGATTGACTGCGCTGGCTGTCGCTTTGATTCATCTCTTCTCGGTGAAACGTTTTCTGCGTTGTTCTTTACCCTGCAGTGTGTTTTCATAGCGCCTCTTGGTAATTCTGCATTTCTTGCAAGGATATCGGAGCGCTATGTCGTGTTTTTTATTCAATACTGAACGAGGAGGAAACGCTATGCGAAGGTGGAGACTTGTCAGTGCACTACTTATTCTCATCTTTTTACTAGGCGCCTGTGCAGCTCCTCAAGGCGGAGAAGGCGCTGCAGCACCGGCTCCTGCTGCACCGCCGGCTGACGCCGGTCCATCTCAGCTGCCGGTGAATGTGCCCCGTAATGAAGTGTTTGTCGCCGATCAAATTTTCCGCTACAGTGTAATTGACAACTACAATTTCTGGGTGCCGGGTCCACATACGCCTCATCGTCACGCTCTAATGATGGAGACGTTCTGGTATCGTGATCAGGAAACCGGCGAACGCCTCTACGGTGCAGCCATTTCCGACCCGATCTACAACGAAGATTACACGCAAATGGACGTCAATCTTCGGGACAATATCTATTGGAGCGATGGCGTGCAGTTCACAGCAGATGACGTCGTCTACACGGTGGAGCTGCTCAAATCGAATCCGCAACTTTCTGCATTTGGGTGGTCGGCCGGCTTCAATCAATTCCTGGATTCCATCGAAAAGACGGGCGATTTCAGCGTGCGCTTCAACTTGAAAGAGTCGAACCCTCGCTTCCATACCTTCTTTGAGACGCGCTGGAACGGCATGTACATTATGCCCAAGCACATCTTTGAAAAGGTGGAAGACCCCGTCACCTACACCTACAGTGACCCTGTGGTGCTGGGGACCTACAGAGTAGTTCAATCCGACCCCAACGGCTTTTGGGAGCTTTTTGAACGCCGCGAAGACTGGCAACGCACGCCGGCGGGAATTGTCGTAGGCAAGCCGGGGCCAAAGTATGTATTGACGATCTTTTACGGCGATAGCGCTAAGAAGGCCATCGCCATGTCGCGCGGAGAGCTGGACGTCTTTTTCGACGTAGACTTCGAGGCCTTCCAGACGGTGCTCAAGACCACACCGACTGCGCGCTCTTGGTACAAAGACTTCCCCTGGGCGTATCCGAACGAGATTGACGTGCGTCATCTTGCGTTCAATCTAGAATCCGACCCGATCTACGCTAATAAAGATGTGCGCTGGGCGCTGGCGCTGGCGCTCGATATCGTCGACCTGCAGACCGAATACATCGGTGGCGTCGCCAAAGTGACGGTGATGCCGGTGCCGCCAACTGCGCCGCTGCGCGCAATGTATCTCGATCCTCTGGAGGAGTGGCTGCAGAATCTGGAGATCGAGATCGAGCCGGGTGTCATGTACAAGCCCTATGATCCAACTGTCCCCGAGCGCATCGCCGCCTGGGCGGAGGAGCAGGGCTATACAGTTCCGGGCTCGCCGCGCGAGGTCTTCGGCACCGGCTGGTGGAAATATGACCCTGACGCGGCCGAGCGCCTGCTGATCAAGAACGGCTTCAGTCGTGGGGCCAACGGCAAATGGCTCAAGCCGGATGGAACCCCTTGGGTTCTAGAAATCGCCTCTCCGCCGGATGAGAACGACGCCTTCCGCATGGCCAATGCCGCTGCCGACATGTGGAGCGATTTCGGCATTGATGTCAAGCTACTTGGGTTGGAGCGCAGTGTCTGGGAGCAAAACAATGCTGTTGGTCAGTTCCAGGTGAGCACGCCATGGTTTAGTTTCGTGCTGGCTGACGGCGATTCATGGCCTCAAGTGCGCGGCTGGCATCCGAGATTCTACGTGCCGAACGGTGAGGACTCCCGCAGCACGGGCGGCTCGAATATTACGCGCATTAACGATCCCAAGGTCGGTGAATTCATCGATGCGATGGTTTCCGCGCCGCCTGGAAGCCCAGAAAACACCGAGATCACCACGGAATTCTTGAAGTATTGGACGGAGCAAATGTATTTCATCACGCCCATCAGCTTCAAGAAATTCGTCACCTGGGATGAGCGTTACTGGACGGGCTTCCCCACGTCGGAGAATCCGAAGTATATGCCGCTATATTGGTTCCAGGGCGGTAAGTTCACCTTCCAGAGCTTGGAGCCGGTGAGCCGGTAGAGTTGGTTCAACTGCCACCCAGGAAGCGCAACCACCGCTTCCTGGGTGGTGGTCACGCCGAGGGCATTTGGCGAGTTTCTTAGAGGTTAGTTCGGGCGTTCAAATCATGACTTTACTAAAAACGTATATCATTCCCAGGATTCTCCAGTGGGCCCTGGTCATCTTCATTGGCGTTACACTCACCTTTTTAATCCCACGTCTTTCTCCGATCAATCCTGTTGAGCAAGCTGTCTCTCGTCTGACGGCATTTCAGACGCTCAGCCCGGAAGCAACCATTGCTTTGCGCGAATCGCTTGAAGACCTATATGGTTTGAAAGGATCGCTGTTCGATCAGTACATCGCCTTCTGGAAGCGAGTGCTTTCCGGCGATTTAGGCCCATCCTTCAGCTCCTTTCCCATGTCGGTCAACGCCATGATCGCAAATGGCATCTGGTGGAGCATAGGGTTGCTCGGCACAGCTGTTGTGCTCTCGTGGGTCTTAGGCATCTTTTTAGGGACGCTGGCCGGCTATTTCCCAAACCGCTTGTGGACGCGCGTGATGGAAAGCATCGTCATCGTGGTGTATCCGGTACCTTATTTCATCATCGCTTTCACACTGCTTATGCTCTTTGCCTATTATCTGCCCATTTTCCCATTGGTGGGCGGCGCTTCGGGAACCCCAAGCTTTTCCTTGGGGTACTTCGGCAGCATTTTGCGCCATAGTTTTCTCCCGGCCATTTCGGTGATTATCGGGGCGACTGCCTTTCGCTTTTTGATGGCCAAAGCGCTTACGACAAGCGAACGCACCAGCGACTACGTCACCTACGCCGAAATCGCCGCTCTCCCCAAGCGCAAAATTTTGGGCGTTTTCATCATTCGCAACACCATGCTGCCGCAGGTCACCGATCTGGCGCTTTCTTTAGGCGCCATCTTCGAGGGGGCGCTCATTACTGAGATCGTCTTTAGCTATCCGGGCATTGGCAGCACACTATACAATGGAATTATCTCCGCCGATTACAATTTGATTATGGGCATTACGCTTCTGTCCATCATCGGCGTTGCGACTGCCTCGCTGTTGGTGGACCTAACCTATCCGCTGTTTGACCCAAGAGTTCGGCTGCGCTAATCGATCGTTCGTGTTTGATTGACAGCATAAAAAGGACTGGCATGGTAATTTTTCGCGACCTACTCCGGTTTAGCCCGTCGTTTCGCATCGGCGTGATCTTATTGAGTCTGGCGCTAATTATGGCGGCGCTCTCTTTTGTTTCGCCTTACGCGCCGGACGACCGTCGAGCCGTACCACGTAACCGTCCGCCTTCTCAAGAGTATCTTCTGGGGACGACCTCGACAGGGCAAGATGTGTTTTGGATGCTTACTTTCGCCGTGCGCAATACGCTTGTTATTGCCGGCGTTGCGGTTGTCATCGGCCGCGGCATCGGGGTGCTTTTGGGAATGACTGCAGGGTATTTGGGCGGTTGGTTCGACCGCACTGTGTCGACATTTGTCGATAGCTTTATCGTGATTCCCAGGTTGCCGCTCGTCATTTTGCTTGCCTCTATTTTGCGTGGGCAACTCTCGATGCTCGGATTAGCTGTGTTGATTGGTCTACTGGATTGGGCGTATCCTTCCAAGCGTTATCGCGCACAAGCGCTCTCATTGCGAGAGCGAGAGTTCACCCACACCGGCGTTTTCTCCGGCATGAGCACCTTCAAAATCGTGACTCGCGAGCATTTGCCCTTCTTGATTCCTTTTTTGTTGGCGGATGTCGTGAGCGGCTTCCTGTTTGCGATCGGCTTTGAAGTAACGCTTTCCGTATTGGGATTGACCGATCTGACGGCACAGACGATCGGCACGATGCTATACTGGGGCAACTACTATCAGGCATTGTTGAGCAACCGCACCTGGATGTTGATTCCACCGGTGGTCGCCACCATCGTTGTGGTTGTTGGCTTTTATTTAATCTCGATCGGATTGAGCGTCTACCTGGATCCTCGCACCCGGTTGGCGCGTTTGAGGGTTAAGGGATAGGAACTGTGGGCAACTTAGTGGAAGTCGAGAATCTACGCGCTTATTACATCACCCAAGCCTATGGCGTGAAGCGAACGGTGCGCGCCGTGGACGGCATTTCCATGACGATCCGCGAGGGGGAGATTTACGGCATCGCCGGCGAGTCCGGTTGCGGCAAATCGACCCTATTGCGCGTATTAATGGCTGCACATAAACCACCGCTCACTGTAGTCGAAGGAACGGTGAAATATGTGTTTGGCGAGATGGTCGTCAATGCACTCGAGATGAGCGAGCAGGAGATCAGCGACCTACGCTGGAAAGAAATTTCCTATGTCCCGCAAGGCTCTATGCATGTACTTAATCCGGTGCGCCGTATTCAGGATCAGTTTCATGACTTCATTTCGGCGCATCGCCAGGTGAGTAAGCGCGAGTCCAGAGAAATGACGCGCAAATATCTCACCGAGTTGGGTCTGCCTGAGTCCGTATTGACTGCTTATCCTCACCAACTTTCAGGTGGCATGCGCCAGCGCGTGACCATTGCCTTGGCGACCATTCTGTGGCCGCGCCTCATTTTTGTAGATGAACCCACCACGGCTTTGGATGTTGTTGTGCAGCGAGGCGTGATTCAATTGCTCAAAGACGTCCAGGAACGCGAAGGGAGCACGATCGTGCTCATCACGCACGATTTAGGAGTGCACGCTAACCTGGCGGAACGCATCGCTGTACTGTATGCGGGACAGATTGTGGAGGAGGCGGACGCCCGCACCATTTTGAAGACTCCGCGCCATCCATATACTCACTACTTGATTCACTCGTTGCCCGACCTGGATGAACGCGTCGAGCGCGAGAGCATTCCGGGACGTCCTCCGGCATTGGATAATCCACCTTCGGGTTGTCGATTTCACCCTCGTTGCCCCCTGGCGATAGAAAAATGCAAGAACCTTGAGCCTCAGATGGTGTATCTAAACAGCAATCATCGCGTTGCTTGCCACCTGGTTACTGAAGAAATAGGGTTGGTTCATGATGCAGAAAAACGCTGAATCGCAGCTTTTATACGCTGAAAATGTTACGAAGATTTTTCATATCCGCAACGGATTGTCTTCGATAAAATTTCATGCGGTAGACGACGTCTCCTTCACGATGTCGACCGATCGCCCGGAAATTTTCTCGATCGCCGGCGAAAGCGGTAGTGGGAAGACGACACTAGCGAGAATGTTGCTAGGGATGGAAAAATCTTCGTCCGGTGTGCTGACCTATAAGGGCCGCGATTTGAATCGTCTTTCCAAGCAAGATAAGCGCAGGTGGTTCTATAAAGAAGTGCAGCCTGTGTTTCAAGACCCATTCGCTGCTTTCAACCCCTTAAATCGCATCGACCGTTATCTCTATGAAACGGTGAAAAATTTTCAAATGACCTCGAAGAGCGAGATGGATCGCTACGTCGACCATGTATTGCAGGAGGTCGGGCTTTCGCTGGCGGAGATTAAGGGGCGATATCCTAACGAGCTCTCCGGTGGTCAGGCGCAACGTGTGGCTGTAGCGCGCGCCTTAATCACCAGGCCATCTCTCATCGTAGCTGATGAGCCGGTATCTATGCTGGATGCATCGCTGCGTATGTCCGTTGTCAACATGTTTCGTCGTCTGAAGGAGCAGCAAGGCGTCAGCATCATCTATATCACCCATGATCTGGCTACCGCTTTCTATTCCGCAGACCGCATTGCGGTGATGCTGCGGGGGTGGATCGTCGAAATGGGGCCGGTGGAAAATGTGCTGGGTCGTCCATTGCATCCATACACTCGCAACCTCAAAGAGTCAATCCCTCGCGCCGATCCAGATAAGAAATGGCCACGAACCTCTGGTCTGGCCGTCACCGACATTGACGAGTATCGTCTGACCAGTTGCCGTTTTGTCTCCCGCTGTCCATACGCAATGGACATTTGCCGCCAACAGATTCCCGGAGTGCATCAAGTGGATGGACGCGCTGTCAAATGTTTCCTGTATGATCCCAAGGTTGTCGGGGAAGAAAATGCAGCACGTCACGCTGCGGGCCTGTTACCAACTCCATCGAAAGTACAGTGAATTTCGTCATCTAAAGAGCGCTACAGAAGGATTGTCAATATGCTAAAAGTAGCCGTCATCGGCATGGGCAACATCGGCAATATCCACGCGCCGGTCTATCAGGCTGACCCGCTGGCCGAGCTGGTTGCGGTCTGCGACATCCTCCCGGAGCGCGCCGACCGGGCCGCAGCCCGCTACGGCGTGCGCGCCTACTACAGCGTTGAGGAGATGCTCAAGCAGGAGCAGCTCGACGCCGTGAGCATCTGCACCGCCGGCGTGGAGAACGGGGGCGACCACTTCGAACCGACGATGCAGTGCCTGGAAGCCGGTCTGCACGTGCTGGGAGAAAAACCTATCTCCAACAACATCGAACAGGCGCGGCAGATGGTCGCCAAGGCGGAGGAAAAGGGCGTCTATTACG
Organism: Caldilinea sp.; assembly: GCA_025055055.1. Lineage (GTDB taxonomy): Bacteria > Chloroflexota > Anaerolineae > Caldilineales > Caldilineaceae > Caldilinea. The sequence goes on along the minus strand of JANWYX010000345.1, from coordinate 2,924 downwards.
GCATCAACCTCAACCATCGCTTTGTGCCGCCGGCGGCCCGGGCGAAGCAATGGGTCGAGGAAGGACGCCTGGGCGACCTCTTGCTGATCAACATGACGATGTGGATCAACAATCCGAACGACACTTCACCCTGGTTTCACATTCGCGCCCTGCACCCACATTCGCTCGACATCATGCGTTACTTTTGCGGCGACGTGGTGCGCGTCCATGCGTTCTTCAATCGGGCGCCGGGGCGCGTCTGTTATTCCAACGTGCAGGTGAACCTCCAGTTCGCCAACGGCGTCGTCGGCCATCTCACGGGCAGCTACGACGCCAACCCGCGACACAACCTGGAGCGCTGCGAAGTGATGGGAACCAAAGGTCGCTTTGTGCTCAACAATCTCTACGAAGAATTAACCTTCTACCCGCGCGACTCCGACGAGCTGACGGTAATCCGCAACAGCATCATGGGCGGCTTGAGCGGTTTCAACGCCACCTTCACCAACCGCATTCATCGCTGGCTGGAACAGATCACGGCGGGCGTTCCACGCGACCAAATCGAGGCCTCCGGCCGCGACGGATTGGCGGTGCAGGAGATCATCGAGGCGGCGATTCGTTCTTTCCACAGCGGTTGCGCCGAAGAAGTGCCTGTCGGATAGACGGCTATCAGGGTGAAGGGATGACGACAAAGCTCGGCGTGGCTGTGCTCAGCTTCGCTCACGGGCACGCTGCCATCTACTGTGACCGGCTGGCGACCTACAACGATGTGCGGTTGGCGGCCTGTTGGGACGAGGACTCTCAGCGCGGGGCATCGATGGCCGCCCGCTATGGCATGCGCTATTCGCCGCATCTGGAGGATGCGCTCGACGATCCCAACGTGCAGGCGGTGATCGTTACCTGCGAAACCCATCGTCACGCCGAGATAACGGTGGCCGCCGCAGCCGCAGGCAAGCACATCCTCTGCCAAAAGCCGATGGCGTTGACGCTGGCCGACTGCGATCGCATGAGCGCGGCAGTGGAGGCCGCCGGCGTCAAGTTCATGATGGCCTTTCAGATGCGCCACGATCCCTCCAATCAAAAGATCAAGCAGTTGATCGAAGAGGGCGCCGTCGGCAGGATCGGCCTCGTGCGTCGTCGCCATTGCATCCCGGTGCTGCTCAACGACGCGTTCATCCATGGACCTACGCGCTGGCATCTCGATCCGGAGAAGAACATGGGCATGTTTATGGACGACGCCGTCCATGCCGCCGACTTTCTGCACTGGATTCTCGGCTATCCGTTGAGCGTCATGGCCGAGATCGGCAACACGGTGACCCATGTGGCGCCCGACGACACGGGCGTAGCCATCTATCGGTACGCGAGCGGCGCCATGGCGGTGCTGGTCAACTCGTCTGTCGCCCTGGCCGGAGAAAACACCTGCGAAGTGTACGGCGATCAGGGCGTTATCATCCAGAACCATGACGACCTCGTTTCGACCAACGTCGCACTTCCCCCGCATCCCATCGCCCTGAAGCTCTACCGCCGCGGGGAGACTTCGTGGCAGGATTTGAACATTCCGATTCCCGCCGGCCACGCCGAGCGCATCGCCGCTGTGCCGCGCGCCTTCATGGACTGCATCCTGCAGGATCGCGAGCCGCCTGCCACGGCGCGGGATGGCCGTGTAGCTGTGGAAATGGTGCTCGCCGCCTATCGCTCCGCACAAGAGGGACGGCGTATCCTGTTTCCGTTGCAAGCATAACGGGCCAAAAAACACATGCGAAAAACACAAACGAAAAACAAAAAATAAAATGTTACGTGTCCAACATCGTGCAACCGATGTCAAATGCAACACCCATCACCCAACACCGTGAAAGCAGAAACCATCGTCCAGAACTGCAAGCATAGAAGGCTACTGCAATGTCCCTGATCACAATCATCGGCCGCGGCCATGGTGGCACGCGTGCCATATCGCACACCCTGATCGCCAGCAACGTTTTTATGGGCGAGCCGCTCAATCGGTCAGGCGACTTGCTGCCGCCCCAGGCAATGTACGAAGCCTGCCGCGTGTTGGCGCACTATGTGGAGTGGAAAGGCGGCCTGGAGTGGGATTTCAGCGCGCTCCATACGATGCCGATTCCCGATGAATTCACCGACCTGATTCACACTTACTTACATAAAGTCCTGTCGGCCAAGGAGGAGCACAAAGGCTGGAAAATTCCGGAGACAACGCTCGTCTTCCCCTGGATCGTGCGCCTGTTTCCGGAGATCAAATACATCTACTGGGTGCGTAACCCGCGCGACAATATCCTGGCGCGCCATTTGACCGACAATCTCGCCGACTTCGGCGTGTCGCAGCCCGACGCCGAGCAGCTCCTGCGCGAGCGCTACCCCGACCTGGTGACTCGCGCCGAGACGCCGGAGCAGATGGAGGAGCTAATCTGGCGTATGCGTCGCGCCATCTCTTGGCAGTATCAATACGCCATCGTGGCGGCGACGCCCAAGCCGGCCAACTGGATCGTGGTGCGTTTTGAAGACTTCGTCAATCGTCAGGAAGAGACGCTGGCGCGGCTGGAGGCCTACCTGGGCATCCCGCTGGCGCGCATCATCGTGCGCCGTGAAGCCGTCGGTCGTTATGGCCGGGACGAAGGCGTCAGCTATTTTGATTTTCTGGAAGCCGGCATGCGCGAGTTCGGCTACGAAATACCGGAGTAAAACGTGGTGCGTGTTCCGTGGCATGAGCGCCTGATGCAACACGAACCACCCTTCATCTCAAAACCAGTAGGAAGGAAAACTATATGCCTGCGCGTCGCAATCGCAAACCGAATATCATTCTCCTGGGCATCGACTCGCTGCGGCGAGATCACATGAGCTGCTACGGCTATCATCGTCTCACAACGCCGCATCTCGATCGCTTCGCCCAGGAGGGCGTGCTGTTTGAGCAGACCTTCAGCGCCCACATCCCGACG
>JANWYX010000341.1 GCA_025055055.1 Caldilinea sp. | reverse complement strand
GCGCCGGAGATAACTTTTCGCAGTATATAAGCAAATTATGCGCACATTATACACAGGGTGTTTGCAACCAAAAACCCTTTCTCTAGGGTCTTCTTTAATTTTCTATCCCATATTTAGGGGACTTTGTTTCCCGGTGCAATGCGTCTCGACTGTTATCCCTAGTTCTACCAATACTTCTACTTTAAAATTGGTTGACATTGAAATTCAACTTTATTTTTATTGCCCGAGAAATATTGAAGTTTCCTGTAGACTATAAAAAAGTAAGCTATAAAGAAGTTCTCTTTAGTGCAATGTATTAAATGCCTTAAGGACGTCTGGCGCCCGGCTTCTCAATAGCCATAGGAGGAAAATTTCCTTCTGCAAGGTCCGATTCATCGCCCTCTAATTCGGAGAGAAGTGTCAATTCAGAAACATAAAGATAAGGCGTCGGATCACTAAAGCCGCCCCATCCGTCAAATCGATTGTATGGGAAGATGCGGATGGCAAAGTGAAGGTGGATGGCATTTTTTTGAGGGGGCAAAGACGCCGCAGCAATTCGCTCTCCGCGCTCGACATTTTTGCCGCTTTCCACCAACACCTGTCCAAGCTGGGCGTAAAGGGACTCTCCCCAGCGATGTTCGATTTTGATGTAGAGGCCAAGTCCGAACGCGTCGCGGCCGATCTCGCTCACGCGCCCTTGATCGACTGCAAGAATGGGTGCACCTGGCGGAGCGGCGAGATCTAGCCCGGGATGTCCCTTCAGCGGTATACCGTTGTAGGTGAACATGCTGTGATAAGTTGAATGGGCGCCCCATCCTTGCAACACGATCGCTTCGGTTGTTTCAATCGGATAGATCAGGAAGACCCCTTCCGGCTCATGTTGACTTGCAAAGTGAAGGTGACGAAGTGAACGGGTGGACATAGGATTCAATCGTTCGAGTCCCGGTCAGATTAGACAGGCGATCGGCAGTTGCATATACTCACGTTGAAGTTGAAAAGTAGCGACAACCATGTGCAGTATACGACCTGAAGAATGAATGAATCAAATGTCTTTTAAGACGAAGGGTTTGTGCACGGTTCAGTTGCACAAAAGAGGAGGTGTCTATGCCGATCTATGAATTCGTCTGTCATGATTGTGGTCATGAATTTGAAACGATCCAATCATTTTCGGACAGCAGTACCCCAGCATGCCCCAACTGTCAGGGGGTGCACGTCCGACGGCGGATCGGCCAGCCGGCTATCCACTTCAAAGGCAGTGGATGGTATATCACGGATAGCAAAAATAGTTCTAGGACGTCGGCAAACGGGAAAAAAGAAGAAGGCGTCGCTCGAGGAGAGAGCAGTTCAACCGAAAAAGAGGGCGCCAAGGCTGCTTCGCAAGAGAAGGCGTAGTCAACACACCGGGAGCATCGGACATCTCGGCGCCGAGCAATGGAAGTGCTCACTCCATGCGGTGGAGTGAGCGCTTTTTATTCCGGCCCTTTCAAATAAGCTGTTCTTCTCAGAAGGCATAACGTCCGGCGGCGCCGATACCAAGGATACTGCCACTATTTTCAGAACAGCATCAGGGTTTTTGGACGAATTCATCCGGCAATTGTCATAGGTGGCGGCTCCCGCCGTATGTTTTGGATGGAGGGCAAAGTTTTTGGTGAATTCCGGCGGCGCAGCTACGAGCAACGCCTACGGATTCTCGGAATACAATTCCATCAAGCTCTCTAGACGTCAAACTGTCTAGACGAAGATGGTTGCAGTGCATTGTTTTCAAATCTGCTTCGCAGCATTGTTCATTTTCGTGTACAATGTGCTGGCGTCGAGGTTTCGCAACCGGCCGTTGCGCCTGCCCGGCTTCACTGTCTCGGAACCACTGCTGATTCCAAACGCATGGAGGAAACGCGATGACTGTTCCCAAACGATTCGATGTGCTGCGTTTTTTGGGTGGCTTGTTGAAGGTGTTGGCCTGGATCAGCTTGATCCTCTCGATTTTGTCCGCCATCGGCGTCGTGTTGTTGCCACAAGTGATGAACCTCGATGCGTTGATGGCAGGCAACCCGCAGTTTGCTGCGGCGACGGGAGCAGGCGCAATTTTCACCGGACTTTTCATCTTGATCGGGGGGCTTTTGAATTTTATCACCTTGTACGCGTTGGGGGAATTCATTTTGTTGCAGTTGGCGATCGAGGAAAATACGCGGCTGACCGCAGCGCTTCTGCTCAAAATGCATCAGGACACCTTGCCTGAGTCGCAGCCGGCTGCGTATCCGGGTGGATTCGCCAGCGAGCCTGCGCCCTATCGATGAGCCGGGTGAGCATACACATGCTCGAAGCCGTCGATATTCTCTTGCTTCATGCGCACACGTTCACCATGGAAGGCGAAGGCGTCGGCTACCTTGCCGATGGCGCCGTGGCCATCCGCAAGGATCGCATCGTCGACGTCGGGCCTACGGCCACACTGCAAGAGCGCTATGTCGCCGGTGAGACAATCGACGCTTCGCATCACGCCTTGCTGCCCGGCCTGATCGATGCACATATGCACACGCCGTTGTCCATCTTGCGCGGCGTGGCGCAGGACATTGCGCATTGGATGCAAAAAGGGCTGGCGCCCTATGCGCGCCATCTACATCGAGAAGCGGCGCTGGCCGGCGTCTGGTTGAACGTGCTTGAGGCGCTTAAGGCGGGCACCACTACGATGGGCGATTACGCCACTCCGATCGAGGGATGGGCGGAGATATTTGCTGCAGTCGGCGTGCGCGCGGTGTTGACGCCCACCATCAACGCCCTGCCACCCGGCGTCATGGCGAGCTTGCGCATCGGCGATCTCTACCCGCTCGATGAGACGATCGGCGAGCAGAGCATCCGCGCCGCCATGGAATTCGCCAACCAGTGGCATGGCGCCGAAAACGGTCGCATTACAGTAATGTACGGTCCTCAGGCTGCCGATATGCTCACGCGCGATCAGCTGCTGCACATCAAGCGGCTGGCCGCCGCCGACGGCTTGATGATTCACATGCATGTGGCGCAGGGAGAACGCGAGATCGATCAGATGCTCAAACGATACGGCAAACGCACGCCGGCGTTTCTGGAACAGATCGGCTATCTCGACGATCAATTGTTGGCCGTGCACCTGACCGAAGCCACCGATGAAGAGGCGACCCAGATCGCATCCAGCGGCGCGCGTATGGTGCTCTGTTCAAGCAGCATTGGCCTTATCGATGGGATCGTGCCTCCGGCAGCGGCCTTTCGGGCGGCGGGCGGGCCGGTGGCGCTCGGTTCCGACCAGGCAGCGGGCAACAACGGCAACAACATCTTCAATGAGATGAAGTTGACAGCCCTCTTCAACAAGATCAAATATCGCGACCCTACCGTGATGCCTGCATGGGAGGTGTTGCGTATGGCCACCATCGAAGGTGCGCAGGCGCTCGGCTTGGCGGATGAGATCGGGTCGCTCCGTCCAGGCAAAAAGGCCGACCTGATCTTGGTCGACCTTCGCGCACTGAATCTGACGCCTGTGCTTACGCAGCCGATCCGCAACATTGTCCCCAACTTGGTCTACGCCGCCGGCGGCCATGAGGTGGACCTGGTGATGGTCGATGGCCGCATCCTAGTGCGAAATGGCAAGGTGCTCGGTGTAGATGAAGAAGCTGTACGCGAAGAGGCCCAGCTTCGCGCCGAGGAGGTGGCGGAGGCCGTCGAGAGCGATCCGGTTCATCTGGATATGGCGTTGTTGCAGGCGATGCAAGAAGGCAAGTTGTAATTACTCTTCTCCCAGAATTGCGCCTAGCACGGTAGCGATGACGCCCATGATGATGCTTGCCAGCAACGCCCACCAGAAAGTGTCGATACGCAAGGAGTCGGGGAAAATCCAGGCCGTAATATAGAGCATCAGGGTGTTGATAACAAAGATAAACAGGCCAAAGGTCAAAATCACGAAGGGGCAGGTCAACAACACGAGGATCGGGCGCAGAACCGCCATCAACAGTCCCAGCACCGCTGAAACCAAAAAGAGCGTCATCCAATTGCCCTCAAAGTGAATGCCCGGCACCAACCACGTCGTAACGCCAAAAGCGATCGCCAGCACAATCCAACGGATTAAAATTGACCTCATCCTGAAAAACTCCTTTCTGAAATATCAAAAAATTGTTGTTAAGAACCACCGAAAACGTTGCTGCTACGAGCCGCACTCACCACCATTAGAATGACTGCCCTAACACTTGCGCCAGAGCCATAGATTGCCCAGACCGTCGACGAGCGCAGACCACGCAGGGGTGAGCAACGTGGTCGCATCGTATTGCAGCACGACGGCCGGACCGTGAAAACGATGACCGGGCCGGAGCCGTTCCCTGTGATAGAAAGGACTCGGCGTCGGGCTAGAGGCGTTGAACCAGACCGGCTTGATCCATGCAACTGCTTCATCCGCCTCGCTCCAGCCTTCAATCGGCTTCACTTCAGGCGCAGGTTTTGCACCGGCAAGGGTGGCGTGCAATCGAACGGTCACGACTTCGACGCGTTCTTCCGGCATGGCATAGCCGTAGCGCTGTGTATGCATTCTGTGAAACGCTTCGATCGCCGCAGAGAGGGTGTCGGCGGTGAGAGGCAGGGAAAGGGCGGTTGTCAGCTCGTAGCTTTGCCCTTTGTAGCGCAGATCGAGCGCCGCGGTGAAGCGTGCTTCGGCGCTTTGGCGTTGCGGCAAGATTGCTATGAGGCGCTCCTTCATTGCAGAGAGCGCGTGCTGCAACGGCGTCAGGTCAACGACCAGTGCATCCGCATTGAGCAACAGCGCTTGCGAGGTTTCGCTGACCATATCTGCCATTAACATGCCGTAGGCGCTCAGCACGCCGGGATGAGGAGGGCAGAGGATGGTGGAGACACCCAGGCTCTCCGCCAGCTCGCAGGCGTGCAGCGGGCCGGCGCCCCCGAAGGGCAAAAGAATGAAATCGCGCGGATCGTAGCCGCGCTCCACGGAAACGCGGCGGAGCGCGCGCTCCATCGTGGCGTTGGCGACGCGTACGACGCCCAGCGCCGCCTCCTCGACGCTGCGTTGGAGCGCATCGGCCAGGCGTTGTAGCACACGTCGCGCCGCAGACACATTCAGCTTCACGTCGCCTGCTCCTCCCAAAAACCCCTCTGCATCGAGGCGGCCGAGCACGAGGTTGGCGTCGGTGACCGTGGGGAGATCGCCGCCGCGTCCGTAACAGGCGGGCCCGGGCGCAGCGCCGGCGCTACGCGGTCCTACGTGCAGCGCGCCGCCGACGTCGATGAAGGCAATGCTGCCGCCGCCGGCGCCGACCGTGTGAATGTCGATGACGGGGAGGCGTAGCGGTAAATCGGTGATCGTGCTCTCGGCGGTTGTAAGAATGCGGCCCGGACAGAGCGAAACATCGGTGCTGGTGCCCCCCATGTCGAAGGTGATCAAGTTGATCGCCTTCTTCTGCCCGGGAAGCGAAAAGAGAAGTTCATCCGGCAACGCGCCGATGGCCTGTTCGGCGACGGCGAAAGCGCCGACGACGCCGCCCGCCGGCCCGCTCAGCACGACGCGGGCCGCCTGTTGCGCCGCCTGTTCCAGCCCGATCACGCCGCCGTTCGACTGCATGATGTGGATCGACGTTGTTGCGCCGTTCACATGCGCCTTGAGGTGGTGCGCCAATCTTTCGAGATAGCGGGCGACCGGCGGTTGAACATAGGCGTTGATCACCGTGGTGGCGGTGCGCTCGAATTCGCGATATTCAGGCAAAATCTCGCTGCTCAGCGAGATCGGCAGATCGGGCCATTGCGTTCGGATGAGCTGCGCCGCCCGTTGTTCGTGGCTTGGGTTGCGAAACGAAAAAAGGAAGACGATGGCCAGGCTTTCAATTTGCTCCTCCTGCAAAAAGCGCACGATCGCAGGGATCGCCGTTTCGTCGAGCGGAGTGAGGACGGCGCCGGTACGATCGAGCCGCTCGGCGACCTCAAGGCGATGGCGCTCGTGCACGAGCGCAGGGGTGCGCTGCTGATGCAGGCGATACAGGTGAGGACGATTCTGTCTACCGATCACAAGCGCATCGGCGAAGCCGGCCGTCGTCAGCAAGGCTGTGCGCGCCCCGCGACGCTCCAGCAGGGCATTGGTCGCCACTGTCATGCCGTGCACGATGGCGAGGAAGTTTGACGTTGCGGCGGAGCCGCGCAGCAGCCCCAGCTCCTGCAATCCCTGCACGATTGCGAGGCTTTGATCCTCGGGCGTAGTGGGCGTTTTATGAACGATCAGAGACTGATGGTCCCATACGACAAAATCGGTGAACGTGCCGCCTACATCGACCCCGATGAAAGCCAGGGTGCTCATTTGCGCTCTCTATACATTTCGATGATGGTTTGCTCAAATTCAACCTTCCGTTATAATAACAGGAACGCAGTTTTGCGTCATCTATGCTCCAACGGCAGAGACGCGTCCAAAGGATGCAAATTTCTGAGCTTCCACGCATCAACCACTCATACAGATGGGTGCAGATCGATATCGTTTGTTCCACTATCAAACCTGTTTGAATCTGTTGGGAGGAAATACGATCATGTCTAATAAGGGAGTCACCGTACTGCTGTCGATGGTGCTCGTGCTTGCGTTATTGCTTTCCGCCTGCACAGTGGCCGCCCCTGCAGGCGCCCCCGCTGCGCAAACACAACCACCTGCCGCTGAAGCGGCCCCATCTATCAAAATCGGTTTGGTGACCGACGTCGGTCGCGTCAACGACCGCAGCTTCAACCAGTCGGCCTGGGAAGGCGTTGTGCAGGCAGCGCAGCAGCTGGGGTTGAAGGAAGGCGAAGATTACAAGTACATCGAGACGCAGGATTCGAAAGATTACGCCGACAACATTCAGCAGTTCATCGATGCCGGTTTCAACGTGATCGTCACCGTTGGCTTCGCTCTGGGCGAGGCGACGATCGCAGCGGCCAAGGAGAATCCGGATATCTACTTCATCGGCGTCGACCAATTCCAGACGGAGGTGCTCCCCAACCTCACCGGTCTGGTCTTCCATGAAGATCAGTCGGGCTTCCTGGCGGGCGCTCTGGCGGCGCAACTGAGCAAGACCGGCATCATCGCTGCAGTGTTGGGCACGGATCTGGTGCCGCCGGTGGTCGCCTTCAAGGAGGGGTATGAGGCGGGCGCCCGCTACATCAATCCGGACATTCGCATCATTTCCACCTATCATCCCGGCGAGATCGCCCAGGCTTTCACCGATCCGGAATGGGGCGCAGCGACGGCCAAACAGGCGCTCGACCAGGGCGCGGACGTGATCTTCGGCGCAGGCGGCATTACGGGCAACGGTGCGCTGCAAGAGGTGGCCTCGGCGCCCGGCGCCGGCACGGACGTCTTCTGCATCGGCGTCGACACAGACCAGTGGGAGACGCTGCCGGCGGCGCGGCCTTGCCTGGTCTCCAGCGCCATGAAGATGATCACGCCTTCGGTGACCGAATTGATTTTGAAGTACGCCAATGAGGGGGTTATGACCGCCGGCAACTACTTTGGCGGTGCTGCCCTCGCCCCCTTCCACGACTTCGAGGATAAGATTCCGCAGGAAGTGAAGGACAAGCTCGCCGAGATTGCAGCTGCACTTGAGGACGGCAGCCTGAGCACCGGCTATGGGCAATGAGTGAAATCGATGCAACTGGTTCGCCTGCTCGTGCTACAGGCCGAAAACCCGCTCCGCTCAAGCAACGGGGCGTGTCCGATGGAGTAGTCTGAGCAGAGTAGTCCGAGCAGTTGCATGAAAAGAAGCGAGAGGCAAGGCCATTCCTTGCCTCTCGTTTTTACCTGTGGCGTTACGCAATTCGTTTTGGAGCGGCTATGAGTCTCTCTACCCTGCGCCGGATTGGATACATGGTTTTGATCCCGACCTTGGCGGTTTTCTCCGCCCTTCTATTGGGCGCCATCGTCATGTGGATTTTTGGTGACGACCCTCTGGCGGCGTATCGCGGTCTGTGGACGGGCGCCTTCGGTAGCCCCCGCGCCTGGTCGACCACCATCCGCAAAATGACGCCGCTAATCCTCACCGGCTTATCGGTGGCCGTCGCTTTCAAGGCGGGGCTGTTCAACATCGGCGCCTCCGGTCAATTTCTGATCGGCTCCGTCTGTTCGGTGGCGGTGGGTGTCAACTTTGAAGGATTGCCCGCCTTTGTTCATTTACCGTTGGCGTTGCTGGCAGGCGTCGCCGGCGGCGTGGCATGGGGCTTTATTCCGGGCGTGCTTAAAGTCTTCACCGGCGCACACGAGGTAATTGTGACGATCATGCTGAACTACGTGGCCAGTCTCTTCGCCGCCTGGACGGTCTACGCAGGCGGCACGCAGGGGCAGACGCCCGGCCCTCTCTGGGACAGAACGGCGGGCGCCATTTCGCGCACTCCAGAGGTGTTCATGAGCGCACGCCTCCCATGGATCGTTCCCGAACCGTATCGCATTCACTGGGGCGTCGCCATTGCGTTGCTCATGGCGTTGATCATGTGGTGGATCATCTTTAAGACTACGCTAGGTTTTTCGACGCGCACGGTCGGCGCCAACAGCAAGGCGGCGCGTTACGCCGGCATCAACGTGCGCTGGATCACAATCCTCACCATGATGATCGCAGGCGGTCTGGCAGGGATGGCCGGTGCTATCGAGACGCTGGGGCTCAACCACCGCTTCGCCCCCGAATTCACCGGCGGCGTCGGTTTTCAGGGCATCACCGTCGCCTTGCTGGGACAGACCAACCCGATCGGCGTCGTGCTCGCCGCCTTCTTGCTCGGCGCACTCGAGGCGGGCGCCGCCCGCATGCAGTTCGACTCCGGCGTGGCCGCCGACATCATTCAGGTGATTCAGGCATTGGTGTTGGCGTTTGTCGCTGCGCCGCTGATTATCCGCCAGATTTATCGTATCCGCAAGCCGAGTGACCAGATTGAGGCGACGGTCGTCAGTACGGGGTGGGGGAGGTGACAGGTTCATGCAGCGGACGCTCCGGGTTACATCGTACATCGCCATTGCGCTTGTGGTCTTTTTTGTTCTAATGGCGTTTTTGGTCAACCTCACGCCTTTGAGCGAAAACACCTGGCTGCGCGTCTTTTTCAGCGTCAGCGCCCTGAATTTCACGCTGCGCGCCAGCGTCCCCCTCATCCTCGGCGCTCTGTGCGGCATCCTCTGTGAACGCACGGGCATCATCAACATCGGCATCGAAGGGATGATGCTGGCAGGTGCCTTCGCCGCATTTGTCGCCAAGACCAGCACGAACCATTGGCCGCTGATGCCGAGCCTTCTTTTCGGCGTGGCGATTGCACTGTTAGTGGGCGGCCTGATGGGGCTTCTGCACGCCATCTTTTCGATCCGGTATCGCATGGATCAGATCATTTCCGGCACGGTGCTCATCATTCTCGCCGGCGGGGTCAGCGCCTATCTCTTCGACCGCAATGCGGTGGCGCAGGGCAAATTCGGCGCCGTTGCGATTCCGGGCTTGTCGCAAATTCCGGTGTTGGGCGAAGTGCTCTTCACCAACCCGCCGCTCACCTACACGGCGTTGATCCTGGTGGTCGTCATTCATATCGGCCTGTTTTACACGCGCTGGGGATTGCGTTCGCGTGCCTGCGGCGAACATCCGCGCGCGGCGGACACCGTAGGCGTCAACGTCAACCGCTTCCGCTACATGAACACCGTGCTCGGCGGCATGTTGGCGGGACTGGCCGGCGGCTTTCTTGTGCTGGAGGCGGTCGGACAATTTCAGGAAGGCATGACCGCCGGCCGCGGTTTCATCTCTTTGGCCGCTATGATCTTTGGCAACTGGATGCCTTTCGGCGCCATGGGGGCGGCGCTGCTTTTCGGTTACACGCAGGCGCTGCAGAATGAGTTGCTGTTGGCAGGCGTCACCACCGTTCCCCGACAGTTCGTCAGCATGATTCCCTATGTCGTCACCATTGTCGCCGTCTCCGGCTTTGTCGGCCGCGTGCGTCCGCCGGCGGCGGAAGGCAAGGTTTACGAGACGGAAGGCGAGTCGGAGTGAGCAAGTGAATCGGTCCACAGATTTTTCGATGCAGGAGCAACGACTTGAGCACATCACCCACGCCGCCTGTGCTTGAGGCACGCCACATCACCAAGGTCTTTCCCGGTGTCATCGCCAACGAGGACGTCAACCTCGTGTTGCACAAGGGCGAGATTTTGGCCTTGCTCGGCGAAAACGGCGCCGGCAAATCGACCCTGATGAACATTATCTTCGGCCTCTATCATCCCACCCATGGCGAGATTCTGGTCAACGGCAAGCCCGTGGCAATGAAATCCCCGCGCGACGCCATTGCGCTCGGCATCGGCATGGTGCATCAGCACTTTCAGCTCGTGCCGGTGATGACCGTGACCGACAACATCATGCTGGGCGATGAGAGTGTGAAAAACGGGTTGCTTGACCGGCGAGCCGTGGCGGAGCGCATTCGGGCGCTTTCTCAAAAATACGGTCTGGAGGTGGACCCTGACGCCATCGTCGAGGATCTGCCCGTCGGCGTACGCCAGCGCGTTGAGATTTTGAAGGCGCTCTATCGCAACGCCAAAATTTTGATTCTCGACGAGCCGACCGCCGTCCTCACACCTCAGGAGATCGAGGGGCTGTTCGAGGTGATGGAGACGCTGCGGCGCCAGGGAGAGTCGATCATCTTCATCACGCACAAGCTGAAGGAAGTGCTGCGCATCGCCGACCGCATCATGGTCTTGCGCAACGGTCGTGTTGTCGGCGAGGCGGACCCCAAGACCGCCACGCAGCAACAGCTCGCCTCGATGATGGTGGGACGGGAAGTGATTCTGACCGTGGACAAGGGTCCGGCTCACCCCGGCGAGACGGTGCTGGAGGTGGAAGGGCTGTGCGCAACCAGCGACCTCGGTGAACCGGCTCTGCGCAACGTTTCGTTTCAGGTGCGCGCCGGTGAAATTCTCGGCGTGGCGGGCGTGCAGGGCAACGGTCAGACCGAGCTGGTCGAGGTGATCACCGGTCTGCGCCGGGCGGATGCAGGCCATGTGCGCATCAAAGGCGTGGACATGACCAACGCTAGCCCTCGACGGATCACCCACGAGGGGCGCAGCAGCCATGTTCCCGAAGACCGTCACGCCTACGGTATGGTCGATTCCTACACGGTCGCCGACAATTTGGTGCTGAATCAATATTACCTCCCTCCCTTCGCCAAAGGTGTCACCATCCAAGAAGTTGCCATTGCCGCACACGCAAGGGAGCTGGTCAAAAAGTTCGATGTGCGCACGCCCAGCATCTATACGCCCGGCGGCAGTCTTTCCGGCGGCAATCAACAGAAAATGGTGGTGGCGCGCGAGTTCAGTCGGCCGATCCAATTGTTGATCGCTGCGCAGCCCACGCGCGGGATCGACGTCGGCTCGATCGAATTCATCCATAACCAGATCATTGCCAAACGCGATGAAGGCGTCGCCGTACTGTTGGTCAGCGCCGAGCTGGATGAGATCATGGCGCTCTCCGATCGCATTGCCGTGATGTACAAGGGCGAGATCATCGACGTCGTTGATCGCGCGGATGCCACGCGCGAGGGGTTGGGCCTACTGATGGCAGGCGTGAAGCGCGAACCTGTGCGATGAGCATCTCTCCTATCCTCGACCAGCCGCAAAGCATCGATTATCTCGACCTCGCCGGCGGCCCTATCAACAGGCTTGCCAACCACGAGCTGATCTGTTGGTTGGACGCCGACTGCAACCCGCAAGAGATCTACTGGCCCTGGGCGAATCGCCGCTACGCTCGCTCCATTGTCATGCGCGTGCTCGACTGGCAGGAGGGCGAGTTGGTGCCGCTGGTGACGCGCTTTTTCCCCGGTCACCAGGAGACGATCGCCGGCTCGGAAGGCGTCATCGTTACCAAGCGTTTGTGCATCCCCTATCAGACTAACGACGACCGTTCGCTCTTTTGGCTGCTTGAATGCCAGGCGGAAGGCGATCGGCTGCTGCGCCTGGAAATCGAAATCGACTGGGGCGAGCCGCTGACGCAACGTATTGTGGATGGCTTGCTGGTGGCGCAGCACAACCCAGGGCCGGCGCAGGGGCTCTACCGTCAGAGCAACGCCGAAAGCACGCGCGTCTTCGGTAACCCGCACGGACGCCCCGACTCCGTCGATCTTGGCGATCCGGCGCGCGCTCGTCTCATTTATCACGTGCTGGTCAACGGCATCGTCGAAGTGCCTTTTGTTTTCACCGTCAGTGACGTCGGCGAGCAGTTGGCGTGGAGCAGTTTTCTGACGCTGCGCGAGGTCGAAGAAATCTTCGACGTCAGCACGCGCAACTGGACGCGTCGTCTGCAGATGGGGCGACTGTGGACGCCTGATCCGGCTTTCAATCAGGCGGTGGAGCAGGCGCGGCTGGAGGCAGTGCGCCATCTTCAGCGCCATCGCACCGGCATGGCGCCTTCAGACCGTTGCACAGTTCATGTTCCGCCCCTCGTCGACGTCTGGGATGCGCTCGATCCCGTGCAGAGCCGCAATTTGCTGGCGCATCTGCGTCGCGTGGCGGAGGCGACGGAGGGACGCCTGCCCGCACTTCTGCCTGCTTTTCCCGGCGAGCCTGCAAACGTTTCTTCCGAAGCGCTCCTGAGCGCCAACGGAGCGTATCTGCGCGCCTTGGCTGCGCACCACCGGCGTCACCGATTGACGTCGCAATTGTTGCAAGAGCACAAAGCGGCGATTCAGCTTTGCACCGATGCACTCATCCTGCTGCGCACACAGCATCCCGACCTGATCGAGGACGCCGCACAGATGACGACGCTGGCGCAACTGCTGGCGGACGCTGTGGAGTTGGCGGCGCAGGCGGGTGATGACGTGAACGCTGCGCGTTGGGAAAGCGAGCTACATTTTCTGCTCCAACGGACGGAGAACGCAGCTCCGGAGGCGACGCCGCGCATCGACCCGGAACATTGGCGCAGCGCAGCCGGCTGGCGCCGGTGCACCGATCGGCCCAACCATTTCGCCGACCCCTGGCAAGGGATGCAGCTCGCTGCCGCTGCGATCTGGGAGGGAGCGGGGCTCGCCGCTCGGCGCGACGCCATCGTGGTCGCGCCGAGCTGGTTGCAGCGCTGGCCCTGGTGGGCGTTGCTCGGCGTCTCCCTGACGGAAGACCGGCGCTTGAGCTTGCTTTGGGATGGTGCTGTGCTTCATGCCACGCATCCCGTGCAGAGCTCGTTGCCGGTGCAAGTGCACAGGCAAATTCGCCTCCTACACGTCGATGAATTTGACTTCGACCCGGTTTTTGAGATGATTGGAGGCGAAGCAGAACATTCCGGGCAAACAATGCGTTTCAAGCCGAGCTTTCAGCAGGAAATCTGACTTTGTCACTCGGCGACGGCTGTATCTTTTGCCCCGCTCCTCCGTACCGTTGGAAGAAGGGCGGCTGCTTCGGCGAAAAAGGAAAGGCCGGTTCAAAACGCCAAAGGCGGCGGTGAGGCTCCCCATCATGAAGCGAACAGCGATCGTCTACGATGCATTTAATCTGCGCCATACACTGGAGGGTCACCCGGAAAATTTTCGTCGCCTTAAAACGACGATGGAGCTGCTGACGGAAGAAGGTCTGCTCGACAGGCTGGTGACGGTTCCCAGCACGCCGGCGCCCTTGGAAGCAATCCTTGCCGTTCACACGCCTCAATATGTCGAACGTCTGCAGATGATCACCCGCAACGGCGGTGGTTATCTGGATCCCGACACGTACGTCAATTCCGATAGCTATGAGGCGGCGCTGCGAGCAGCCGGTGGCGTACTCAACCTGGTCGACGCCGTCTTGTGGCGCCAGGCGGACAACGGCTTTGCGTTGGTTCGTCCCCCCGGGCATCATGCGTTGTCGCACCAGGGCATGGGCTTTTGTCTTTTTGCCAATGCTGCCATCGCCGCGCGCTGGGCACAGCGCCATCATGGCATCGAACGCGTTCTGATCGTTGATTTCGACGTTCATCACGGCAACGGTACGCAAGACATCTTCTTTAGAGATCCAAGCGTACTTTTTTTCAGCACACATCAATACCCATATTACCCCGGCACAGGAAGCGCCACCGAAATCGGCGTCGACAAGGCGTATGGCGCGACGGTGAACGCACCTCTGCCTCCTCATGTGGGCGACAAGGGCTATCTAGACATCTTTCAGCGCGTCCTCGCTCCTGTGGCGCGACGCTTTCACCCACAACTGATCATCCTCTCGGCCGGCTTCGACGCCCATTGGTTGGATCCGCTCGCCAGCATGGGGCTGAGCATCACGGGGTATGCGGCGCTCGTCGATGAAGTGATGGCGCTGGCGGACGAGCTGTGTGATGGACGGCTCGTTTGCGTGCTGGAAGGCGGTTATCACCTACAGGTATTGGCACATTCTGTTCTCACCACCTTTCGCATCTTGCGCGGCGAGCCGTCTGCGGTGAGCGATCCCTTCGGTCCTGCGCCCGGCGGAGAGCGACCGATTCACCAACTCGTCGGACAGTTGCGGGCGCTTCACAACATCCGAGACGGCGCTTTTTATTCGTTCTCATCTCGCTGGATAGAATGGGGCGATGATTTCGGCGTCTGAAGGAGCGCTTGGGCGCCGTGAAGCCGGCGAAACGGTTGTTGATCTGGCGATGCTGAGCAAAGCAATGCAGATGCGCCTGACGACCGGCGAGCCGGAGGCTGCCGTTGCACTGGCGCGCGTAATTTTGCTGCGCTACCCTCGCCATCTCGTCACCTATGAACGGTTGATTCAGGCGGCCTGGATGCTTGATCGCTGGCAAGAAGGCGAAGATTGGGCGCGGCGGTTGCTTCAGGCCGACCCGGGAAACGCCGTCGCCTGGCGCTCTCTGGCCTTTGCTGTGGAGCAAAAGGGGTTGTTGATTCCTGCTCGCTCGATCTGGCGTCGGGCCTTCCAATGTCATCCCTACGATCCGGATATCCGCAGCGGCCTGGCGCGCACCGGCCCGAACGCAGGCGAGCAGTTGCGGCTGGACGACGCGGCGCTGGCCAGCCTCTATCTACGTTGCGGTCGCTGGAGTCACGCCGCCGGGGTCTATCGCAAACTGGTCAAAGCAGAGCCGAAGCGCCTGGACTTTCAGGTTAACTGGATGGTCGCCGCCTGGCAACAAGGAAATCGCAAAGAGGCGTACCAACTTGCCCGACGCCTGACGCAACAGAGCCGATACACCTTAATGGCTTGGGTGGTGCTGGCTGCGATCGGAGACGTCGATGACCGGGCGCTGGCGCGCAATCCGATCCAGAGCATGGACCCGGACGGTGAGTTTGTCCAGAAATGGCTGCGCATCCCTTGGGAGCGTCCTCAGACGCTTTTGCGCATCACTTTGCAGGAAGCTGCGCTCTTGGTTGAAAGCGGAACCTCTGTAGATTCGTCCTTTTCTTAACTTTGCAGTACACTTCTCGGTTGTTTTACTCGTCCATACAAACTAAACAAAACACAAATTGAAAGAGTCATTGAAGGAGTTTGTAAGCGTGGAGCGTACATTTGTGATGGTCAAGCCAGACGGCGTGCAGCGCGGCTTGATCGGAGAAATTATCGGACGATTAGAGCGTCGTGGACTGAAGCTTATCGCGATGAAAATGGTGCAGGTCGATGAAAGCCTGGCGAGGCGTCATTACGCCGTGCATGAGGGCAAACCCTTCTTCGATGGATTGATTCGTTACATCACCAGCGCGCCGGTCGTGGCAATGGTTGTTGAAGGCGCAAACGCCGTCACCGCCGTTCGGCAGACGGTCGGCGCCACCAAGCCTTTTGAGGCGGCGCCGGGCAGCATTCGGGCGGATTTTGCGCTGGAGATCGGACGCAATCTCGTGCACGCCAGCGATGCGCCGGAAACCGCTGCAGCAGAAATAGCGCTGTGGTTCGGCGATGAGCTCATCGAATGGCAGCGCTCCGTGGACGCCTGGATTTTTGAATAAGAGAGGGCGGCATTGCCGAGTTCGGGGGCATGGTCCGTCCTGCTGGCGCGCTGATGGCGCCCGACGAAAAGAAAGGGCGGCGACCGGCCGCCCTGGAAATTCAGCCTTAGCTTATCGACGATTTTTCACATAGCGATCGAAAAAGGCGAGCGACCGCGCCATGGCCTCGTTGAAGCCCTGCGAGATGTTATGGTCATCGCGCGCGTAGGTGTAGAACTCATAGGTCTGCCCCGCAGCTTTGAGTTGTTCCGCCAGCGTCGCCGAAAACTCGTAAGGTACCGAGGCGTCTGCCGTGCCGTGATGCAATTGCAAGGGGCCAGAGAGGTCGGCAAGATAGCTGTTCGCCGAGATCGACGCGTAAAATGCAGGGTTCTCCTCCGGCGTCCCGTATTTTTCCTGGAGCAGGACGCGCCAGCGACGCGCCTGTGACAGCGCTGGTGCGGGGAGGTTGTTTGGCCGGCGCCATTTGGTCAACAGGTCTGGATAGTCGGCCACCACGCCCGCCCAGATGACGCCGGCGCGAATGTTCGGATCGACGACCATCGCGCGCAGCGTGATGTATCCGCCCATCGAATGTCCCCACATCCCGATGCGGTTGGGGTCGGCGTCGGGATAGTTCTTCATCGCCGCCACAGCGTTGAGCACGTCGATCGTGTAGTCCGGATAGCCATATGCGCCGCGCGCTTCGCCCTCCGAGTCGGCGTGGCCTCGATAGTCGGGTCGGAAGACGATGTAGCCGTTGCGCGCAAAGGCGTCGACGTAAGCGACGTAGCGCTCCGTCGGTCGATAGACCGCCGGCGGGATGTAGCCATGATTGAAAATGATCACCGGCCAGCCGGTCGGAGGTTTGGCTCCTTGCGGCACGGTCAGAAGGCCATCGATGCGCAATCCCTCTGAAATGTAAGAGGCGATATAACGATTGTAGTTGGAGCCGGGCGTCAAGATCTCTTTGATCACCGGCGACTGCGCAGGGTAGTTCTGGCGGCGCAGATACTCGATCGTCAGCGCTTCTCCATCAAAGGATTCCGCTTCCCCAATGCCGCCTTCATCTTCCGGCGTCGGCGTCGTCGCAAGGGAAGAAGATTGCGTTGCAGGTGGCGCAAGGGAGGAGACGGGCGTTACAGTCGAGACAGGCGTCGCCACGGCCGTAGGCTGAGAAGAACCGGAAGGCACGCACAACTTCCAGCCAATGCCAAGGCGATTCGGGTTCTCGATGAAGGAAAAGCTTGCATCGTTCTGCGCTGCAGCATTGGTGGCGGCCACGATGCGATTATAAAAGGCGGCGTCGCCCAGCGTGCGCTGGGCAATGGCGGTGAGTGTGTCGCCTTCTTGCACCGTCACCGTTCGAGCGCAGGCGGGCGCTTGCGCCGATGCGGGGGTCGCCAACATCACAACGCTGAAGAGGCCGATGAGCAGCCAGATCGATTGCTTCAAACGCATAGTCGCTCCTCTTGGTCGACACTTCATTATGCTCTCCGGAAGGTCAAAAATCTCGACAAATGCTTCGACGCCATTCATTTTCATCACAATGCCTGACATCATGCTCGGTGGTCTGTAAGGGAAACGCAATCTTTGCGATATTTGTTCACGCCAAGATTGTTCACGCCAAGATTGTTCACGCAAAGATGTAAATGCCGGAAAATAAAAAGAGGAGCGAGCATTTGGCGCTCGCCCCTCTTTTATGAAGTTGCTTAAAATTATCGCATTGCGACCAGATTGAGCGCTCCGCTCTGCACCAGATTCGTCCACAGCGAGGGCAAGACACCCAGCGCCACGGTGAAGACGGCGGAGATGCCCAGCGCAAACGCCAACGGAATGCTTGCCTGCTGTGGCTCGATGCGCGTCTCTTCCGTTGGCTCGGCGAAGTACATGTTGACGACGATGCGCAGGTAGTAGTAAGCGCCGATGGCGCTGTTGAGCATGGCAACCGCTGCCAGCCACGAGTAACCGCCCGACACTGCCGCCGCAAAGACGAAGAACTTGCCGAAGAAGCCGGCAAAGGGCGGCACGCCCGCCAGGCTGAACATGAAGATGCTCATCAACATCGCCACCTGCGGATGGCGCTGCGCAAGGCCGTTCAGCCGGTTGCCCAGGGCGTCCATCTCTCCCTGTCGTTCGAGCAGGATGATGACCGCAAACGCGCCCATGTTCATGAAAGCGTAGCTGATCAAATAGAAGAGCGCGCCGTCGATGCCCGCCGAAGTAGCCGTCGCCAGGCCCACCAAAATGTAGCCGGCGTGCGCAATGCTCGAGTAGGCGAGCAGTCGCTTGAGGCTGCTTTGCCGCAGTGCGGCCAGGTTGCCGAGCGTCATGGTTAAGATGGCGAGCGCGCCCAACACCGGCCCCCACGTGGCCTGTTCACTCGGCAGCGCAAAGGCGAAGAGCCGATAGAAGGCGGCGAAGGCGGCAGCCTTGGTGCCGACGCTCATAAACGCCGTCACCGGCGTCGGCGAACCCTGATAGACGTCGGGCGTCCACATGTGGAACGGAACGAGGCTGACTTTGAAGCCAAAACCGGCGATCAGCAGCGTCACGCCGATAGCGAGCAGTGACGGATCGGCCTTGCCGTCGAAGAGCGCATTGGCGATGAGGTCGAAGCGCGTGCTGCCGGTGGCGCCGTAGATGTAGGCGGCGCCGTAGACGAAGAACGCGCTGGCGAATGCGCCGAGCAGGAAGTACTTCATCGCCGCTTCGTTGCTGCGCAGGTCGGTGCGGTTCAGGCCGGCCAGGATGTACAGCCCAAGCGAGAAGGTCTCCAGCGCCAGGAACAGTGCCATCAAGTCGGTGGCGGAGCCCATCGCCATCATCCCGGCGCTGACCAGCAGGATCAAGGCGTAGTATTCGCCGGTCTGTCGATTGACGTTCGGAATATAGCGGATGCTCAGCAGAATGGTCAGCGCTGCGCCGGCGAGCACCACCAGGTTGAGCGCCTGGGCTCGCGTGTCGTTGATCGCCATCCCCTGGAACGAGGAGACCGGCTGCCCGATCAGCCAGATGGAAGCCGCTGCAGTGACCAGGACGCCGACCAGGGCAACCCAGGGCAATGCAGCTTTCGTCGGCGTCCTGCCTTTGCGATTGAACATGTCCAAGATCATTACCGCCGCGGTGGCGGCCACCATCAGCAGCTCGGGCAGCACAGGATGGAGGTTGAGTTGCAAATCTGCGCTGTTCATTGGGCCTCCGTCGCGATGATTTCGGCAAGCTCAAAAGCCGGCGTCTGTGCGGCCGTCGCCTGTTGCAAAACGGCGGCGCGCGTCTCCAGCATCGCTTCGACCGATGGGTTGATCTTGTCGAAGAAGAGGTTCGGGAAGAGCCCGATCACGAAAAACAGGATGATAAAGGGGATGACCATCGCCAGCTCTTTCCCATTGAGGTCTTTCAGGTGTTCTCGATCGTTGGCAGGGTTGGTGATTTCGCCTTGCGCCATCTTACGGAAGGCGGTGAGTAGATACCATGCCGCCAGAATCACGCCCGCGGCGGCGAGCACGGCGAAGATTGGCATGTAGTTGTAGGCGCCGAGCATGATCGTGAACTCGCCGACGAAGCCGTTGAGGCCGGGCAGCCCGGCGCTGCTCATCGCCACGACCAGAAAGAGTCCGGTGTAGACCGGCACGCTCGCCCACAGCCCGCCGAACTCATCCAGCATGCGCGTGTGGCGTCGTTCGTAGAGCAGGCCGACCATGAGGAAAAGTGCGCCTGTGCTCAGGCCGTGGTTCACCATCTGTAGGATAGAGCCGCTGACGCCTTGCGCGTTCATCGCCACGATGCCGAGCATGACGTAGCCGAGGTGCGCCACCGAGCTATAGGCGACGAGCGATTTGATGTCCTTCTGCATGAGCGCTACCAGGGCGCCGTAAAGGATGCCGACCACCGCCAGCGTCGCCAGCAGCGGGCCGAACTGCTCCGCCGCCTGTGGGAAGACCGGCATAGCCAGGCGTAGGAAACCGTAAGTGCCCATCTTCAGCAGCACGCCGGCCAGGATGATCGAACCGGCGGTCGGCGCCTGCACGTGGGCGTCGGGCAACCAGGTGTGAAAGGGGAAGAGCGGCGTCTTGACGGCGAAAGCCAGGCTGAAGGCGAGAAAAGCCCATGTTTGCACGGCCGGTGGCATCTGCGCCTTTTGCAAGGCCAGGATGTCAAAGGAACCGGTCGAGAAATAGACGATCAAGATGGCGACGACCATCAACGCCGAGCCTGCAAAGGTGTATAGGAAGAACTTCACGGCTGCGTAGACCCGATTTTTTCCACCCCACTCTCCGATCAGGAAATACATCGGGATCAGGCTCGCCTCAAAGAAGACGAAGAAGAGCACCAGGTCTAGCGCTACGAAGACGCCGATCATGGCCGTCTCCAGCAGCAACATTAGCGCCATGTAGGCGCCGACGCGATGTTCGACGTAGAGCACACTGTAGAAGACGGCAATCGGCATCAGGAAAGTCGTCAACAACACCAGAAAGAGGCTGACACCGTCCACGCCGAGCGCATAGCGGATGCCCAACGGCGCAAACCAGACGACGTCCTCGACGAACTGCATGCCGGCGTAGCCATCCTGCCAGTTCGTCCAGAGGAGCAGGCTGACGAGAAAGGTGACCAGCGTCGTCGCCAGCGCCAGCCACTTCTTTGCGCCGTCGCCTGGGACGAGCGTCACGATCGCCGCCCCTACCAAAGGCAGGAAGGTGATGATGGTGAGCAGATATGGAATCGATAAAGTCATAGGGTTAGTCCCTTATATTGATGACCGCAGATTCAACCATCTTTTGAATTTTATAGAACACAGATGACGCGGGTCGAGCGGATCAAAACGGATTTGCTTTTGATCGGTGAAAATCCGCCCAATTCACGTCATCTGCGTTTCACTTTACCCCATGAACAAGAAATAAAACAGCACGGCGACGACGCCGACCAAAATGCTCAAGGCGTAGGCTGGAATGGCTCCATTCTGTAGCTTGCGCACCGCCTCGCCGGCGTCGTTGAGCGCTACGCCCACGCCGTTCACGGCGCCGTCGAGCACCTTCGGATCGAAGAAGCCGGCGAACCCGCCTGCGAGGCCTTTGAGCGGCCTCACAATGAGGAAGTCGTAAATTTCATCGACCCACCACTTGTTTTCGGCCGGTCGTCGCAGAATGGCGAAACTCTGCGCCAGTTGCTTCGCCCAGCCTTCTTGCGTCAGGTAGAGCGCTCGCGCCGTCAACACGCCGAGCACCGCAACCACGATGCTGATCGTGATGCCGAGCAGCTCCAGCACCAGTGGAATCTTTTCGTGCTCGCCGATCACGGGCTCCAGCCAGTGCTCCAATGTCAGCACGAACGGGAGGTTGATGACGCCGCCGACGATGCTGAGCGCAGCCAGAATCCAGAGCGGAACGGTCATGATCGGTCCGCTTTCGTGCACGTGGTCGTAGAGATGTTGGTCGCGCGGCTGACCGTGGAAAGTGACAAATACGGCGCGGAAGCTGTAGATGGCTGTGAGCAACGCAGTGACGACGCCGACCAGGTAGAGCGCAAGGTTCTTCTGCAGTTCGACGACGAGGATGGCGTCCTTCGAGAAAAAGCCGGACAGGAGCGGAATGCCCGCCAGCGCCGCTGCGCCGACCAAAAAGGTGCGGTAGGTTGTCGGCATTTTTTGGCGTAGGCCGCCCAAGCGGTTGATGTCGAGCACGCCGTGGGTGGCGTGCATCACGCTGCCGGCGGCCAGGAAGAGCAGGGCTTTGAAGAAAGCGTGCGTCACCAAATGGAAGAGCGCCGCTCCGTAAGCCGCCAGCCCTGCCGCCGCAATCATGAAGCCGAGCTGCGAGACCGTCGAATAAGCCAGAATCTTTTTGAGGTCGGTCTGTACGATGGCGATCGATGCCGCCAGCAGGGCGGTCAACATGCCGATCCAGGCCGTGACCAAGCCTGCGTCTACGGTCAGATGCCAGAGTGCGTTGGTGCGAATAATCATATAGACGCCGGCGGTGACCATCGTGGCGGCGTGGATGAGGGCCGAGACGGGCGTGGGGCCGGCCATGGCGTCGGGCAACCAGACGTAGAGCGGAATCTGCGCGCTTTTGCCCGTGGCGCCGAGCAGCAGCAATAGGCAGATGAGCGTCGCCGTGGCCGGCGCCAAATGGTGTGCCGCCTCGTTCAGCTCGGTGAAGACCACCGTGCCCAGCGTCGACCAGACGATGATCATCGCCAGGATCATGCCGAAGTCGCCGATGCGGTTGACGATGAACGCCTTCTTGCCGCAGTCGGCGTACCAACCGTACAGGTCGTCGCGTTTGTCAAACCAAAAGCCGATGAGCAGGAACGAGGCGAGGCCGACGCCTTCCCAGCCGACGAACATGCCGAGGAAGTTGTTGCTCATCACCAGCGTGAGCATCGCCAGAATGAAGAAGTTCAGGTAGAAGAAGTAGCGTTGGTAGCGCGGCTCGTGGTCCATGTAGCCGATGGAATAGATGTGGATCAGCGCGCCGACGCCCGTCACCACCATCGCCATGACGACGCTCAGCGGGTCGATCAGCACGGCGGCAGGCGCGTGAAAGTCGGCGATCGTGATCCAGTCCCACCAGTGCACGGTGACGCTGCGCTCTTCGGCGGGCAGGGCCAACAAACCCAGCCACAACAGCACCGCAACCACAAATGAGCCGACTACCGCCAGTGAGGCAATCCACCCGACGACCTTCTGGGGCATCCAATGCCCGGCGAACAGAATGATCAATGCGCCCAGCGCCGGAAATGCGAATAACAACCAGACCGAGTCAAACATAGCTGTTCACCATTTCATCAGATTCACGTCGTCGATGTTGGTCGATTTAGAGAGGTGGAAGTGAGCGATTAAGATCGCCAGCCCGACGGCGACTTCGGCGGCGGCCACGGCCATCACCATAAAGACGAAGATTTGACCGGCGAGATTGTTCCATTGTCCTGCAAAAGCAATGAGCGTGAGGTTGACGCTGTTGAGCATCATTTCCACACACATGATGATGATCAGCGCGTTGCGTCGGCTCAGCACCCCCACTGCACCGATGGTGAAGATGATGGCGCTTAAGATGAGATAGTAGTTGATCGGAACCACGCGTTCTTCCTCCGGAAATTTTGGGTCTCCACTCTCAAGACTGGAGATTGGAGGTTGGAGATTCTTCAGGTCTGGGTCGTCTTGCCAGCAGCAGCGCGCCGATCAGCGCCACCAACAGCAGGATGGCCGCCAGCTGCACGAGCAAAATGTTCTGGGAGTAAAGCGTCAGACCGAC
Source organism: Caldilinea sp. (assembly GCA_025055055.1). Taxonomy (GTDB): domain Bacteria; phylum Chloroflexota; class Anaerolineae; order Caldilineales; family Caldilineaceae; genus Caldilinea. Next base: position 3,595 of record JANWYX010000341.1, on the reverse strand, counting down.
CACAATCGGCACGCCGCCTTGATTGGCCTCCGGGTCGATCGGGGCCGCCGGTGTCTGCAGCAGGGTCAAGGAGATGCCTGCCAACATCAACACACCCAGCGCCAGGCCGGCGTAGGGAACCCATGAGCGATAGGCGGCGCGCGTCTCCATAGGTCCTGAGCCGATCAACATGATCACGAACAAAATCAGGATCACGATTCCGCCGGCGTAGATGATCACCTGCGCTGCGGCCAAGAACTGGGCGTTCAGCGTGATGTAAAGAATCGCCAGCGTGGCGAAGTGCACGAGCAAGAAGAGCGCGCTGTGCACCGCAATTTTGCTGGTGACAACGCCCACTGCAGCGCCGACGCTCAGCGCAGCAACGAGGATGAAGAAGATCATTGCAAAATCCATAAGCCACTCACTTCATGAAATAAAACGCGGATGATTGCGGATCAAATCGGTGAAAATGCGCCGTATCCGCAGGATGATCTGCATCCCTCCGAATTTTTTTACTCTGGGCGAATCACCACATAGGGATCGCCTGGATTGAGCAACTGCTCTTTGGTCAGAATGAAATCGCGGCGGTTATAACTTGCCATGGCGAAGTCGTAACCGAGCACAATCGCTTCGGTCGGACATGCCTCTTCGCAGTCGCCGCAGAAGATGCAGCGCAACAGGTTGATCTCGTAAATTTTGGCGTAGCGTTCGCCGGGTGAGATTGGATGCTCCGGATCGTTTTCTTCCGCCTCGACGTAAATGGCGCCGGTTGGGCAGGCCGCTTCGCACAACATGCAGCCGATGCAACGCTCCATGCCGTTTTCGTAACGGCGCAGCTCATGCTTGCCACGGAAGCGCGGATAGATCGGCACTGGATCGCGTGGGTATTCCACCGTCACCGGCTTTTCCGTGAGCGCCTTGAGCGTCACGCCCATCGCTTTGCCGATCTCTACTGCACCTTTCAGTAAATCTCGCAGTGCCATGCCGTTTCCTTCCTTATTTGAAAAAGACCACCAACAACGCCGTAACCATCATGTACCCTAAGCTGATCGGCAGCAACGTCTTCCAGGAGAAGCGCATCAACTGGTCGTAGCGCGGGCGCCCCAGGCTGGCGCGCACCCAGATAAAAAGGAAGAGCAGCACTACGACCTTGCCGGCTAGAATGAACGGCCCCAGCCAGGGCATGATCTCGCCACCGATGCCGAAGGGGAGGCGATAGCCGCCGAAGAAGAGTGTCGCCATAATTGCGCTCGTTGTAATCATGTTGATGTATTCGGCCATGAAGAAGAGGGCGAACTTGATGCCGCCATATTCGGTCTGGAAGCCGGCGACCAACTCGTTTTCGGTCTCCGGTAGGTCGAAGGGGCTGCGGTTGGTCTCCGCCAGGATGCAGATGAAGAAAAGTGGGAACATGATCCACAGCCAGATCCACTCCCACCAGGCGCGTGGGGCTTCGACCAAGTTGACCAAGCTGAAATCGCCCGCCAACAGCAGGATGCTGATCAGGAACAGACCCAGCGGCAGTTCATAGGAGATCATCTGCGCCGACGAGCGCAGCGCGCCGAGTAACGAGTAGTTGTTGTTGCTGCTCCAGCCCGCCAGGATCACGCCGTAGCTCTCGATGCCCGCCACGGCCAGAATCCACAGAAAGCCGATCGGCACATCGGCCACGGCCGGGAAGCCTTTACCGATCGGGATGACCGCCCAGATGATCAGGGCCGGAATCAACGCCAGCGCCGGCGCTAGTACATAGACCACCTTATCGACGTGGTTGGGGATCACTTCTTCCTTGAAGACGGCTTTCACGGCGTCGGCCACGGGTTGCAGCAGACCAAAGGGGCCGGCGCGGTTCGGGCCATAGCGCACATGAAAGCGCGCCAGCAACTTGCGTTCGTACCACGTCAGATATGCAAAGCCGGTTAACAGCACGACAATCAACACCACCGACCGAATGGTGGGAAGGACAATCGATTCAAACCAGTCCATAAGTGCACCTGAAGTTTTGGGAGAAATTAGAGATCAAGAGGGATGGGGAGATGGAGAGGGTGAGGGGACTTTGTGCACTTCAAAAGCGATTGGATGCACAAGACCTGAATCACCCGCTTTCCTCAATCTCCGGCCAACCTTTCCCCTGTTCTCAAATTTCTATTGTTCGATGAGCACGTTGACAATTGCGCTGCCGTTCAACAAAGCCCCAACCGGCGCCCCGGGCAAGCTCTCCGGAATCCATACAACTCCCGCCTTGAGGGAGGCGTCGAATTTGACCGTCAGTTCAAGCGCGCCATGTTCGTTGCGCACGGTCACGCTCTCGCCCTCCGCTACGCCGAACTTCTCGCCGTCCGCCGGATTCAGCCGCATCTCGGCGCCGAAGGCCATGTTCTTCATTTGTTTGGTCAAGCGGAAGAGGTCACCGCCGTCGTATAGCACCGTTCCGGTGACCAGTCTCAAACCGCCTTTGAGTTCAGGCAGTTCAGGTTGGATGGCGGGCGCATAGTTCATAGCCAAACGCACGGAACTGTGATCGGTTGGACTCCATTGCAGACCCTGGTCGCCGAGCGCCTCCCAGGTCAACCCTCTGTAGATCGGCGCGGCCTGCGCGATCTCTGCCGTCACAGCCTGAGCGTTGGCGTGCCCCCACTGCGCGTCAAAATAGGTGGCCAGGTGATCGAGGATCATCCAATCCGGCGCAGCCTTGCTGTGTGGATTGCCTAACGCCTTGGGCGCGCGCTGCACGCGGCGCTCCAGGTTGGTGAAGGTGCCGTCCTGCTCCGCCCAGCTGACCGCCGGCAACACCACGTCGGCTTTGGCGGCCGTTTCGGTCAGGAAGAGCTCCTGCACGACCAGAAAATCGAGCTTATCCAGGTTATCTGCCCAAGCCGGACGTTCGCCGGCCGGGTTAGCGCCCATGATGTAGAGCGCCTTGATGTCGCCTCCCGCCGCGTCGAGCATCTGCCGATAGGTCTTGCCGGCGCGGGTGGGCAGCGTGCAGCCCCATAACCTGCTCAGTAACTCGTTCCCCATTGGGTCGTCGAGGGCAACGTGACCGGGAAGCCGGTCAGGCAAGAGGCCAACGTCGCGGCAACCCTGGCTGTTCGCCTCCAGCCCGACGTAGGCCAGATTTTCCGGCTTGCCCAAATAGAGCGCCAAGTTGATCAACGCTTGACGCACTTGCACGCCCGCTTCTCCGCGTGCAACCATCGGCCCGTAGAGAAGGAGTGGATTTTGCGCACCGGCTAATGTTGCAGCAGCCCTGTTGATTTCTTCCGCCGCCACGCCGCTGAGTTTTTCCACTTCCTGCATCTTGACGCTTGCGACCAGTTTGTGCGCGTCGGAGCCGGTGTCTTCCTTCGCCTCGGTGAGGGCGCGCAGCAGGCCATTCAGCAGGGCGACCTCCGCCCCTGGGTTTGTCTGCAAGAAGGGGCCATCGTAGCGCGTCAGCTCGATGCGGCGCGGATGCACGATGACGAGCGTCGCCTTGCCGCGTCGCACCGCCCGCTTCAGATGCAGGTCGAGCACCGGCATTTCCTCGCTGGGATCGATGCCGACGAGCATGATCACATCGTGTTTGGGATTCGGCCCATATTGCGGCTTCATCACGTCGGCCAGGGCGGGCAGG
>JANWYX010000412.1 GCA_025055055.1 Caldilinea sp. | reverse complement strand
CGACCGCGCGTTGGAAATTCTCGACCACGCGCTGGCCGTTGTGCACGAGACGCAGGGCGTAGGGTAAGGTTTCGTTGTTGGGCGGGAGAGCTGCCGGCGCTCAACCGTCGCAATGTGCGGGAGCGGCTCGAACAGGAGGAGCGTCTGCCGGGAGCGTTGCAGCGCAAGCTGAGGGCACTCTATGCTCACGCCACGACGTCGGCCAAAGACGGCGCAAAGTGAGCGACCTGCTCGCGCAACCGCAGCAGCGCCAGGTCTTTGGCTTTGGCCTCGAGCATGACGTCAAAAGGACGCACGCGCAGTTGTCGCGCCAGCTCGACCAGCTCGATGAAGGCGAAGGGATCGACAAAGTCGCTGTGTTGGTTGGGAAGCGGCGGCTGGAGGCGCTCTCCGTCGACGGTGCGCACAATGCGCAGCGCCGTGCGTGGACTGCTGAAATGGATTTTAGGGTGCTGACTTGGCGGCCAGGTCGCCAGCGCAGCGACCAGCGCCTCCCCTAAAGTGCGCCTTTCTGGATTGAAACACCGCAAGTGCAGCACATCGAGCACGACCGGGATGCCCGTGCGGCGATGAATCCACAGCGCGTCCTCGAAGGAAAAACGCCGATCGTCGTGTTCGAGCGCCAGGCGGCGCCGCACGCGTTCGGGCAAGGCCAGAAAGCGGGTCACGAAGCGGCTGCGCGCAGCGTCGGCCTCGCCATAGACCCCGCCGACATGCACCACAACCACGGCGTCCTGATCCAGTCCCATCGCATCGAGCAACGCGGTCGCTGCTGACAACTCTGCATGGGCGCGCTGCACAGGCCCTTCATCCGGCGCACTGAGCTGGACGTAATAGCCTGGATGCAGCGTCACGCGCAGGCCGAACTGTCGGATCAGATCGCCGGTTGCCGCGAGTTCATTGGCGCATTCGTCGAGCTGGCGGTGAAACGCAGGGAGCGACGGATGGGTCAGATAGGGCGCAAGCTGTCCAGCGAGCCGATAGAAGCGAATCCGCCGACGATGGAGATACTCGAAAATGTCGCGCAGATAGGCCAGGCTCACGCTCAGATGCGGCGCGTGCTGCCAACGGCGGCTGTCGTGCGAACGCAGTGGCTCCCCCAGCACCTTGACCGGAAAGCCCAGGCGGATCGGCGCCGATGGCGTCTGCGTTTGACGAACGGCAGAATCCAATCTGTATTGGTGTGGTTCGGGTGCGTCTGGCGCGTGGCTGCCGGCGTTCATGTCTGGCAATTGTAGCGAGAAGTCAGCCTCCTGTCACGAATTGGGCCGGAACTTTGCAACCTTTTGCGCGATCCTGCGTATTGATTGACGACAAAGCGATCACGGAGAAAAACAGCGCCATTACGATGGAGCGCCGAATCGCAAACGACTGGATTGGCGTGACATAGATAAAACAGAGAGAGGTTGCACAAATGAACGAAAAACGCATGTTGTATCGACACCCGTCCGACAAGGTGATTGCAGGCGTATGCGCCGGCGTCGCCGAATATTTTGGCTGGGATCCGGTGCTGGTGCGCGTTCTCTGGGTGGCCGCCACCTTCATGAGCTGGGGCGGCGGATTGCTGGCCTATATTCTGCTTGCGCTTTTCCTGCCCACCGGCAATAATACGGTCGGCCAGTTGCGCCCGCCGGCGCTTGAGCTGAGCCAGAAAGGCGTCACGTGGGCGGCCGGCATTCTCATGGGGGCCGGCGTGCTCTGGCTGCTGGCGAACCTGGGCGTTCTACCCGGAGTGTGGGGCGCGCTCTGGGGAGTGATCGCAGTGATTTTCTGGCCGGCGGTGTTGATCGGCGCAGGGTATCTGCTCCTGCGGGCGAATAGCGACCGCAACATCGACCGGGAAATTGGGCAGGCCGCCCGGCGCATGAAGGAAGCCGTGAGCAACGCTATGCCGGGCGCCGATGAATTCCAGACCCGGATGAACCAGATGCGCGCGCACATCTCTTTGCGGCGCAGCCGCACCAACCGCATGGTGTTGGGCGTGTGCGGCGGCATCGGCGAGAGACTGGGCGTAGACGCCAACCTGATCCGCCTGATCTGGGTGGCCGTCACCCTGGGTTCGATGGGGCTGGGCCTTCTCCTCTACGTTGGCCTCGCCATCCTGATGCCGGAGGAGCAGACGCCCGCCTCGACCAACGGGGAGGTGCAGCACATTCAGGTCATGGACC
>JANWYX010000183.1 GCA_025055055.1 Caldilinea sp. | reverse complement strand
GGTTGGCAAGCTCGACACGGCGCTCAAAGGTCACCGATTCGGGGAGAAAGAGATACACGGCCAGGAAATTGAACGTAGCGATCGCCAATGCAGCCAACGCAGGCGCAGCGTAGCCGAAGCGCTCAGCCAGCAGGCCGCCGATCACCGGCCCGATAATGAACCCCAGACCGAACGCTGCACCGATGAGGCCGAACGCCTTGCCGCGCGCATCCGGCGGCGTGACGTCGGCGATGTACGCCTGCGCCACGCTAATGTTGCCGCCCGTCAAACCGTCCAGAAGGCGGCTGACCAGGATCAAGCTCAGGACCGCGCCGTTGATGGCGGCAAGGTCGGCGCCGAAGAAAGCCACCCCGATCGAGCGGCCCAGCGTCTCCGCCAGGCCCAACAACAAAAAGCCCAAGGCAGTGCCTGCAATGCTGACCAATAGAATCGGACGACGCCCGTAGCGGTCCGAAAGACGCCCCAGCACCGGCGCGCCGATCAGCTGCGCAGCCGCATAGGACGCAGTCAACAGACCGATCATAGCCTCGTTCGCGCCATAGGATCTGGCGTAATAGGGCAACAACGGCAAAATCAGGCTGAAGCCCAACAGATCGACAAAGACGATCAGAAAAATAGTCATCAGGCGGTTTTGTTCGGCCCGGGCGCGCATCGGGTTCTTTTCCCTTTCAACACATTCCTCTCCGGTTTCTTCAGGAGCTTCTTCACGAGACGTATTTTTTGGCGGAACGTAATTTTGGAGTTTCGCAGCACTTGCTCTCCTTCCCAAGACCTGGCGGTCCACCGAAAATGTGGCCGACAACCACACTCACCGTCCTTGTCGCCATTCGCTCAATCCGCTTTCTCGCGCCCCGGCTTCAGTTGAGTTACTTCCCGTTGATTCTTTGCCGAAAGAGATCGGCGCCGCATCGGCTCGCGGCAGTAGGCCGTCGAGGAACAGCGAAATGATCTCCTCCGCCATGACCTCGCGCGGCGGCGCGCCTTTGCGCAGCTCGCCGTAGTTGAGACCATCCATCAGCCACAAAAAACAGCCGGCCAGCAGGTCAGGATGCATGGTGCGAATTTCGCCTTGCGCCTGCGCCCTGACGAAACATTCTCGCAAAGGCTGCAACAACGCGGCATGCGCCTTCTGGGCAAGCTGCTCCCCGGCCTCCGGGCCGAGCGCAGTCAAGTCGGCGTGCAACATGCTCATCAACTTCAACGGGCGCTGTGAACCAAACCAGGCCGCCACCGCTCGCAATTGCGCACGTAGGTCGTTTCCTCCCATCTCCATGGCGGCGGTGACCCCCTGACGATGGCGCTCGAACATGCGCTCCGCCATGACAAGAAAGAGTTGCTCTTTGCCGCCCGGAAAATGATAATAGAGGGACGCCTGCTTGATGCCCAGCGCGTCGGCAATGTCACGCAACGTGACGGCGTTATAACCGCACTCCATGAAAAGCTGCTCGGCGACGTCAAGCACGCGTTGGGTTGAATCGCGTACCTCTTGCATTTGGATTTCGTAACTTTTTCACCGATTCTTCTCGCCTACCTACCGATCGGTAGGCACGTTCAGCATCATACTCCCCTCCGGATACTCCTTCGGTAGGTCAACATACAATTGACAAAATATAGACAAAACATTGTTAGTTCATCTGATGTCCATCAAAGATCTGTTGCATTTCGGTGCCTTGCTCGTTTGACCGGAAAAGTCGTTCCGGCGTATACTATTTGTTCGTGGGTGCATCTAGCGCCTACAGGCTGTTTTGCCTACAAGCTGTTTTATATTGTCAAAACAACAAAGGAGATGCGCCCTCGCCTTTCAGGGTGCATCGCCGCACCAAAGCGTCGGTCGAGCAGACCGGCCGCGGCGTAGGAAAGGAGACAACACATGTACGCAGTGATTCGCACCGGCGGCAAACAATATCGTGTGGCGCCAGGTGACACCGTCGAGGTCGAAAAGCTCGACGGCAACGTGGGGGATTCGATCACCCTGAACGATGTCTTGCTCGTGGTGGACGACGGGTCGGTCAAAGTGGGCGCGCCGACCGTGGAGGGCGCCACCGTCACCGCCAAAATCACAGGCCAACATCGCAGTCGGAAGATTCTGGTGTTCCGCTACCGCCCGAAGAAGCGCATTCGCGTGCGCAAAGGGCATCGGCAACAGCGGACCCGGCTGCAGATCGAGTCCATTCACGTGTAGGAAGACGAACAGAAGCGCAAGGACGCTAGGAAGGAGAGATTCTGATGGCGCACAAAAAAGGTGGCGGCTCTAGCCGCAACGGACGAGACTCCAATGCACAGCGCCTTGGCGTAAAGCGCTACAGCGGCGAATGGGTGACGGCAGGCAACATCCTTGTTCGCCAACGCGGCACGCGCATCTATCCCGGCGTTAACGTCGGCATTGGAAAGGACGATACGCTTTTCGCTACGGCCGACGGCTACGTCACCTTCGAATGGGGACGCCGCGGCCGCAAACAGGTGAGCGTTTATCCGGAAAAGGTGAACTGAGATGAAACCCGATATTCATCCACGATATTATCCGAACGCGCGCGTCATTTGCTCCTGTGGCGCGACGTGGATCACAGGCAGCACGGTTCCAGAAATTCGCACCGACGTCTGCAGCACCTGCCATCCTTTCTATACGGGCGAGCAGCGCATTGTCGACACCGCCGGCCAGGTGGAACGCTTCATGAAGCGCCTTGAACGCCGGCAGAGCGAGAGCGCGCGTCGCGAGCTGGAGATGCAGGTGCGGCGTGAGGCGGAGGAAGCCGCACGCAAAGCGCGCGCCCGCGGTGACAATCCCGAAGCCGCCGCCGCCGAAGTCTATGCGAAGTACGGATTGACCGCAAGAAGCTAAAATCGGCTCCGAAGTCATCGACCGCTTGCAAGGGAGCCTCTGCGAGCAAAACAAAGGGCGGAGAACCTCTTCTCTGCCCTTTTTCTTGTCGTTTTCCCGGAAGTGCTCTAATCGAGAGGAGATCGTTATGCATTCCTCACTCCACAGCGATGGCCGCATCGAGCTGATCTGCGGCTCCATGTTCAGCGGCAAGACCGAAGAGCTGCTGCGCCGCATCCGTCGGGCCGAAATCGCACGTAAGAAGGTGCAACTCTTTAAGCCCGCCATCGACAATCGCTACGGCCCGGTGCGCGTTGCTTCGCATAACGGCATGGCGCGCGAGGATGCGGTGGTGGTGGCGTGCGCAC
>JANWYX010000112.1 GCA_025055055.1 Caldilinea sp. | reverse complement strand
CAAATGTTTTGACGTAGGTGTTCACTGCCTGACCGATCGTCTGGAAAAAATGCTCTTCGCCAAAGCGATCGAACAGACCAAAACGTTTGAGTTTGTCTTTGACCGGATCTTTCATCTCCGCAAAGCAGAGTTGGATGCCGGCTTGCCGCAGGGTGTCGTCCAGCTCGGCCAGCATGTCGGCGGCGGTGACATCGACGCTGGTGACCGGCTCGGCTGCGACGACCACCCAGCGCACCGGCGTGGGTGAGGCAGCGATGGCCTCGAGTACGCGCGTGCGGAAATATTCCGCATTGGCGAAAAAGAGCGGCGCATCCCAGCGAAAGAGCACCAGCCCAGGAATGAGCCGGGCATTTGGATAGCGCGTAATGTCGTGATAGCCCTTGAGGCCATCGACGCGACCCAGCACGGCGGAATGGGGGCGCCAGCCATCCCAGAGAAATTCGATGACTGCGATCACGATGGCCAGCCCTACGCCCTGGATGGCGCCGAAGAGGACAACCCCGGCCAGGCACGCCATCGACAGCCAAAACTCCCAGCGCTGGATGCGATAGATGCGTCGTAGATCGGCGATTTGGATCAGACCCAGCGCCGAGACCATGACGATCGCCGCCAGAACGGCGATGGGTGTGTTGGTCAGCAATGAAGGCGCAAAGAGGAGCAGCGCCATCACTGCCAGCGCACCTGCGACGCCGGTCAGCTGCGTGCGCGCGCCTGCAGCCTCGGCGACGGGCGTCCGCGACGAGCTGCTGGAGATGGGAAACCCTTGAAAGAAGCCTGCAGCCAGATTAGCGGCGCCCAGCGCCACCAGCTCCTGGTTGGGATCGACTTTGTCGCCCGTTTTGGCGGCGTAGGCGCGCGAGAGCACGCTGGTGTCGGCGAAGGCAACGACCGCTACGGTGACGGCGCCGAGCAGCAACGGCGCCAGATCGTCAAGGGTGACCTGCGGCAGTGCAGGCATGGGAAGGCCGGTGGGAACCGTCCCTACGACGGCCAGGCCGGTGCGGGCGTCGAGGTCGAAGAGCGTCACAACAAGCGTCGCACCCACCAGCACGACCAGCATCGCCGGAATGCGAGGTTGACGTTTCAACAACAGTGCGGCGACCAGCGCCGAGCCGCCGATTGCAAAGGCGCCCCAGTTGATTCGACCGTCTGTGATTCCCACCACCAGCTCCCATAGCCGCTGCAGCGCGTTGTCGCCTTCCACCGAAAAGCCCAGGAGCGTTGGTGCTTGGCTCACCAACACGATGAGCGCAATGCCGTTCATATAGCCATAGCGGATCGGTTTGGAGAGCAGCTCGGTGATGAAGCCCAATCTCGCTACGCCGGCGCCGATGCAGATGACGCCGGCCATGATTGCCATCATGCCTGCCAGCGCAACAGCGCGCTGGGTGTCTCCCTGCGCCAGCGGCAGCACTGTGGCGGCGATGAGCGGCGCCAGCGAGGAGTCGGGGCCGACGACGAGGATGCGGCTTGGGCCAAAGATCGCATAGGCTAGCAGGGGAACGATCGTCGCATAGAGGCCGTGGACGGCGGGCAGGCCGGCGGCCTGCGCGTAGGCCATGCCCACCGGCGCGAGCATGGTGGCCAGCACCAGTCCGGCGGTCAGGTCGTAGCGTAGCCAAGTCGGTGGGTAGGCGCGCAACCGAGCGAGGCCCGGCGCCCACCACCGCCAGTCTTGGAGAGAGGACGCATTGTGTTGTTCTCGCAGCGGCGAAGCGTCGAATGAGGCCATGCAGCTATTATACCGAAAAAGGCTTCATCCCCGCCCTTGTGCGCCGCAAGACCCGCGCACGATCAGTTCGCCGTACATCACGCTCTTCACCGGAATTTCCGCCCTTCCTTCGATGATGCGATGAAGCTTTTGCATGGCGAGGATGCCCATCTCCCGCCTGGGGATATGATACGTGGTGAGCGGGGGATTGGTGTAGACGCTGCTGGCGACATTGTCGATACCGACGATGGCGATGTCCTCTGGGATGCGCAGCCCGGCTTCATGGATGGCGCTCATGGCACCGAAGGCGGTCTTGTCGCTGATGGCTACAACTGCAGTCGGCTTGCGACGCAAGGACAGGATGCTTTTCATCTGCAGGTAGCCTTTTTGGGGATGCTCGGACGCCGGGGGCGGCAGAAACGCCTCAGGCACGGTCAACCCCGCCTCGCCCAGGGCCGCGAAACAGCCGCGCAGCCGATCCACCAGGCTGCTGTATTTGGTCGGACCGCGCAGGATGGCAATCTCGCGGTGACCCAGCGCAAGCAAGTGGCGCGTGACCGTGTAGCCCGCAGTGAAGTTGTCGCCGAGGATGCTGGGCAGCCGATGGCCTTCAATTCGATTTTCGATCAAGACGAGCGGCACGCGCGCCTTTTCCAACTGCACGACCATCTCCGGCGTGATGTCGCCGTCATTGGCGATGATCAGCCCTTGCACGCGCTCCACCAGGTCAGACTGTAAGGCGTTCAACTCTTCGCTGTGCTGGTCGTACATGTGCAGCAGCACTTGATAGCCGAGCCGCTGCGCCTCGGACTGAAAGCCGCGGATCACATCCCCGTAGAAAATGTCCATCAGCGCATGAATGGAGCCATGTTCGATCATCAGCCCGATGGTGTTGGTTGCCTGCCGGGGTGTAGCAGAAGATTGGCCGAACTCATAGCCAAGCTGGCTGGCCGCCTCTAGCACGCGCAGGCGGGTCTGTTCGGAAATGCCGGGCCGGTCGTTCAACACGAGGGAGACGGTCGAAACCGAGACGTCGCTGATGGCTGCAATTTCACGAAGCGATGGACGTTTGCTCACGGTTGCCTCAGATGCCCTGTCAGAACAAAATTGTGAACAAAAATTTTAGTAAAATTTTAATTGAAAATGGGGGTTGACAATTTAGAAAATTTTCAATATAGTTTAGTCAGTTACCTTCCCAATGTCAACAAAAAATTGAAGGACGATTTGAAAGTATTCTAATTCGTCGTGCGTGCGCCTGTCGCGTCTTGCATGGGCGATGTCGCAATGCATGGCGTTCGTTCGCGCTCTCCGGTGAACGCGCTTTGAGATCGAGCAGCTCCTTTGTCCAGAGCGACGGCTTCTCAAAGTCAATCATACGTTTTGTCAAATATGTTCGGAGGTGCACACGCTTGCCTGCAGTCGATAAGGTCAGGACTCCATTCCCGTTCCATTCCCGATTTCCATTGTAGTACAGACAAATTGTAGTGCATACCAGAGGAGAAGAAAAAGATGAACAGGTATACGCTGTCAAGACGCGAATTCTTGGCGCAGTTAGGGCTTGTGACTGCCGGCGCAATGCTGACCGCCTGCGCCGGACCGGCGGCGCCGGGTGGAGCCGCTCCCGCAGCGGGCGGAGGCGCTGCAGTGAGCGTGGCGGGGGATCGCGAGATCGCGCCGGGCGTGCTGCGCTCGGAGACGTTGATCCTGGAAAACCCGACGGGCAGAGTAGTGCCGGCCGATGACTTTAACCGCTGGCGTCCGGGCATCCAGAGCGCATCGACGGGGCTGCAGCAGCTGGCGTTGGACGCCCTTTGGTACATCGATCCGGACGCCGGCATCGACGGCGTGTGGGACAACTCCTTGGCCGCCGAGAAGCCGATCTACAACGAAGATTTCACCCAGATGACGGTGAAGCTGCGCGAAGGCATCTACTGGAGCGATGGCGTGGAGTTCACGGCGGAGGACGTTGCGTACACGGTGGAGACTCTCAAGGCAACCCCCGGCATGAACTACAACGGCCAATTCAACAAATATGTGGCCAGCGTGGAGATTCCCGACAAGTATACGGTGGTCTTCAACCTCACCGAGCCGAACTCGCGCTTCCACGGTCTCTTCACCGTGCGGTGGAGCGCTTGTTTCATTATGCCCAAGCATGTCTTTGAAAAGCAATCCGACATCGTTGCCTACACCTTCAATCCTCCTGTAAGTCTGGGACCGTATGTGTTGAAGGATTACGACCCACAGGGCGACTGGTACCTGTGGGAGCGTCGCGAGGACTGGCAACGCACGACGTTGGCGCGTTTTGGCATGCCGGCGCCCAAATACGCCATGTACATTAACGCCGGCCCCAGTGATAAGAAGGTGATGGCGCAGACATCGGGCGAGCTGGACGTGATCCACGACATTGCGCCGGAGGGGATGATCACGTTGGCGCGCACCAATCCCACCTCGAAAGGCTGGTTCAAATCCTTCCCCTGGGCGCATCCAGACCCGACGCTGCCTTCCGTGATCTACAACAACGAAAAGCCCGGGCTGGACAACCGCGACATTCGCTGGGCGTTGACGCTGGCGATCGACATCGTGCGCGTGGCGATGGCTTCGTACCGCGGCGCAGCGACGATCTCCGCTATCCACGTGCCGCCGACGGGGCTCTACCCCGGCTATTATTTCGAGCCGATGCAGGATTGGCTGAACAACTTCACGCTGGACCTGGGCAACGGCGAACAGTACAAGCCCTACGACCCCGACGCTGCGCAACGCATTGCCGAGGAGGCACGCAAATCGCTCGGCGACATGGTGCCCACCGATCCTGCCGAGATTCGCAAGGCCATCGGCTATGGCTGGTGGAAACATGACCTGGAGGCGGCGGAGAAGCTGATGTTGAAGGCGGGTTGCACGCGCAATTCGGCCGGCAAGTGGGTGCTGCCCAACGGCGAAGTGTTGAAAATCGCTTTGATGGCCGAAGGTGACACGCGACCGGTCATGAACCGCGGAGCCGCCATGATCGTCGAAAACTGGTCGGAGTTCGGCGTGGACGCCTCGCTGGACGTGCGCGACAACGCCACGCGCGCCCGATTGACGCTGTTGGGCGAAATGGACGCCGAGTTTGGCTGGACGATCGAAACCTGGGGCGGCCATCCAGACCTCTTCTTTTTCTTGGAGTCCTGGCACTCCTCGTTCTATCGGCCAACGGGCGAAAACGCCGTCGGGCGCAACCGGATGCGCTGGCGCCATCCGGAGCTGGATCGTATCATCGAGGCCATCCAGCGGCTCGACTTCGACGACCCCAAAGGTATCGAGCTAGGGCTGGAGTTTATCAAGCTGGCCGTCAACGAGATGCCGATCACGCCGATTATGTCTTACAACGTCTTCTCCGTTTGCGATGAGCGCTACTGGGAAGGTTTCCCCACTGCGGAAAATCCATACACCAATCCCGTGGCGAACTGGGCGAACACGAAGTATATGTATGTGAAGATCAAGCCGAAGGCATAAATTTGCACGGCTGGCTGTTCCGGAAACGCTTGTCGCCGGAGCAGCCAGCTATTTCATTGCATGGAGAGAAGATGTGCGCAAGTTTGTGTTGAATTATCTGGTTCCTCGCATTGCGCAATATATTTTGGTGATCTTTTTGGGTGTCACATTGACGTTTATCATTCCGCGCCTTTCGCCCAACGACCCGGTGGAGCGGCAGGTCAGCCAACTGATGATGAGCGGCTCGCACGTCAGCCCGGAAGCGATCATCGCCATGCGCGAGGCGCTGACCGAGATGTACGGTCTGTCGGGCAGCGTGTGGGAGCAGTATCTCGCCTTCTGGGGGCGCCTGCTGCGGGGCGATTTGGGGCCGTCGCTCTCTTCCTTTCCCACGCCCGTGATCCAGCTTCTGGCGACGGCGATGCCGTGGACGTTCGGCCTGCTCATTCCGGCGATCCTGATCTCCTGGATCGTTGGAAACATTCTGGGCGCCATCGCCGGCTATTATGAAAACAACCGAGCGATCCAGATCGTGGACATCCTCAGCCAGGCCATCCGCCCGATCCCTTATTATATTGTGGCCCTGGTGATGCTCGCCGTCTTCGCCTATTGGATTCCGATTTTCCCCTTCAGCGGCGCCTATCCGCCCGGCACGCGGGTCGAGTTCAGCTGGAGTTTCGCCTGGACCGTGCTGCGCCATTCGATCCTGCCCTTGCTCAGCCTGATCCTCCTCGGCGTCGGCGGGTGGTTCGTCGGCATGAAATCGTTGACCTCTAACATTATCTCCGAGGACTACGTCGTCTACGCCGAAGTCACGGGGCTTCCTAAAAAGCGTATCCTGAGTCAATACATCATTCCCAATGCCATGCTGCCGCAGATCACCGGCCTGGCTTTACAGTTGGGGCTGATCTTCAGCGGCGCGCTGATCATGGAGGTGGTCTTTGGCTATCCGGGCATGGGAACGCTCACCTTTCAGGCGGTTATGGCGAACGACTACACCCTGATCATGGGCATTACGTTGCTTTCCATCATCGGCGTGGCGACGGCAGTGTTGATCCTGGACTTGATCTATCCTCTGTTCGATCCCAGAGTGCGCCATCAATAAGATTGGATGAAGCTATGTTGGCTGTTTTTCGCGACTTGCTCCGATACGATGGGCGTTTTCGCGTCGCCTCCCTTTTTTTGATGCTCACTTTGCTGTTGGCCGTTCTTTCCTGGTTTTCTCCCTATCCGCCGACGCGCACCTTTATGACGCCGCAGGATCTACCGCCTTCTTTGAAGCATCCCTTTGGCACGAACTCCCGCGGCCAGGATTTGCTCTGGTGGATGGCTTTTGCCGTGCGCAATTCGTTGATTTTGGGGGTGATCACCGCCGTTGTGTCGCGGCTGATCGCGATCTTCGTCGGCCTGGTCTCCGGCTACCGCGGGGGATTCATCGACCGTGCGCTGATGTCTGCGAACGACAGCTTTGTCGTGTTGCCGGTGTTACCGATCCTGGTCTTGCTGAGCTTCTTGTTGCAGGGGCAATTGAGCCTGGTCACGCTGGCGTTGCTGCTGGGGCTGTTCGGCTGGCCGTGGGACGCGCGACTGATCCGCGCACAGGTGTTGAGCCTGAAAGAACGTGCCTTCACGCGCACCGCCGTCTATTCCGGCACGCCCCCGTTGTTGCTGACGCTGCGCGAGCACCTTCCGTTCGTCTTGCCCGTCGTCTTCGCCACAACGATCAATAACATGCTCTGGTCGATCGGCATGGAGGTGACCCTGAGCGTGCTCGGCCTTTCGGATGTGACGGTGCCGACGATCGGGACAACCATCTTCTGGGCCAACCAGCACCAGGCGTTGGTGGCAGGCGTCTGGTGGTGGCTGGCTGCGCCCATCTTGGTGGCCGTGGTCTTGTTCCTCGGCCTGTACCTGCTTTTCTCCAGCGTCAACGAGTTTATCGACCCTCGCACGCGCCTCAGACGGATCGGAGCATAACCCATGCCCTTGTTACAGGTGGAAAATCTGCGCGCATATTATCGCACTCAAGTCTACGGCATCTCGCGGTCGGTGCGCGCAGTGGATGACGTATCGCTAGAGCTTTTCGAGAACGAGATTTACGGCATCGCCGGCGAGTCGAGCTGCGGCAAGACGACGTTGATCAAGGTGATCTCCGGGACGGTCAAGCCGCCGCTCCGCATCGAATCCGGCCGCGTGCTCTACGATTTCGGCGCCCTTCAAGTGGACATGACAAAGATCGACCCGGAGGAGCTGCGTCAGACCGTGCGCTGGAAAGAAATTTCCTACGTGATGCAAGGCTCCATGAGCGTGTTGAACCCTGTGCGTAAGATCATCCGTACCTTTGAAGACATCGTGCGCACCCATCAGGGCATTCCGAACAAAAAATTGTTTCTGGAGCAGACGCGCGACCATGTCATGCGCCTCGGCTTGCCGCCGGACGTTTTGAATCTGTATCCCCATCAGCTTTCGGGTGGCATGCGTCAGCGCGTCGCCATCGCTCTGGCGACGATCTTCCAGCCAAGCCTCATCATCGCCGACGAGCCGACGACTGCGCTCGATGTGACCATCCAGGCGCAGAT
>JANWYX010000101.1 GCA_025055055.1 Caldilinea sp. | reverse complement strand
AGTGGGACCGTTTATTTACACGCTCTTTTGACAAGGGCGTTTCACAGTGAGCAATAGTCAGGAAAAAATCCACGACACACATACGCCGAGCACGATCAGATGCATCGTCTGGTCAACCATAATGCGCACAAAATCCGTCTGTGTCTGATTGACGACCCGTCCCCACCATGCTGCAAGGTTAAACCCATCGATCAGCCAGTGAGAAAACAGAAGAAAGGGAAACGCCGTCACAAGCTGTAACTCGGAGACCAGCCCCCGACCGCCCCACCAGGCCGCCAGCACCACGCTGACGCTATACACAACGCAGTGCACAATGCATTCCGAACTCCACCAACGCCCCCGCTTATAGCGCGCCATCCAGTCGTTCTGAAGCATCCAGTCTCCGATCAGATGACCGATCAACAGCCAAGCAAACAACGACATTGCGAACTTTGCCTCCAGAGAAGAGCGATTGGGCGGTCATTGCAATCAGCTTCATCACGTCAGGTTGCGCTCCGACGTGCATTGAACCATAATCAGATTGTTACAGCGAGGATGCACAATGAAGCTATGGCAAGATCACCATAGCAAAATCATAACCGCAAGTCATCTTCCCACGGCATCTCGCAGTCAACACAGAGAATGTGAATTCCAGCACATAAAATCTGCAGTTTATGCTATCGGCGGCAAGACGCTAGAGACATATGATGGAAAGGGTTTTCGCTATGCAAAATGACGCCCTGGCGCGACGAATCGCTTTACTACAGGAAATGCCGCTGTTCCGTAACCTGTCGAGAAAAGACATCGAAACAATTGTACAGGATTTACGTCTAAAAGAATATAACCGCGATGAAATCATCTTTCGGCAAGGCGACGAAAGCCGCGAGGTCTACTTTGTACTCAAAGGAAAGGTGCGCATCTACACGACCAGCCCGGCCGGCGGTGAAACGTCCATCGCCATCTTTTCGACCAACGACGTGATCGGCGAGCTGGCGGCGATCGATCACGCGCCCCGTTCGGCGACGGCCAGGGCGCTCACACCTGTCTTGCTGCTTAGCATGTCGCAGGAGCGTTTTCTCCATCATCTGGAGACCCTGCCGCGCTTTGCCATGGCCTTCATCCGTCTCCTGGCGGGCAAGTTGCGCTGGACGGCCGCCTATGCCGAGTCCATCGCCCAGTTCGATGCGCCGGGACGGCTGTTGCACATCATCTTGCAGGCGAACGAGCAATACGGCCAGGAGCTGACGCCGGGCAAACGCTACCGCATCGATCTCGGCCTCAATCAAAGCGACCTGGCCTCGATGATCGGCGCGCGGCGCGAGTGGGTCAACCGGATTTTGGCCGATTGGCGACGCCGCGGCCTGCTCGAATTCGACAACGGCGTCATTCACATCTTAGATCTACCGCGCGTGGTGGCGGAGCGAGACAGCCGGATCGAGGCCAATCGCAGCGACGTCGAGTGGTGAGGCGACTCGCTCCGGCTGCACCGAAAGCAGAGGGAGAAGAATAACCATGGTACGCCAAAGCTCGAAACAAGCTGCGAACCGTAAGATACAACTGCGCACGAAGCGAGAGAAGCGTGGAAGCCGCCTTTTTTTCGTGTTAAGAGAACCGGCAGTCTGGACTGCAGCGCTGGGAATAGCGATCTGTATTCTATTCATCATTGCGCCGTCATCCGCCTACGCTCAGGAACCAAAGATCGTCCCCGCTTCGGTCGATGCGCCGCAGGTGGACACGCGCATCTTCCGCCCTGTCGCCGACACCTACGTCGATTCGACCAATCCCACCCAGAGCTTCTCCAACGCCGACACGTTACAGATCTTGCGATTGATCTTCGGCAGCACCACGTTTCAACAGCGCACGTACCTGCGCTTTAACCTCGCTGCCATCCCACGCGGCTCCTCCGTTCAAAGCGTTGCGCTGGAGCTCTATCAGACGGTCGGAAGTCCCAATTCCGTGCATGTGTATCAAATCACTGCGCCCTGGAACGCTGCACTCACCACCTGGAACAACCAACCTGCCGCCATTTCATGGGATGTGTGGAGCGCGCCTCCATCCACCGATACGTACATCGCCTACACCTCTTCGGTCTTGACCGCCCTCGTCCAAGATTGGGTCAACAATCCCGACGCCAATTTCGGCCTCATGTTGGACACCTTGGCGACCACCGGCGACGCACGCGTCTTTCATAGCACGGAAAATCCTGCACAGCTGCCGCCCCTTCTGCGCGTCACCTTTCAACTGCCGCCGGTGCGCGTCTGCGACGACCCGGATTGTCTAAAGCCGGTCGCCAACGCCGAAGTTTTCAACGCAACGACCAACCAGCAATACACAACGGACAGCGCCGGCTACGTGCTCGACGCCGGCGCCATTCAGCTCGGCGACGTGTTGTGGGCGCGCGTGCTGAACGATTCCACGGCCAGAGGCGCACTCTACCGCACCAGCGGCGAGCCGCAGAGCGTGCGCGCCGAAGCCTATGTCTGGCCGACAGCTTTCAATTTTCCGGAGATGCGGCTGATTCTAAAGCGCCCACTGTTCATACGCGATCTGCAGATCTCTGCACAATGGAATTTAGAAGGCGATCCGGCGTACAAAGCGACGCTGGCGCAGCGCATCGTGGATGCGTCTGAGCATCTTTACCGCTTTACCGAGGGTCAATTCGCCCTCGGCCAGGTGACGATCTATCAAAACTATGAGCATTGGAACGATCCGCAGACCGATCTTTGGCTCTACGCCAGCAACGCTATGCGCCCCCTCTCCTACATCAAAGGCGAGGTCGGCGCCTCGACGCCCGATCCAGACCCCACCGTTGATTTCGTCTACGAGCCAGGCAAGATGTACATCGGTAGCCATTGGAATCGCTATGGCGTTCCGCCTTCGCAGCCCCTGCCTTCCGGTGTGGATGTAAATCGCGACTGGGCCGCAGCGCTGGCGCATGAGCTAGGACATTACCTGCTCGGCCAGTTCGATTCTTACCTGGCCGTGTTGCCCAGCGGCGTGGTGACGGAGACCTTCGCCTGCACCGGCAGCGCCATGGGCTACGTTTATGCGCCGGAAAACCATGCGTTCATCTGGGACGACGCGCATTGGGGCGCTGCCTGCGGCAACACGCTGGGAGCGCACAACCTTCGACGCACCGAATGGCAAACCATCCGCACTTGGTTCGACTGGGCGCAAATTCCGGAAAGCACCGCTCCGTACCTTGGGTCGTTGCCGATCTCGTTAACCACCATCACCTTTGTCCCGCCTTCGGGCGCTGTACCGTTGGTCAACCAGGTCTTTCAGCTTGCCTATCAGAACGACGAGTTGCCCTCCGGCGAGGCGCGCGCCTTCCTGTTGCGCGATTTGAACAACGACGGCGCCTTCGATCGGATCCTCGATCAGGGAAAGCCGCCGCAGGGCGTGGCGCCGCCGCAAGTGACGCTCACCGGCGCACAGGCTGGCGACCGCCTCTGCGTCATCGACATCGACCCGCACGCCGACCTGCCCGAGACCTCACGCCATCAGTTCGGCTGCGAAGTTATCCAGCCCGGCGACAACGTGCTCTCTATGCGTCGCGACCTGACGTGGGCGCCGGTGATCCAGGTGACGCCGCTCACTGCGACGCGGGTGGGAATTTCCGTGACGCAGCCGGTGACGAGTGCCGTGCTACGCGCTCGCCTCTATCCGGAGCACGGGTCTGCACCCACCGCCGCCATCACTCTGACGCAAA
>JANWYX010000028.1 GCA_025055055.1 Caldilinea sp. | reverse complement strand
GCGAGATCGTCTCGATCGTCGGCGAGTCGGGCAGCGGCAAGACGACGCTGGCCAAGATATTGCTGGGCTTGATTAACCCCACTGAGGGCGAGATCTATTTCCAGGGGAAAAAGCGAGATTTGAGCTCCGGCAAAAAGAAGCAGGAGTACTGGCGCAACATCCAGGCCATCTTTCAGGATCCGTTCTCTTCTTACAACATATTCCAAAAAATCGACTCCGTGTTGCTCGATTGTATTCGCATGCGTGGAGGCGGAAATCTCCCGCGTGAGAAGAAAGAAGAGCTGATGACGGAGGCGTGCAGTTTCGTCAACCTGAAGTTCGCCGAGCTGACCAATAAATATCCCTTTGAACTCTCGGGCGGACAGATGCAACGCCTGATGATCGCCCGCATTTTCCTGCTCAAGCCCAAGATTCTGGTGGCGGATGAACCGACTTCGATGATCGACGCCTGTTCACGCGCCACGATTTTGGATTACCTGATGAAGTTGCGCAATGAGACCGGCATGACGCTCATCTTCATTACCCACGATATCGGTTTGGCCTATTACGTCTCGGACACAATCTACATCATGGAGCATGGACGTTTCGTCGAAAGCGGCTCCGCCGACGACGTGATTCTTCATCCCAAGCACCCCTACACACGTCGCCTGATCAGCGACGTGCCGAAGATCTATGAGGAATGGGATCTTTCGACGGTGTAGGCGCCGGCGAAAGCAAGACCCTCATGCCACGTCAGAGGTCACGTCAGAGGTAATGTCTTACGAAGAAACGCGTTGCATCCTGTGCATGACGCCTGCACGCTTATCGCAGGCGTCATTGTTTCTCTCCCAAATAGGCGTCTTGAATCTCCGGATCGTTCAACAACGCCTGTGCGTTTCCCTCCATCACGATGCGTCCATTTTGCAGAACATAGCCGCGATGCGCAATCTGTAGCGCCAGATGCGCATTTTGCTCAACCATAAAAATTGTGTATCCGTGCGCATTGATCTGTTGAATCAACCCCAGCACCCGGTCGACGTAGAGCGGCGAGAGCCCCATCGTCGGTTCGTCCATGCAGATCAGTCGCGGACGGCCCATGAGTGCACGCGCGATTGCCAGCATCTGCTGCTCGCCGCCGCTGAGCGTGCCGCCGCGCTGATGAAGCCGCTCCTTCAAGCGCGGGAAAAGCGTCAGCATCCGTTCGTAATCTTCGGCGATCGCACGACGATCCTTGCGGTGATAGGCGCCCATCAACAGATTCTCGCGTACCGTCATCTGGGCGAAGATACGTCGCGCCTCCGGCACCGAGCCGATGCCGAGACGGACGATCTGCGGCGTCGGCAGGCCGGTGATCGCACGCCCATCGAAGAGCACGCTCCCTCGCAGCGGTCGAACCAGGCCGAGGATGACCTTCATGGTGGTACTTTTGCCGCTGGCGTTGCCTCCTAACAGACAGACGATTTCGCCCGCATGCACGTGGAGGTTTAGGTCGAAGTGAACCTGGATCGGGCCGTACGCAGTGTCGATGTTTTTGAGTTGCAGCAAAGGCTGCCCGTTCGACGCGCTCATATTGCCTCCTCGGAAAAGCCGGCGACGACCGGTTGGCGCGCTTTATTCGCTGTATCCTCGTCTGCTGCAGTGTCTCCCTCACCGGTGCGGTGATGGCCGAGATAGGCTTCGATGACACGCGGGTCGGAACGCACGACTTCCGGAGCACCCTCGGCGATGACGCGTCCTTCGTCCATCACTATAACCCGATCGGAGAGCTTCATCACCAGGGAAAGCTTGTGTTCAATCAACAGGATTGTCTGACCGCGCGCTTTAAGCGTGTGCAGGAATTCAAGCATTTCTGCGGTCTCGGCCGGGTTCATGCCGGCGGTTGGTTCGTCGAGCAGGAGCAACCGCGGCTTGAGCAACAAGGCGCGGGCGATCTCTACGCGGCGTCGGTTGGCGTATGAAAGGCTGTACGCAGGCTGATGAAGCCTGGGAAGCAGCCGCTCGCCGAATTGCGCCAAGATTGTCTCTGCTTCCGCGCGCAGGGCCTGCTCTTCCTGCCGCATGCTCGATGGCCAGAAAAGGCCATAAAACAACTCTTGCGCCAGATGGAGCCAGGCAGCTTGCGCTTGCGTCGCCCGACGGCGGCTGTGTGCGCCGAGCAGAACGTTGTCGAGCACGCTCAGGTTGCCAAAGACGCGGCCATGTTGAAAGGTCCGCGCAATGCCGCGACGGGCATAGGCGTCGGGAGGAAGGTCGATCAACGATTCGCCGTTGAAGCGAATATCACCTCGGTCAGGCCGGTCGAGGCCTGTGATCAGGTTGAAGAGCGTCGTCTTGCCTGCGCCGTTGGGACCGATGACGCTGACGGTCTCTCCTGCATCCATTTGCAACGAGACCTCGTTGACCGCCAGCACACCGTCAAACGCACGCGAGACGCGTTGGATTTCGAGCAGCGCCATGGTTTCAATCTGTTCCTAACAGTCCTTGTGGCCGGAAACGGATCACCAGCAGGAGGGTCAGGCCGTAGACCAGGTACCGATAGTCGGCCAGCCCGCGAAAGACCTCCGGCAGCGCAGTCAATACAACTGCGCCGACGATGGCGCCGAGTAGGTTGCCCATGCCGCCCAGGATCACCATCGTCAACGCCAGAATTGAGGTGGTGTTGGTGAACGTTTCATGGCTGATGTATGTGTACATGTGGCCGGTCACGGCGCCGCTGAGGCCGGCAAGCCAGGCGGCGACGCCAAAGGCCAGCGTCTTGTAGCGGTTCAGGTTGACGCCGAAGGCCTGGGCGGCGACTTCGTCCTCGCGCAATGACCGCCAGGTGCGTCCAAGCGGAGAGCGCACCAGCCGCCACTGCACCAGCGCCGCCAAACAAAGCAGCGCCAGCGAAAAATAATAGATTTCGTGCGGTCGAATCATCTGCCAGCCAAGCAAGGAGGGCGGCGGCAAACCGGCGATCCCCATGGCGCCCTGGGTCAGCCCTTCCCAGTTGAGAATGACTTGATTGACGATCTCGCCGATGGCCAAGGTGGCGATGGCGATATAGGCGGCGCGCAGGCGAAAGGCCGGAAAAACGAGCAGCGTGCCGAGAATGGCGCTGATGAATGCAGCGGCGATCATGGAAAGTTCAAACGGCCACCCCAGCCGCAACACAAGCAACGCCGACGCATATGCGCCGATCGCCATGAAACCGGCCTGCCCTAGCGAGGTCTGCCCCGCAGTGCCGGTCACGAGCGTCACACTCAATGCCACCATGCCCAAAAGCCAGGCGTTCGTGAGAATTTGCAAAAGATAAGGATTTGGGGCAAGGATCGGCACAACGAATGCAACGCCGATCAGCGTTGCGATCAGCCATTTCGGCGTTGGAACAGGGCGGCCTTTGGCGATGAAGGTGCCGGTCAGAGGCTCTTGCGTCACCCGCGGCTTGAGACTGAACAGCCCATTGGGCCGCCATACGAGCACCGCAATCAGAATGATGAAGGCGAAGAGGTTGCGATAGGTGGCGCCGAAGATCGCCACGCCATAGCTTTCGATCAGACCCAGGAGCAGCCCGCCCAACACGGCGCCCGGCACATTGCCCAAGCCGCCCAGCACGACTGCAGCGAAGCCCTTGAACGTCGCTTGAAAGCTCATGGTGGGGTAGACGGTGTTGAAATACATGCCGACCAGCAAGCCGGCGATTCCGCCCAGGGCCGCCGCAATGGCGAAGGTCATCCGATTGACGGCGTTGACGTTCACCCCCATCTGCAGCGCAGCCTCGCGATCCTGTGCCGTGGCGCGCAGCGCCCACCCCCAGCGCGTGAAGCGCAGAAAGCTGTAAAGCGTCAATGCAGCCGCAACGCCAACGCCGGCGATTAGGAGGTCAATGGCGCCGACGGTGACGCCGCCCACCTGAAAACGATGCTCTATCAGTGGGTTGGGAAAGGCGTGCGGGTTGCGCGAAAATAGAAGCTGCACCGCCTGGTCGATCATGAAGCTCACGCCGATCGTCGCCAACAGCGGAGCGATCGGCGGCGCGCCACGCAAAGGGTAGAGGGCGAAACGCTCGATCGCCACGCCCACCAGAGCGCATACGAGCGTTACAACCACGAAGGCGACCGCCAGCGGAAGATTCCACCAGGTCATGCACACCCAGCCTACGTAGGCGCCGACCATAAAGACAGAGCCGTGCGCAAAGTTGATCAGGTTGCCGACGCCGAAAATCAACGCCAGACCGACGGCAATGAAGGCGTAGATGTTGCCGATCACCAGGCCGTTGATGGTCTGATCGGAAAAAGTGCGCAGAAAGCTTTCCATAATAGCCCGTATCGTTTTATGCGATCTGTCAAAAGACGTTGCGCCATAGTGCACCTTCCAGGAAGCCAGGCGCTTCCTGGAAGGTGCTTTGCCCTACGCTTGCTCGACGCTGCGCCGCAAGGCGCGCAGATTGGCAGGCGGAGCATCCATCGCCACGCCGCAGCCGGGTGCGAGCAGGAAGCGCCCTTCTTTGCCGGCTTCGATGGCCGCGCGCGCCTCCGCCATCACCTCCTCTGGTGAGCCGTGTTGCAATGCGCCGGTCTCGTCGACGCCCCCGATGAGTGCTTTGTCGGTGGAGCGCCGCGCCTCCGCAATCGTCGGATTGCGCTGATTGACGCTAGCCCAGTTGATGGCATGCACCGGATAGTCTGCAACCAGGTCAAAGTAGACCGCCGGCCCACAGACATGCAGCAGGTTAAAGGGTGCGCCTTGGACGGCGGCCAACACCTTCATGTCGTACGGCTTGCCGAACTCTGCGTATTCTTGGCGCGTGAGCACGCCTTCGCGCGCCAGTTTCACGATGGCAAAGAAGATGCCGCTGGCGCCCACCTCGACCGCCGCAGCCGCATAGCGAGCCAGCGTTGTAGCGATGTTCTCCAGCGCCGCATGCACGCCTTGCGGATTTTCGTCGAGAAGGCGTCGAAGCCCCTCGTACTGGGCCTGCACGGCGGCGTCTTGCGTATGCGTCTTTGGCCGCGCGGCCAGAAAGGCCAGCACCGAGAGCGGCGAGAAGACAGTCTGCACAAAATGCGCACCCTGAATACCCTCTCCGATCAGGCGCACCAATTCGAGGTGTTCGGCGAAGACGCCGTCGACGCCGCTCAGCTCGCCGATCTTTTCTAGGTCCGTCGGTGTGTTAAGCGGCCCTTCGATAAACGCAGGGAACACACCGTCATAGCGATCGAAGTCGTAGCGGTTGCCCCACGCCTCGGCATAGTAGGTGGCGCGCGGGTTCACTTTCAGCCAGTCCCAGTCGAACGTGAAGAAATCTTGCAAGGACGCCTGGGCCAGGGTGGAAGGTCGGCGCTCCGCCGGGATGAAGTGACGCCAGGCGGCGACGGGGGGACGATCCACCTCCTCCCCCCGCAGCGCCGCCTCCACGCGTTCGCGCTTGCTCAATCCGACCATGACCATGCTCACTTCCCGAGCGCTCACTTCTCGATCGGTAGACGCACGGCGTTGCCCCACTCCGTCCAGGAGCCGTCGTAGTTGCGCACGTGGCGATAGCCGAGCAGCTTACTGAGCACAAACCAGGTGTGGCTGCTGCGCTCGCCGATGCGGCAGTAGGCGATAATGTCGTCGTCCGGCTTCAGCCCCTGTTCCTGCTCGTAGATAGCGCGCAACTCCTCTGCGCTCTTGAAGGTGCCGTCCGGATTGGCCGCCCGTGCCCATGGCACATTCTTTGCGCCCGGAATGTGACCGCCGCGCAATGCGCCTTCCTGAGGATAGTCGGGCATGTGCAACAGCTCACCCTTATATTCGCCCGGGCTGCGCACATCGACCAGCGGCCGACCGGCCTGGATATGCGCCAGCACCTCATCGCGGAAGGCGCGAATGGCTGCATCGTTGCGTTCCTGGGCGACGTACTTCGTGGGTGGATATGACGGGACCTCGCGCGTCAGCGGCCGACCTTCCGCCACCCATTTGGCGCGACCGCCGTCCATGATCTTGGCGTTGGTGTGCCCGAACAACTGGAAGACCCAGTAAGCGTAGGTGGCCCACCAGTTGTTCTTGTCGCCGTAGAAGATGACGGTCGTGTCGTTGGCGATGCCCAGCCGCGACATCAGCGCCTCGAACTGCTCTTTGTTGATGTAGTCGCGGATCACCGGGTCGTTGAGGTCGGCGTGCCAGTCCACCTTGACGGCGCCGGGAATATGGCCGGTGTCATAGAGCAGAACGTCTTCGTTGCTCTCGACCAACCGGATCGACGGATCGTTGAGATGTTCGGCCACCCACTCCGTGCTGACCAGAACCTCTGGATGTGCATAGCCTTTGTTTTCGACGCTCATGATCTTTCCTCCTTGTCGTGAAACGAATGAACAAGCTGATTCGGTGAAACTGAGGGCGCCGCATCGCCGTTGGTGCCACGCCCGATGCTGACGTTAGCTACTTTTTCTCCGGCTTTACGCCGTCCCACAGCACGAATTCGCCGTTGACGACTTGCAGGTTGACGAACTGTGGATTGACCACGCGTCGCGTTTCTGGGTCGAAGTTGGCTTTTTCGTAGATCACGCTCGGCACATCTTTGAGCTGGTATAGTCCCTTCAACACGCCTTCGCGAGTCGGTCCGCCGAGCTCGATCGCCTGCGCAATCAGCTTCATCGTATCGTAGGCGTGGATTGCGAAGAAGTCCGGCGTTTCATTGTACTTGGCGATATAGCGATCCACCACGTTTTTGACGTGGGGGCGCGGATCGGTGGGTAGGAACTGCCCCTGGATGTAAACGCCCTCGACCGCATCGCCGCCCAGCTTCAGGAAATCGGGGGACTGCAGCGAGCCCGCGCCGACGATGGGAACGTCAAGCCCCGCCTGCTTGATCTGCTGCGCAATCAGCGCGCCGTCGGCCTGATAGGAAATGAGCACCAAGCCGTTAGGATTGGCGTCGCGTGCGCGCGTCAACGCCGAACGAAAGTCCTTTTCTTCGGGAAGATAGGCCTCCGCCGCCACGATCGTGGCGCCAAGCTCCTCGGCGCGTCGCGCGTAGAGATCAAAGGTGGACTTGCCCCAGTCGGTGTTGAGATAAAAGACGGCCAGTCGATCCAGCCCTAAGTCGACTACGGTGTATTCGGCCAGAGCCGGCGCAGCTTGGGCCTGCGTCACCGAGTTGCTCCACGTATACTCGCCGCCGGCTTTGGTGAAATCGGGATGGGAATTGGTGAAGCCGAACTGCACCAGGCCGCCGCGCTGATAGATCGGCGAGGCCGCCATCGAGGCTGGGCTGGCGAAGTCGCCCAGTTCGACGATGATGCGCGGATCGGCAACGAACTTTTGTGCCACCACGACCGATTGCTTTGGATCGCTTTGAGAGTCTTCAAAGATATAGGCGAGCGGCCGACCGTGGACGCCGCCTGCGGCGTTGATCTCTTCCAGCGCCAGGTCGAACCCTTTGATCCACTGTTCGCCATAGCGCGCATTGGGACCGGTCAGCGGGCCGCTTACGCCGATGTAAATGGGTTCGACCTCCTGCGAGACCTCTGTCGACGCTCCACCTGTTGCCTGGCCGGCGGGTTGAACGGGCAGTGCACAGCCGGCCAGCCCCATCAATACCACGAGAGTGAATAAGACGATGAATAGTCGATGTTGTCGCAGATGTGCTCTCATATCTCGTTATTCTTTCTTGATACAACAAAGGTTGTTTTCTTGATGGCGAAATGCGTACGACGAAACAGAGTGTAGCACGTCGATTTTGTTCTCTCCGTGATAACAATAACAACAAGCTTCCATAAGCTCCTCCTTTTTGTGCAGTGTGTTGACTGTACCCAACGACCCAAATGTGGCTCCGGATTGTGTCGTGGATTGTGTCGTAAAACAAACGCCCTGTCTCGTTGTGAGGAGACCAGGGCGCTTACGGCGAGCGAGAACAACCAATAAAAAACGCCC
>JANWYX010000007.1 GCA_025055055.1 Caldilinea sp. | reverse complement strand
TGCGCTGTGGCGGCGAAGCCATGCGGTCGACGCACGACAGGCGCTGCGTTGGGAGCGGACGGCGGCGATGGCGGCGGCCCTTTTCTTGACCAGCGGCCCATTAATGTGGGGAATGCTGCCCGTCCTGGCTTTTTTTATTCTGATCTACGGCGTTGATCGCTCCGGTACAAGGGAGGAGGCCCCTTCGGGCTGGCTGTTCCATCGTTCGATCTGGCTCTGGTTCGGCGTCCCGCTGGCGCTGGCAGCCACCGGGCTGACGCTGCGCTTTGAGGCGCTCTCCGCCTTGAGCGCCGGCCTCACGGCGTGGATTGTGGCGATCGCCGGCCTGGAGCGGACAAATCCCTTTACCTGGCCATTTGCGCGGCTGCTTCTCGATCAGCCACTGTTGGCGGTGTTCGGCGTGCTGGGGTTGGCGTCGACCTGGGCGCAACCCGTCTTGGGTGTCCTGCGCAGGGAGCAAAAGTCGGACCTAGAGCGCCAGAGGGAATCGCAAGGACCTTCCCGGTTTTTCTCTAATACAGATGGACGATGGCGTTTATCGATCTTTCTCGGCGCCTGGGTGGTGTGGGGACTGTTGCTGTGGCTGCCGCCGGGCAGACCGCCGGAGACGTTGCCCATTGTCGGGATTCCGCTGGCAATTGCGGCAGCGCTGTTGATCGGCCGTGTGCTCCACCGCCCCGGCGACGACCTCACCGGACTGGAACTGTTTGCGTTACTTGTCATCCAGACGGTTCTGCTCGTCGCCGGTTCGATCTGGATGGCGGCGTCGGTGAACGATCTTGTCTTCAACGACCAGATCTGGCTCAGGGGCGGCGTCATCGTTGGCTTGATGGCGGCTGTGTGGCTGATCTTTGGTTTCTGGGCCGGCTGGCGCTCGACAGGTCGGATTGCGCTGATTTTCTACACGGTTGTGCTCGCAGCCTTGACCGTGCGCAGCGGCTGGCAACTAAGCCATACATCTGAATTCATGCGACCGGACGGATTCTGGCCTGCGCACACGCACGCAGAAATGCGCTTGCTGGTGCAGGATGTTGAACGTCTTAGCAGCATCCGCAGAGGAGACCCCCACGAACTCGAAGTCCAGATCGTCTACAATCTGCGGCCCAATCCTGCGCTCGGCTGGAGTCTGCGCAAAATGCGCAATCTGTACCATGTCCGTAGCCTGGATGCCACTGTGTTTGACATCGTGTCCGGCGCGCAACAGATGCCGCTGGTGATTGCGCCGACCTCGCGCAACGACTCGTTGCCGTTGCCCGACCCTTACATCGGCAGCCGTTATGACGTCGAATACACTTGGCAACTTTCCATGTTGCCCAACCTCCAGCAAGGGCCGAGTGCAGACGCAAGCGCTGCGTGGCGCCAGGCGCAGCGTCCTCGACTGCGCTGGCTGCTCTATCGCCATGTCGAGCAGCCGCCGCCCACGGAAACGGTCACGCTGTGGGCGCCGCGATGATGGAATAGAGAAAAGCAGGGGATAGGAATCGTGACGCAAGAGCTTGGAATGGTGGATACACTCCCAAAAGAAAAGATTCAGACTTCGTCCGTTTCTACCTGGCTAGATCGTCCACTTGCCTCGTGGATGGTTCTACGTTGGGAAACGGCGATTTGGGTTGGCATGCTTGCGATCGGCGCCGTAATGCGCCTGTACGATCTCGGCGTGCGCGCCATGAGCCATGACGAGAGTTTGCACGCCCTGTACGCCTATTACCTCTATGCCCAGGGTAATTACGACCACAACCCCATGATGCATGGGCCGTTCCGCTATCATGTCACGGCGCTGACCTACTTTCTTTTCGGCGACAGTGACTTCACCGCGCGGCTTGCGCCTGCGCTTATCGGGTGGGCGCTCATATGGATGATGTATCTGCTGCGCGGCTACCTCGGCCGCACAGGGGCGATCTTTGCGGGCCTCATGATCACGATCAGCCCCAGCCTCCTTTTCCACAGCCGATACATCCGCGACGACATCTTCATGGCCTTCTTCACGGTGGTTTGGATCTACGGCGCATTTCGCTATGTGGATGCCCGGCGCCTTCGCTATCTGATCATCATGGTGGCCGGCATGGCCTTTGGCTTCGCCACCATGGAAAACCATTTCATTCACGGCGCTATCATCGGCTCATTTGCAACTTTCTGGGCGCTGTGGCAGGTTGTCGGCCGGCAGCAGCTGCTGAGGATTGCGGGGCCGCTGGCGCTCGGCGGCGTCGCATGGTGGCTGCTGCATGAGATGAAGCAGGATTTCTGGGGGCTGCTCATCCTGGGAATTCTCGGCGCCGTCTCGTTGGCTGCTTTCCTCGTCTCGATGCGCGGGCGCTGGCATCTGCTCCGCAACCATCCCGCCGCCGATCTGGCCGTGCTGATGTTGACGTTGGTTCTCCCCTTTCTCAGCCCCTTCATCTACGTGCTGACCGGCGGCGACCCGGTGGTTTTCACCAACGCCGTCGATTACACTACCCAGGCCATGATCATCCGCATGACCCTGCTGGTCGGGCTTTGCGTTGCTGCGTCTGTGGGGATCGGCGTCGCCTGGTTTCGCCGCGAGCCCGTCGCCGAAGATGGGCGCTGGCGTCCCACGCTACAGCAATGGGGCGCGCTGTTCGGCTTTTTCTGGTTGGTGCAGATTCTCTTCTTCACCACCTTTTTCACCAACACCGTGCAGGGGCTGGCCACCGGCGTCGTCGGCAGCCTCGGCTACTGGTTGGCGCAGCAGGGCGTCAAGCGCGGCTCACAGCCGATCTACTACTACGCCTTCATCGGCTGGCTGTACGAATTTTGGCCCGCTGCGCTGAGCCTTTTCGGCATGGCGACCATCGGATACAATCTGCGACGCCGTGCGTCGCAGCAGATCGTCTGGGATCCGGTGGCGAAGGGCGATCTGCCGTCCTTCGGCAGCGTCGACGATGATGCGCCGGATTATCGCCGACAGACGCGGTTTGTCTTCGTCATCTTCCTCATCTGGTGGACGCTGGGCGCCTGGATCGGGTACACCGTCGCCGGCGAAAAGATGCCCTGGCTGTTGACGCACATAGCGCTGCCGATGTGCGTGCTCGGCGGCTGGTGGCTTGGCTACGTGGTGCGCAGCATCGACTGGCGCGCGGCTTGGCGCGAGCGCTCTTGGTTGCTGCTCTTTGTGTTCCCTGTGCTGGCTCTGCTTTCCGCCGTCCTGCTCTCCGTCACCTCGGGCGCAGCGGGCCGAGAAGCGAGCGTCTTCGGTCGCCTGCTGCAGTGGCTGTTGATTCTGGCTGCGCTGGGCGGGACGATCTTCGGCGCCGTGTACGCTGCGTTACGCGTGGGCATCCTGCCGGCCTTGCGGCTGCTGGCAGTGGGGCTGGCTGCGGTGTTGTTCCTCTTCACCGTGCGCACCGGCTTCATGTTGACCTATATCAACTATGACATGGCGACGGAGTATCTGGTCTACGCGCATGCGTCGCCCGACATCAAGCGGGCGTTGTCGGAGATCGACACGATCAGCGAACGTACCGTCGGCGACCGCAACATCGTCGTCGCCTACGACAACGACAGCGCCTGGCCGCTGAGCTGGTACATGCGTCTCTATCGCAACGCACGCTATTACGGCGATTCTCCTACTCCGGACGCCATGTCGGCGCCGGTAGTGATCGTCGGCCCGTCGAACCGCGCCAAGGTCGAACCGTACATGGCGCGCGACTACGTCAAACGCACCTATCGTCGCATCTGGTGGCCGGAGATGGATTACTTCGACCTGACGTGGGATCGGCTGTGGGGCGCCATCGCCGACCCGGCACAACGTCAGCGCATCTTCGACATCGTCTTCTTCCGCAAGTACCGCGACCCGAACAACCTGTCGCAGTTCCGCGATCTCTCCAAGTGGCCTTATCAGAGCGAGTTCGACATGTACGTGCGCCGCGATCTGGCCAATCAAATTTGGGATCTCGCCGTGACGCCCATCGCCGCCGAAGCTGCGCCGAACGTGCCCGTGATCGAGCCGGGGCAGGTACGCACGGTCGCTGCATTGACGATTTACAGCGACGCCTACAACGGCCTGCCGCTCTTCGCCCCGCGCGCGGTAGCGGTGGCGCCCGGCGGCAACCGCGTGATCGCCGACACCGGCAACCATCGCATCGTGGTGCTCAATAGCAACGGCGAATATATTCGCTCGTTCGGCAGCTTCTGCAATGTCAACGACCCGGCCAATACGCCTTGCCTCGATCCTGACGGCGATGGACCGCTGGCGCTCGGCGACGGTCAGTTTTACGAGCCATGGGGGGTGGCGGTCGATGAAGCCGGCCAAATCTACGTCGCCGACACCTGGAACGGCCGCATCCAGGTCTTTGACAACGAGGGGCGTTTCTTGCGCAAGTGGGGCGTCTTCGCAACAACGGGCGGCGAGTTGGGCGATCCATATGCGCTCTTCGGCCCCCGCGGCCTGGCGATCGATCTGGAGGGCAACCTGCTCGTGGCCGACACCGGCAACAAGCGCATCCTGAAATTCACGCCCAACGGCGAGCTGATCAAACAGGTGGGCGGCGGCGGTGTTATCGCCGGCCGTTTCGAGGAGCCGACCGCCGTGGCCGTCGACCCGACCGATGGCTCCGTGCTCGTCGCCGACGCCTGGAATAGCCGCATCCAGCGTCTTTCGTCGAACCTGGAGTACCTGGCCGAATTTCCGACCCCTGGCTGGGCGGGCCGCGACGTCTTCCAGAAGCCGTATTTGACTGTCACCGCCGACGGTACAATCTATGCGACCGATCCGGCAACTGCGCTGGTGATGGTCTTTGACCGCAACGGCGCCGTGCTGGCGGCCTTTGGCGGTCCCGGCAGTGACCTCAGCCGCATCGGGCAACCCAATGGGATTGCCGCCGACCTGGCGAACAGGCTCATTCTTGTAACGGACGGCGTCTACAACCGCGTCATGGTCTTTCCGGAGATTCAGCCGTGAGCTAGCCTCAACCGTGTCCGTTATGACCTCAAGAGTGACGCTTCGACCCTTCTTGCTCGGAGTGATTGCCTGCATGCTGTCGTTCGCAGGACAGCGTATGGTGCAGGACGGCTTGCTCGGTGACGCCGGTCTCCTCTTTGCCGCAGGCGCACTCCTCTTCGTCGTCGCCTTCTGGTCACATCGCTTTGATCCCCTGCGCTCCCCGGATCACTCTCTACCCTCTTTCCCTCTCTCGGCGATACACCGGTGGAGGGCGCGCGTCGGCGTCGGGTTGCTGATTGTGTCCATGCTCCTGACCATCAACGCGCTGCAACAGTTTTATGACTTCGAGCCGTTCGCCGTGGAGGCGTGGGGCTGGCACGGCGCCGCGCTGCTGGCGGCGCTGGCGGGCGCACTTCTGCTGGACACAGGATTGCAAGCTTACGCCGGCGGAAACAGAAAAGTGCAAGGATGGAGAGAGCAAGGACAACTCTTTCTGCTTCTGGCCGGGATCGTGGCGCTTGCCCTTATGCTGCGCCTCTTTCGCTTCGACGACCTGCCCTTCGGCGTTTGGTACGACGAGGCGGAGCACGGTCTGCAAACGCTGCGCATTCTGGAGAGCGATCGATTCCGCCCCATCTTCGAGGGTGCCATCAACGGACCGGCGCACTTTCTCTATCTGACGGCGCTGTCGTTTGAATGGTTTGGCGTCAGCGTGCAGTCGATTCGGTTGGTCAGTGTCGTCTTCGGCGTGCTGTCGGTGGTTGCAGGCTATTGGGTCGGCTCGGAACTCTTCGGACGCAGCGCCGCTCTGCTTTTGGCGATCTTTCTGGCCGCGTCGAGTTGGGCGTTAACCTTTAGCCGCTTCGGCATGTTCGCCACCATGTCCACGCCGCTCTTCACGCTGTTGACCGCCGCCTTCGTCCTGCGCGGGTTGCGCACGCAGCGCCCGCTCGACTATGCGCTGGCCGGACTTTGGCTGGGCCTGGGACTTTGTTTTTATACTTCATTTCGGCTTTTCGTCCCGGCCGTCTATCTGTTACTTGTGCACTGGGCGCTTTATGAACGCCTTGCGCGCCGTCGCTGGCCTTCGCGCAACTTCTGGATCGGCGTTGGGCTGTTGACTTTAATCGCTGCGCTCGTGGCTGCGCCGGTGGGGCTTTACGCCTACAAGCATCCCGACATCTTCTGGGCGCGCGTCGAAAAGACCTTTCTCTTCGCCGACAAAAGTGAGGCGGAGCGTTGGCCGGCGCTGTGGGCGAACATGCGTCGCCATCTGCTCATGTTCAACGTCTTCGGCGACCCTAACGGGCGGCATAATCTCCCCGGCAATCCGATGTTGGATGCAGTGACCGCTCCGTTGCTGGTCTTGGGGGCAGCCTACGCGCTGCGCCGCATGGCGCAGCCGACCTATCTCTTTTTGTTGCTGTGGATGGTCTTCGGGTTGATGGGCGGCGCGCTCTCGCTCGATTTCGAGGCGCCGCAGTCGCTGCGCGCCAATGCTACGTTGCCGGTCGCCTACATCCTCGCCGCGCTTCCCCTGGCGGCGCTGGGCCGAGCTTGGACGTTGGCAGCCGGGCGTTATTTCCCGCATGCGTTGCGTACGCCTGCGCTGCTACTGGCCTTTGCCGTCGTTTTTTTGAACGCCGACACCTACTTCGTGCGTCAGGCCAATGATTTTGCGGTCTGGAACGCTTACTCCACGCCGGAGACGCTGACCGCCCGCCTGCTGGCCGACCTCGACCCCGACACGGACGCCTATGTGACCTCCTTTTTCCGCGGCCACCCGACGATCAAATTCGTGGCGCGCAACGCTCGACCCTACCAGGAGTTGAACACGCTCGACCAGTTCCCCCTCGATTTTGCGCCGGACCGCAGCGCGCTGCTGATCCTCAACGCCGACAGCCGCGGCCTCTACGATGAGGCAAAACGGCTCTATCCGCAGGCGCAGTTCGAGGAGAGCCTGCCACCTGTGAAGGGGCCGCCCGTCCTCTTCACGGCGCGCCTCTCGCCGGAGGACATTGCTTCCATCCGCGGCCTCACCGCTCGCTACTTCGCCAACGACGCCTGGGAGGGCGAACCGGCGTTGGTCCGTCGCGAGGCGCAGGTCGCCGCCGACTGGTCGCAGACGCCGCTGCCTGTTCCCTTCTCGGTAGAGTGGGAGGGCTTCTTATATGCAAAAAACTACGGTCAGTACGAGTTCTACTTGGAAGCGCCTGCCGTCGCCGCACTGCGCATCGGGGAACGCGTCATTGCGGAAGGCGCAGGTGCACTCTCTGGAGCTATCGTGTTGGCGGAGGGCGTCCATGCGCTGCGCGTCAACGTCGTGGGCGCGCCGGGCCGCGTGACGCTCGGCTGGCGCACGCCGGACGGTGTCGTTTCCATCATTCCGCCCACCGTGTTCTACAACGAGCCGCGACTTGGGCATGGGCTGCTAGGGCGCTACTTTGCCAACGGCGACTGGAGGCCGCCAGAGGTCATGAGCCGCATCGACGCCCGCTTTGACCGCTACATCCACGTTGTGCCGCTGCCGAGGCCGTACACGGTCGAATGGACGGGTAAAGTGGCGGCGCCGGTCGAAGGCCTCTATCGCTTTGGGCTGGAGTCGATCGACGAATCGATGCTCTGGATCGACGAGACGTTGGTCGTCGAGGCGCAACGGCCCAACACCTATGCGGAAGGCGAGATTACGCTGTCGCAGGGGCTGCACGACATCCGCATCCGCTTCGCCGACCGCACCTCGCACACCCACATCAACGTCTATTGGCAGCCGCCCGGCCACGAACGCCAGATCCTTCCGATGGAAGTGCTCTATCCCCCGCAGGAAAGCTATGAGCGGGTCGCCCTCCCTTCGCCGGACACACTGACTTCGCTTTCCCCGGCGGAACAGTCGCAGCCGGACGCCTCTCTTGCCTCAGAGCCAAGACTGCAGGGCGTCGCTCGCGTGGTCGCCGACGGCCTGCTCACCCCTCGCGGGGTTGCAGTTGCCGACGACGGAACAATCTATGTGGCAGAGAGCGGCGGAGGCCGGATTTCCGTCTTCGACCCCGACGGCGCATTGCGCAGCGTCATCGACGGCGGCCCAGAGCGCCTGCGCGAGCCGGCCGACGTAGCCATCTTCGGCAGCCGCCTCTTCGTCAGCGACGTCGGCGCCGGGCGGCTGCGCAGCTTTACCCTCGACGGGCAGCCGTTGGAGTTCGCCGCCGGCCTCGACCCGACGGTCGCCGATCGCGCGCGGGGCGTCGGCGTGACGCCGGACGGACGCGTGCTCGTCGCCAACACGCCGAACAACCGCGTCGTCGTTCTCGGCGCAAGCGGCGAGATGATGGCGCAAGTTGTTGTCTGGCCCGGCGAGGACGCGCAGCCAGTCGATGCGGCAATGGGAGCCGACGGTCGGCTCTTCGTCGTGGACGGCCAAGGACATCGCCTGATCCGTTACACTCCAGAAGGTCGACGGGACCGCGCCTGGCCGCTGGCAGTCGCCAATACGGTGGACGGACCGCACCTGGCTGTCGATAAGGAAGGCCGCCTCTACCTCACCGAGCCGGAGAGCGGACGCATCCTACTGCGCAATTTAGAAGGAGAACCGTTCGGCGCCTGGAGCCTTGCCGAGCTCTTGGGACGGTCCGTGAAGCCGGTCGGCGTGGCGGTGGACGCTAACGGCGTCATCTGGGTGGTGGACAGCAGCGGCGGAATGTTGATTGCGCTCGAGGGGAAGCTTCCATAGAGGACGGACGGCTGCTTGCCCCTCTCCCAGATTGGAAGAGGGGGCCGGGGGGGGTAAGCGCCCACCTTCCTGCGATATCTGTAGCGGGGCAGGTGAACCGGTCGGCTCTCGCATGTTGCCCAAAGGGCGCCGGTCTGTCGGGGACAGGCGGCTGCAAGCTGCTCCCACGGTGAACCCATCTGCGAGGTCTGCGGCGCTTCCTTCTCCTCCTCTCTGGCATCGGGAGAGGTGGTTGGGGGTGAGGGCTTTTCGACGCAAGCAACCCCGATGCAAACGTTCTACAGCGCTTCTCGGTCGATTCTCTTGATCTTTGCCTTGCGTGATAATATCTTCATACAGTCCAGACGTTTGCGGGGCTGGCTTAGCATCACAGGCGATGAACCGATAGCGAGCTGGCGAGGAGCTATTCATTGCAAATTTCCAAATCGTTTTTCATCGCGTCTTCTCCCTTCTCTAAACTAGCAGTGCTTGCGCTGACCATAGCCCTAGCTCTGCCGCGCGTCGGCAGCGCACAGGCGCCGGTGGTCGCTCCCGAAGACGTCTCCACTCCGATGCCGACGCCCCTGGTTCTGCCCTCGCCGACGCCCATCGAGGCGCCGCAAACTTCAACACAGTTTCCTGTGCGCACCGTGCATGTCGCCGGCGACGCGCCTATATCCTACACCGTGCAACCGGGCGACACGCTCTTTACCGTTGCACTGGAGATGGGCCTTGATCTGCAGGATGTCCCTTGCGCGGTCGCGCCGGACTTCACGGTCGATCGGCCGCTGGTGATCGGTGACGTGCTCGTGGCGCCACCCGCCGATGTGATCTGCCACGAAGTTCAGGTGGGAGAAACCCTTGAGTCAATTGCTGCGCGCTATCGTGTCGATTCGGCGCAGATCCGCAGCCTGTCGTGGAATCACCTTCCTGCAGAGGGAAATGCAGCGCTGAGCCCGGGCACGCACCTGCGCGTGCCGCTCTTCCTATCTTCGCAACGGACCGCAACCCAGGATGACCTGGACTTTTTACTCACCATGCTCAACATGCCGGTGGACACCTCGCCCTTCGTGGTCTTCGCCCAAAAAAGCGCAGCGCGCAAGACGGCGACGCCCATCGGCCCTGTGCCGGCGGACTGGCCCTACGGCAGCGGGCGCTTCACCTGGCCGGTGTACGGCTGGCTGAGCCAGGGATATCGCTTCGACCATCGCGCCATCGACATCGCCGCGCCGCAGGGAACGCCGGTCACCGCCGCCGATCGCGGGGTCGTGATTCGTGCCGGCTGGAACAACCAGGGCTACGGTCGCTTTGTGGTCATCGACCACAAGATCGACTACGTGACGCTTTACGCCCATCTCGACCGCATCTTCGTGCAGGAAGGCGAGGTCGTGGGCCAGGGCCAGGTGCTCGGCACGGTCGGCTCGAGCGGAAACAGCACCGGCCCCCATCTGCACTTCGAGATTCGGGACTTCGGCCGTCTCACCAACCCGCTGGAGCTGCTGACCGCACCGTAGAACAAAAGGAATGCCTATTTGGAATCGTTAGACAAGGATGGCGCAATTCCATGCAACTGACCGTCCGCGGCTGGCTTCTGCTGATGATGACGACGCCGTTGATCGCCGGCTCGGCCTGGAATCCGCCGCTGCTCTGGGCCGCAGGAGCCTGGCTATTGCTCGCCGCGGCGCTGTTGCTCGTCGACGCCCAACTCATGCCAAAGGCGCAGGACTGGCGTCTCCAGCGGCAACATGATACGCGACTCTCACTGGCTGCGCAGAATCACATCCGCATCGTCATTGAGCTGTTTCCTTCACGAGGCGCAGCTCTACGCGCCGTTCCGCTTTGGCTGCGCGACACGCCGCCCCCTACCTTCCGCCTCGACCGCCCGGGGCCGCTTTTGAGCGGCGTCGCACCACCGAACGGAACAATCGAGCTGGCGTATCACGTCAACCCGCCTCGCCGCGGCGACTACGCCTTCGGCGACCTTTATCTGCGCTGGGAGGGTCCTCTGAGGCTGCTGCGTCGGCAGGCGCGCTTTGCCGCTGCAACGCCGGTGAAGGTCTATCCCAACCTGGTCGATGTGCGCAAATATGACCTGTTGCTGCGACGCAACCGACTTGCGGAGATGGGGTTGCGTGCAACGCGGCTGCGCGGGGTCGGCAACGAGTTCGAGCGCCTGCGCGACTATACGCCCGACGACGAGTACCGCCGCATCAACTGGAAGGCGACAGCGCGGCGCGGCAAGCCGATCAGCGTGGAATACGAGACGGAACGCAGCCAGAACATCTACGTTCTGCTCGACGTCGGCCGCATGATGCGCAGCCCGGTGGGCGACGTCGCCAAGATGGACTACGCTATCAACGCCGTGCTCTTACTCGCCTATGTGGCGACGCAGAAAGGCGACCGTGTAGGATTGTTAACCTTCGCCGACGCAATGTTGAGCTACGTTGCGCCGCGCGGGGGCAAGGTGCACTTTCATCGTCTGCTCGAGCAGCTCTATGCGGTGCAGGGGGAGCCGGTCGAGCCGGATTACAACGTGGCGTTCGGCGAGTTCGTCGCACGCCGGCACAAGCGAGGACTTGTCCTCGTCTTCACCGACCTGACCGGCAGCGTCACAACGGAGAACCTGGTGGCGCAGATGACACGGCTGCGGCGCCGCCATCTTCCGTTGCTGGTGACGGTGGCCGATCCGACGATCAACCGGCTGGCTGTACAGCCGATCGTCGACAGCACGTCGTTCTATGAACGCACCGTGGCGGAGCGCGTGCTCGCCGAGCGACGGCTAACGCTCGATCAATTGCGTCGGCAAGGCGTGCAGACGCTCGACGTCCCTGCCGACGCGTTGAGTGTCGCCGTCATCGACCGCTATCTGGCCATGAAACAGCGGCTTTTGATCTGAGCCTCTTGCGCATCCGGGCTTGTCATCCACCGCTCTTAAGTCGCCAGACGAGGTCGATATACGCTTTCATGGCCTCCTCGACCGTCATCCCCTTGAGTTTC
Organism: Caldilinea sp.; assembly: GCA_025055055.1. GTDB lineage: Bacteria > Chloroflexota > Anaerolineae > Caldilineales > Caldilineaceae > Caldilinea. The sequence continues at coordinate 649 of JANWYX010000007.1, read as the reverse complement.
TCCCAGGCGTCCCACTTGGCGCGACCGACGAAATCGGTCATGCCGGGGCGCTTGGTGTTGACGTCGCCGACGGTCGCCTGCTTGTAGAGGGCGTATAGCTGCAACAAACTCTGGTTGTCGGGCCGAGAAGGAAGCTCGGTCGCCTCGCGCGCGGCCTGTTCGAATTGGGTCTTAAGGTCGGACATGGGATGGCTCCTGTTGTGTGGTGGGTTGGATGGGACACAGATCAATACGGATGCGACGGATCGAAGCGGATCGGTCGGTGAAAATCTGTTGCATCCGTGTGCATCCGTGTCCGATTGCTGGCGCTATGCTATCACAGCGGCGGCGTTGTCACAACTCCGACAGAGTGAACGGACGCTTAGATGACATGCACGTCGATACCCATCGCCCGCAGCGCCTCGACGTCTGCGGCGGGTGCAGCGTCGTCGGTGATCAACACGTCCACCTCCTCCAGGGGAACGATCCGCTGCAACGAACGCACGCCGAACTTCGTGCTGTCCATCAATAAAACGATGCGTTGTGCGCTGGCGGCCATGGCGCGCTTGACCTGGATTTCGAGCGGGTTGACGTCGGTGATCCCATCGGTCGGCGTGAGGCCGGTGGCGCTCAAAAAGCAGGTTGTGGCGTGAACGTGTCGGAAATACTC
>JANWYX010000465.1 GCA_025055055.1 Caldilinea sp. | reverse complement strand
GATGAAGCCGTTCGCCGCATTGTTCGCCTCAAGCTCGGACTGTACCGCAACTCGATCGATCTGATCGCTGCAGCAAGCGCTCTCGATTCCAACGATGCGCTCCTTCAACCGGTGATCCCGCTCTCCAGCCTCCTGGTGACAGACATGGACATTTCAGCATTGACCGGAGAAGAGCGCATCTCCGCCGAACAGCAGATGGGGCAAATTGCGCGCTCGGCAATCACGCTCCTCTACCCCGATCCCTCGACGCAGACGGCCTCGGTGCCCCCTGCCTTTGCGCCAGGCGACCGCATCTTGATTTTCACCGACTTTCGTTTACAACGCGAGTGCCCGACCTGTGAACAGGAGCCATCGGTGGATCCGGACGCACTGGCGCGCATCATCGAGCGGCTGTACGGCTCCCAGTCGGCAGGCGTGATCGATCCGAACAATATCGTCAGCAAAACGTTCGTCGAATTGAGCACGCTGCTCGACAGCTTGGAACGAGATGCAACCCCCGGCGCTGAAACGGCGCCGGGATTTGCTCCGACAACCACGCCCACTGCCTCTGCAGGATTGTTTCTCACACCGACGCTCGCCCCTTCCCTCTCGCCGCTTGCGCCTACGCCGACTGCCGTTCCGGCGGCGCCGGCCGACTTGCCTCCTCAGACGACGCCTCCTCCAACCGTGCTGTTGGACGAGATTGAAAATACAACCGCCGTTGCAGACTTGAACAGCAAGACGCTGGAGGCGATCGCCAACGCCAACTGGATCATCTTCGCAATGCTCGATGTGGCGCCGGAGAGCTCACCCAACAGCACTGCAGTTAAACGGCTTCTGAGCAATCATGCAGGCTTGCTCACCAACCAGAAAACGGTTGTGTTGGCTTTGCACGCGCCGTTTTATCTGGACGCCACCGAAATGAGCAAGTTGACCGCCTATTTTGGAGTCTATAGCAAAACGACGCCGTTTTTGGAAAGCGCCGTGCATGCGCTGTTTCGACGCTATCCACCGATCGGCGCGCCACCGGTCGACGTGCCGGGCACACGGTTCGCCAGCCTCTCGGAGCGCCTTCGTCCCAATCCGGCCGCTCAGATCCCTCTCCTGATTGAGGAGAGCGATGGAGATGTGCTTGCGCGCACCGGTCAACAGTCGGATGTAGACGAGCGTGCGATGATCGATGCAGGCGCGCTGATGCGCATACGCGCCGGACCCGTGCTCGATATGAACGGTCACCCGGTGCCTGACGGCGTCCTGGTGAACTTCGATCTGCGCTACGAAGGAGAAGATGTGGCGTTGATGTTGGAGCCGGCACCCACGCGTGGGGGCGTGGCCGTCCGAGAGATCACCCTAGATCGAGGCGGCGTGTTGCGCGTGCAGGCGCGCGCCGAAAAGGCAACAAGCCGCAGCATCAGCATCGTCGTCTTGCCGCCGGCCACGCCGACCACTGCTCCCGGCGCCTCAACCAACGAAGGAGTTTCCGTCGGCGTTCTATCCGAGGATCCGACGCTGATCCGATCGCCGGCGCCCGATCGCGTCAATCTGCTCACGCTGGCGATTGCGCTGTTCACGATGGCGGTTGTGTTGAGCCTCTTGCTGATTCTACAGGTGCGCGTGCTCCCGCGTTCAGTGTTGGTTCATAACATGCTATGGGCGACAATTTTTGGATTGACAGGGTATATCCTGTACGGCCTCGGACTTTTCCCGGGCGGCGGCTGGCTGCGCAGCAATATCGGAATGCTGAGCATTCCCATCGTCGTCTTTATTCCAATGCTGCTGCCTTTGCTGTGGCTGCAGCTGCGCAGCGACGGACGCTGAACTTCTCGGCCGGCATCACGCCTTGGCGTCCCCCAAAACGATAAAAAAATCACGCCAACACCCTGCGGCCTTTTCTTTGCGTCGCCCGTATTTTCATGGTGGACAGCATCACAATTGTCCGGTCGCTCCCCATTCCGCCAACCGCCGTTGATAGGCCGGATCGGCGTAGCGACTGAGCAGAAAGGCAGGTGCATAGACGGGCAGGGCTGCGCCCATCACATGCGCAGCCAAAAGCTCGCCGCCGGCGCACGCCGCCATCAGGCCGAACCCAGACAGCGCGGCGAAGATGTAGGCGCCCTCCACCGGCAGCGGGCCGATCAGCGGACGGTTTTCCTGCGTCTTGGTGTAATAGCCGCCATCGACGTAGGATTTGGGCAACCTCTTCAGATATACGGACAACCCGGGAGCCAGCGTTGTCATCCCCCTCAGCACGATCTCCGGGAATTCTGGATCGATCGGGACGGGGAAGCGCGGCTCGACCGGCGTCAGATGATAGGCCCATAATAACAGCACCGTCTGCGCGCCTGCTCCACCTTCAGGTCGAAAGTGAGCACCGCCGGGGAAGCATTCCAACAAACGACGGGTCTCCTCGCTCTCCGCCAACACCGTCCACTCTTCCGCCGACCAGGGAAGATACTGCGCATCCTCCCAAATCACCAGCGGCGCATCCCGTGGAATCACGCCCAATCGATCTTCAAGCGCCATTTTTAAGTGAAGCTCCGAAAAGATCGGCAGCTCCACCTCCATCATGTGGGCGACCTGCTTCACGAACGGGCCGGCAGCGTTGATGAATGTGCGGGTGGCGAGCATGCACGTTCCTGCATCAGTTGCCACTTTCACGCCCTGCACCCGCCCGCCGACGACCTCCACCGCTTCCACGCGGCCGGAGAGGAAACGAACGCCTTGCGTCTTCGCCTGCTCCAGCATCCACATGCCAAGCTGTTGACCGCTGAACCAGCCGCAGCGCCGCGCGTGAAGCGCCGCCACGCTGTTTGGATTGAGGTAAGGAAAATGGCGGCGGATCAGCGCCGGATCGAGCAAGAGATCGGCGCCGTCAGGTTGTCCCCGCCAATCTTCAGGTGCGGCGGGAATGTACTCCGGATCGTGGACACTGCCGGCGTGAATGCGCAGCACGCCGGCGCCCATCTGCGCCGCGCGCTGGGCGGCGTCCACCATAGCCGGGACAGAAGCAGAGTCACCGGTCACATACAAATAGCCGCGCCGATTGAGCCGCAGACGATGCTCGCTCTCTTCATCGATCTGTTCAAGTAAGTCGATGCTGCGATTCATGAAGCGCACCATGGCGTCATCCGGCCCCGGCCACCAGTTGCGATAAGCTTCGGTTGACTTGTCGCTGGTCAAACTCATCGGCGCGCGTTCATCAACGAGTGTCACATCGCGCACGCCGTGTTTAACGGCCAGATGGTAGGCCGCAGCAATGCCGGCGATGCCGGCGCCGCAGATCACGATCTCCGTCGGGACGCTCATGACGCTATCGACCTTTCCAAGAAGGTTTGCGCTTCTCAATGAAGGCGGCCATGCCTTCCTTCTGATCCTCGGTGGCGAAGAGCAGGTTGAAGGCGCGCCGCTCGAAGAGGACGCCCTCCGCCAGCGTGCTTTCAAAGGCTCGGTTGATCGCTTCCTTGGCCATGCGCAGGGCGAGCGGCGCTTTGTCTGCAATCTCAGTCGCCAGGGCGATGCTCTCTTCCAGATACGATGCGGTCGGGAGGACGCGCGCGACCAGCCCGAATTGCAGCGCCTCCTGCGCAGAGATACGCCGACCGGTCAGGATCATGTCCATGGCGACCGATTTGCCCACAGCACGCGTCAGCCGCTGCGTGCCGCCTGCGCCGGGGATGATGCCAAGGTTGATCTCCGGCTGACCAAACTGGGCGTTTTCCGCCGCCACGATGAGGTCGCAGGCCATGGCAAGCTCACAGCCGCCGCCCAGACAGTAGCCGCTCACCGCCGCCACGATCGGCTTGCCGATCTTCTGCACGGCGTCCCAATAACTGATAAAAGGGCTGCGCATCATCTCGACGAGGCCGGCATTCGCCATCTGTTTAATATCGGCGCCGGCGGCGAAGGCCTTCTCGTTGCCGGTGACGACGATACAACCGATGCTCTCGTCTGCATCGAAGCCTTGCAACGCCCTTACCAGCTCGTCCATTAGCTCACTGTTGAGGGCGTTGAGCGCCTGTGGTCGATTCAACTGAATGACGCCGACGCGCCCTCGACGGCTGACCAGGAGATTGGCGTATGCTTCGGTCATCGTTACGCTCCTTTGTGGCTGAAATCGATCACGGGAAGAGAGTCTTCTGAAACGTCCGGGATTGTCGCTGCGCCCGCCGCAAGTGTAGAATAGCAAGCATCGACCTACTTCATTCCAACGATAATTTTAAAGTTTCGATGTGCTCAGCAGTATCGCATAGGGCGATAGGAGGCGATCATGCGCGAATCGATCGTTGACGTCAGCCGCCAATTTTTTGAAGAAATTCTGTTGCCCATCCTACGTCGCGACTTTCCCAAAGAAACTGCGCAGACTGCCTTCGGCGTCTTTGGCTATGGCTCCGAGGTGATGGGCATGGACGACCAGTTCTCCAGCGATCACCACTGGGGCATTCGCATCAACGCCGTCATGCCGGACGCGCTCTATTATACTCGCGGCTATCAGATCGCTCAATCGATTCTTCCCTATCTGCCCGAACGCTATCGGGGATATGATGTGCGCGCCGGTTTTTCCGGCGGCACCGGGCTTTCCATCACCGGCTTAGAGAGCTATCTAAAAACAACCATCGGCATCGACCATGCGCCGCAAACCTACGCCGAATGGCTCGGCGCGCCCGAAGAAGACATCGTCCATGTCATCAACGGCGAAGTGTGGCTCGATGAGCTAGGACGCTTTTCCCATGTTCGCACCGTGCTGCAGGGCTACTATCCAGAGCCGGTGCGCCTGCGTCGCATTGCACACTGGTGCCGTTACTTTTCCGGCATGGGTAGTTACGCGCTGAAACGCGCGCTGTTGCGCAACAACGAATACTACGCAACGATCACCTTTTCCCGCGCCGTGCGCTGGGCGGTGCAGCTCTGCTTTATGCTGGAAAAGCGCTACTATCCTTACGATAAGTGGACTTACGCTTTCTTCCGGCGCCTGCCGCGGCTGTACGAACCGATGGCGCCGCTGGTGGACGAGGCGGTGCGCCTCAGCACGCCGTGGGAGCGCAAGCTAGAGCTGCTTAACCGCATGGCCGACGTGATCGACCATTTTCTGGTCGCAGATGGCGTCATCCGGCCCCATCCCAAGTTTGCCGAACACCCTTCTTCGGGCTATCGCTTGCTCGAACACGCCTACGCCGAAATCCTGCATCAGTTGCCCGCCGAGCTGCGCGCCATCGTGCCCGTCTGGGAGCAGGTGCACTGGGAAGCCAATCACAGCCAATATGTGGCGTCGCTCGACATGGCGACCTGGGATGGGTTGCTGAATTTGCATCCGATTGAAGAAGGGCAGGAAGAGGTGAGAGCGGGAGAGGGTGAGAGCGGGAGAGGGTGAGAGCGGGAGAGGGTGAGAGTGGGAGCGCTTACCAGATCGACCGATTTCCCGGTTTGTGCGGAACGGTCGCCGTCGTCTTAAATTTGCACTGGCTGATGCGATGCCTCCAGCGGGCTGGAACGCAGCTCTTCCTGCCAGGCGTCGACGGAGGGATCGCAACAAATTATTCCGGTGGCCAGGCTTTGGGGGCTGCTAAGGAGTTGCGGCTGCGAGCCGCGACTCCCTTCTCTCAACATTGAGAGAGGAGGCCAGGGGTGAGGGCCCACATCGACCCACCAAGAGCCTGCGGCCTGGAAGATGATTGCCCAGCGCTCTGACCCTACGATGGGCGCAGCGCCTCTTGCACGATCCCCGCATAGCCCCTGGCCGCAGCCGTCAATTCGGCGATCGAGAGCCGCTCGTCGACGACGTGCGCATCCTCTTCCGCGGCGGGGCCAAAGCCGACCGTAGGCACGCCTAGCTTGCCTGCACTCGACGCAGCGTTGGTGCAGAAGCGATAAGCGCGTAGCTGAGGATTCAACCCCGCCGTGCGCAGACCGCGTAAAGCCATCTGAACAAACGGATGCTCTTCGGCGAATTCCCAGGCGGGGAAGAATTTCTGCGCTTGCAGCATCTTCCCGGTGTAGGTGCGATGCTCCCCCTGGGCGATCACAGCGTTGCATCGAAGGCCCCGCGCTTCCGGTTGACTCAGGATGGCGCCAAGCACGCTCTCCGGCGTCTCTCCAGGCAAGGTGCGCCGATCATAGGTGACGCGACATCGGCTGGGCGTCACCGAGTAGGCAGGGTAGGGGTCGGAGATAATGTCGGTAAGCGCCAGTAGGGCGGGGCCGAGCATCGGGTGGCTGTCCAGCGGCGTAGATTCGACGATGCGGATCAACTTAATCATTTCATGCACGGCGTTGATGCCCAGATGAGGCGAGGAGGAATGCGCCGGGACGCCGAGGGTTTCCAGGTGAATTTCAGCGCGGCCGCGCCCCCCACGATTCAGGTTGAGCTGCGTCGCTTCCCCGATGACGACAAAATCGGGGCGGATACGCTCCATCACTGACTCCAGTGCAATGCCTTCCAACACTTCCTCCATCACCGTTGCGCTGACGACGGCGCGACCCGCCAGTGCCCTGCGGTCGAGCGCACCAACCGCATAGACCATCGCCGCCAGCGCGCCTTTCATGTCCGCTGCGCCGCGACCGTAGATATAGCCGTCTTCGACCACAGCACCGAAGGGGTCGCGCGTCCATGTCGAGCCGGGCGCAATGCCGACCGTGTCGATATGCGCGTCAAGCAGAATAGTCGGGCCAGCACGAACGCCGTTGACGATTCCCACTGCGCTGCCGTTTTCATCGACAAAGACTTCATCGAATCCCAGGCGGTGCATCTCGGCGACCACGCGTTCGACCGCCGGCCCTTCCTCTCCGCTCAAGCTAGAGATGCGCACCAAATCCTGGGTGAAAGCGACCAGGGCTGTTTCGTTCAGATCGATGTTCAAGGTGAGTCCTCCTTGCATGAATGTGGTTCGTGTTGCGTGGTGCGTTCTGCGTGACGCACCACACAACATTTTATCCCTTCATGTTCCACAATCGGCGGGCAGCTGCATGGGCGCGAGCGATGATCGCCTCTTCATCTGCGCCGAGGACAACGCCATCGCGCACGCGCACCTGGCCCGCCACCATCACCATGCGCACATGGACATGGCTGCGCCAGAGCACCAGTTGATCGTAGAGATTATGCGCCTCCGTCGGCGTAGGCGTGCGCGTGTCGATCAATTGGAGATCGGCCTGCCAGCCTTCGGCGAGACGCCCCACTTTCTCCAGCCCCAGCGCCTGGGCGCCGCCCTCCGTCGCCAGACGCCAGACCAGCGGCGCAGGCATCACGCGCGGATCCTGCTTGTGCGCCTTATGAATCAAAAAGGTCGCCCGCACCACCTCGTAGAAATCGTTGACGTAGCCGTCGCTGCCCAGGCCGACCGTCACGCCTGCCTCCACCAGCTCCGGCACAGGCGCAATGCCCGCCCCCACCTCGCAGTTGGAGAGCGGCATATGCGTCATCTTCACACCGCGCTGCGCCATGATTTCAATCTCGCGTGGGCTCATTTGCACACACTGCGAGGCCAACATACGGGGCCCGGCGACGCCGAGGCGGTCGTAGTACTCCATCGGCCGCACGCCGAAATGTTGAAGCGCATACTCCGGCTCGTGCACGCCTTCGGAGCAGTGCATATGCACGAGCACATCCAGTTCCTCGCCCAGGCGATGCGCCTGCCGGATGAACTCTGCCGAGCAGGAGAAGGTGGTGTGAAAGCACATCAGCCCGGAGACCAGGCCGCCCTGTTCCCGGCAGGCGCGGATGAAGTCGGCGTTCTCGCGCAAGCCAAGCTGGCCATTTTCTTTGCTGACGCGCTCGGTCGCCTCAAAGGAAAGGATGGCGCGGACGCCGCGGCGTCGCACCACCTCGGCCTGGGCGGCGAGACAGCCCGGCAGCGCATAGGGCGCTTCGGTGCAGTCGTAGACAGTGGTGACGCCGCTGCGCAACATCTCCAGCAAAATGGCGTCGGTCGCTGCGCAGATCATCTCATGGTCGAGGCGATCCTCCACCAGCGGCCACCAGAATTCCTCCAAAAAGGGCCAGAAGCCGGAAGGCGCCTTGTCGAGCGGAAGGCCATGCGCCAGCAGGCCATAGAGATGGGCGTGGGCGTTGACAAAACCGGGCGAAAGAGTGCAGCCTGGGGCGTCGATCACTTCGTCTTCGGGAAAGCGGCTGCGCAGCTCGACATTGGGCGCCACGGCGTCGATGACGTCGTCCTTGACGCGCACGCCCCAGCCTTCACGCGCAGGCTGACCGGGGACGTCGATCAGAAAATCCGGCAAGATGATCATGGCTGTTCTCTACTGGAAGTCTATGGACTGACGTTTGATGCGGTTGGGTTCTCACCAAAAATGACCGTTGAGGTAACCATTATATGGCATGAATTGTACGACATGAATTATGGTTCGACTGTCTGCACCTTTGCCCATCTATGCAACGCTCCGCCGTGAACGCTTTCCGACCGAAGCTGTTCAACGCTCTGTCCCGCACTATACAATCCGATGCTTCAGCGCCCGCCCCTGCAACAACGCCAAGATATTGTCGTAATCTTGAGAGCGACTGTGACCGCCCGCAGTGAAGCCGCCCGCAGCGACATGAGGCGTGAGAATCAGGTTGAGCATCGGATCCTGCACGGCCTGCACGAGTGGGTCATCGGGGCGCAGCGGCTCGTAGGTGTACGTGTCCAGCGCTGCGCCCGCAAGACGGCCAGAACGCAAGGCGTCGAGCAGCGCAGCTTCATCGACCGTGGCGCCCGACCCGCAGTGCACGAAGAGGCTGCCCGGCTTCATGCGGGCGAAATAGGCGGCGTCGATCGGCTCCTTCGGTCCCTGATAGGGCAACAGCGAGCAGACAACATCGCTGCGTTCGGCGATGGCTTCGGGGGAGGCGTACTCTAACTCCAGTTGCTCCTCTACCGGTGCGGGCAGGCGCGTGCGCTTATGATAGAGTACTGTGCAGTGAAAGCCGCGCAGTTGCTCCACCAGCTCCCAACCGATTTCACCGAAGCCGAGGATGCCCACCGTGGCGCCGCTCAGTTTGCCGATGCCGGTGCGCTTCGACCAGTTGTAGGCAAAGGTGTCTTCATCTCCGCGCTTCGTCTCGACGCCGTAGTCGGCGGCTTCGGCGGTGATGTGCATCGCCTCGCGCAGCCGCTTGAGCAATCCCAGCATCTGCAGCATCATATGCTCCGCCACCATCACGCAGCCTTCGATCGGCCAGCAGCAGACGGGCACGCCCGCCCTGCGCGCAGCCTCGAGGTCGATGTCCCACACCTGGCGGCCCAGGCGCTGGATCAGGCGCAGCTTGGGCGCAGCTGCAATCATCTCGGCGTCGATGACGCCGGTGCGCTCGGTGATCAGAAACTCGACGTCGGCCAGCAGGGAGAGAATCTCCTCGCGGCTGGCCCCGCGCCGCATGACGAGTTCCAGTTCAGACGGTGCGCCTTCCATCGCCCACTTTTGATGTTGCAACCCGCGCTGCGTAAGAAACAAAGTCCTGTGTCTGGTCATAACGAATACGCCTCGGCGAACGCATCCACTACGGGCTTGATGTCGTCCATCATCGGATAGAGGATCGGGCAGGTGACGCCGGCGTCGATATACTCCTGCACTTTGGCTACGCACTCGTCGCCGGTGCCCACGGCCATCAGGCTGCGCACCACATCGTCCGGGATCACTTTGGCGGCAGCCAGATATTCCGCTTCGGTGGCCGGCCAGCCCATGACCGACTGCACGCGCTGAATCAAATCTTCGGGCACGCCGCTTGCCTTCATGATGTGCGGCTCGGTGGCGAGGTAATAGGCGACCAGCTTTTTGCCCTCGAACATGGCGGCGGCGGGGTCTTCGTCGCTGAGCGAACACACAAGCAGCTCCGGACGATCGACCTGGTCGAGCGTCTTGCCTGCTCTAGCTGCGCCCTGCTCCACCAGCGCCACGGCGCGTCGAATATAGTCGACCGAGACCACGTAGTTGAGCACTACGCC
>JANWYX010000463.1 GCA_025055055.1 Caldilinea sp. | reverse complement strand
GAGGCCCCGCGGCTGGATCAAGAAGAAGGGCTGGCGGCAGCGGGCTGGCAGCTGCGCGTGACGCCCTGGTGGAAGGCCGACGACACGGTGGCGCGGCTTACGGGTGGCAAGCGCGTCGGTGCGGATTTTGCTATGAGCGGCGCCGTCGACCTGTCCGACGCCATCGCATGGCAACGTTCGCTGCTGCTGCCGGAAGAGCATGAGCGCTTCCGGGCGTTGGGCAGGATCTGTGCCGAGGCGATGAACGCCGCCATTCGCTCGATCGCGCCGGGCATGAGCGAGTACGAGATCGCAGCGCAGCTCGCCTACGAGACCGAGCGCCGCGGGGCGCAGGCCATCGTTAACCTGATCGCCACCGATGAGCGCATCTTCAAGTTCCGCCACCCGCTGCCGACCGACAAACGCCTCAACGACTACGCCATGCTCGTCCTCTGCGGTCGCCGCGACGGCTTGGTCTGTTCGATCACGCGGCTTGTGCGCTTCGGTAAGCTGCCGGATTCGCTGCGCGTCAAGGCGGACGCCGTGGCTCAAATCGACGCCGCCTTTATTCTCGCCACGCAGCCCGGACGTGCGTTGGGCGACGTCTTCGCCGATGGGCTGGCAGCCTACGCCGCCACCGGCTTCACCGATGAGTGGCAATATCACCATCAAGGCGGCCCTGCAGCCTATGAGCCGCGCGAGCTGATCGCCACGCCGAGCGCTCCACAGGTGGTGACGGCAGGTCAGGTCTACGCCTGGAACCCCTCGATCGCCGGTGTCAAGTCGGAGGACACAATTTTGGTGACCGAAAACGGCGTCGAGGTGCTCACTGTCATCGAAGGCTGGCCGATGCAGGAAGTTTCCGTCAACGGGCGGACCATCGCGCGGCCGGCGATCTTGGAGGCATAGCGTTCGGCAAGGTGCGAAGTCTTGGCAATATATCCACGCAGAGCGTCCGGCCGGCGACCGAACCTACGTAGGTGATTGCCTCCGGCGTGATGTTGCGACTTGCTTTGTGGTTTGATTTCTTCGAGGAGTGAGTCATGTTAGAAGCGCTGAAAGAAGAACTACACCGGCTCCATCTGGAGCTTCCCAAACAACACCTGGTGACCTGGACGAGCGGTAACATCAGCGCGCGCGATCCGGAGTCCGGCCTGGTGGTGATCAAGCCTTCGGGCGTGCGCTACGAGGAGCTGCGGCCCGAGCACATGGTGGTCGTCGATCTCGAAGGCGACGTCGTCGAGGGCAATCTGAAACCCTCTTCGGATACGGCAAGCCATCTATACATCTACCGCCACCGGCCAGATGTCAACGGCGTTGTGCATACCCACTCTCGCTATGCTACCGCCTTCGCCGCCTGCGGCATGTCGATTCCCGTCTATCTAACGGCGCAGGCCGACGAGTTCGGCGGGCCGATCCCGTGCGGCGGCTTTGCGCTCATCGGCGGCGAGGAGATCGGTAAGGTGGTGGTCGAGTCGATCGGCTCCTCGCCGGCGGTGCTTCTGAAAAACCACGGCGTCTTCACCGTGGGGCCGACGGCGCAGGCCGCACTTAAGGCCGCCGTCATGGTCGAAGACGTGGCGGCGACCGTCTGGCTGGCCTTGCAGATCGGCAAGCCGGAGCCGATCCCCGACGAGTTGGTGGCTAAGCTGCACTATCGTTACACGCATGTGTACGGGCAGTAAGAATCTTTAACTTGTCGCCACAATACCGTTGCGACATCTTTACGATATCTTTCGGGAAATCATGATGCCGGCGAAAATGTTGCGATTTTCAGAACAATCTCATGAAAATTAACAAATGCATCCGCTGATCTCGCGGACGCTGCGTCGGACGTCCGCTCGGGTAGGTATCGCCTGTGGCGCAACCGTGCGCTTTCACCTAGAGCATCCGGTTGGAAGCCGAACCTATGCAGGCAGCCGTAAATTTTGTTAAAGTCGATAAAGCATTTTGCGCTCAGCAGTCAATCTGAAGAGCGACAGGCGAAAAGGAGAGGAAAGGCATTCATCATTAGAGAAAGGTTATGCCTAACATAAGCAATTCGATGGCGCGCCTGAACCAAAAGCTGCGCGATACTCGACGACGATCGAAGTAGGGCTTTTTGCAAAATTCACCGCAGAGATGCAGAGAACATAGCACATTCCCGTTGTAAGGTTTCTGTCTGCTCTGCGCCTCTGCCGATGAATCGAGCCAAAGGAGAATTCGCTCATGACGACGGCGACGCAACTCGGCATTCAGGTGCGCCTCAACACCTCCTACGAGGAGGCAATTGAACGGGTGACGGCTGCGCTTAAGGAGCAGGGTTTTGGCGTTTTGACCGAGATCGACGTCAAAGCTACCCTCAAGCAAAAGTTAAACGTCGATTTCAAAAAGTACAAGATTCTAGGGGCGTGCAATCCGCCGTTGGCGCATCGGGCGCTGACAACTGCGCCGGAAATCGGTCTGCTGCTGCCCTGCAACGTAATCGTGTACGAAGACGATGCAGGCGGCGCGGTCGTGATGCTGACCGATCCGTTAACAATGGTTGCCTTCCTCGACAATCCGGCGCTGCAGCCGGTGGCGGAGGAAGCGCGCAGCAAGTTGGAGAAGGTGGCGCAGGCGCTGACGCAGACAGGTTGAGCCTAAAAATCCAACACGCCGGAAGCACCGCTTTCGTGGGCGTGAAGAATTTGCTCCGCCAGCGCTTCCGGCGTCAGTGCATTGCGCGGCAGGCGCATGGGCGTTTTGTTCCACAGCGGCGTGTCCACTGCGCCGGGCCGCACGACGGTGACGCGCAGTTTGCGTTGCTCTTTGGCCAGCGTGGTCACAAACGCTTCCAACCCGGCTTTAGCGGCGGCGTAGGCGGAGAGGCCGGGCAGCCGCAGTTTCTCACCGTAGGCGCCGATATAGAGTAAATGCGCCTGTTCGGCCAGCAAAGGCAAGCTGTAGTGAGTCGCCAGATAAGCGCCGGTCAGGTTGGCGTCCAAAATGCGCTTCCACGCTTCTGGCTTCATCTCCGCCACCGGGCTAGAGAGGATGTCGCCGACTGCATATACCCAGAGGTCGATGGCAGCCAGCTCTTGTGCGGCGGAGTAGATAGCGCGCTGCACTGCAAACTCGTCGGCGACGTCTGCCTCATAGCGGAATTCGGTGAGCTCCGCCAGGTCGTGGGGATGGCGGCTCACGGCGCCCACCGTCCATCCTTTTGCTCGCAACTGCTGCGCCAGTGCGCGACCGATGCCGCCGCTAGCGCCGAAAATCAATGCTGTGGACATGCTCCACCCTTTCTGCGCAGCCACGCACTTTCAGCGGTGAATCAACGTTGCAAAGACGCTCGGATCGACTTCCGGCGTGAAACCGCCGGGCACGCCCTTGACCAGCACGCTCACAGCGTCATGGCTATGCAGTGACTCCTGATGCGATGCCACAATTTTGAAGTCCCGAATGCGCGGGTCAGGGTCGAGCTTTTCGTGAAGCAGGCGCACGGCGTCTTCGACGAACTTTAGATAGGCCGCGTTCAGCTCGGCGAAGGCTTGCTCGTCCTCGCGTTTGACCATCACCTGCGTTTCGGTTTTTAGCGCCTCCAGGCACAGATCGCGTAAGTCTTCGATCCACAGGAAGTCGTTGAGTTCCACGCTGACGCGCGCCACCGAGCGCTGGCTGTGTGGCACGGCGGCGATCCCCCGCTCCAGGATGGCGTGTTGCGAGAGCTCGTAGCTGCACGGGCATGTCGAAGCGTATACGAAATCGAAATGGATCAATTTGCGCACGGCGCCATAGCGATCCATGCGCGCTTCAAGCGCCACCTGATAGTACTGATAGCCGAGCAGGCCGGAGCGCAGCGACTCGTTGAGCATCGGGTAGTTGAAGCGTAAGATGAGATACGCCTCCAGGCTGCCCAACGAGCGGCGATAGTCCTGCAGGATCGCCTCGAGCAGGTCGAGGTCGAAGATTTCATCTTTATACTCGTAAAAGGTGCGCATTACGCGCGACATGTTGATGCCCTTCTTGTGCGCTTCCAGCGAGACTGTGCCGGTCACCGAGGTCTCCAGCGTCAACGGTCGACCGTCTCGGGCGGCGTAGCGCAGCGGCAGCCGAAAATTATGGATGCCCACCTGCTGGATCGCCACAGCGCTGCCCTGGATCAACGAGGCGGGGCCATTCTGCAGGTCCGGCAACGAAGCGCGATAGGCTTCCGTCACAACAAAGTCGGCGTCGTAAAAGCGGCGCGGAGAGAGAGGCTGTTGCGTAGGTGCGCCGACTGCGTGCGTTCCATTGCCGTGATGCACGGCGATATGATGGCCATGATGACCGTTGCCGCTGAATCTGCCGCTGCTCAATCGGTTGCCGCTGAAACCGTTAGAATTGCGAATATTCATAGAACCTCCGTTCAAAGTGACGTTGTCGGGCGAAAACTTGCTCGATTGAGACGGATTTTTATCGTTCATTAGGTTGTTTCCATATTTTGTCTGCGAAGGCGGCTGCAATTTCGGCCAGCGTCCGGCCCGTCTGGGGGTGCACCCATTCGCCTGCAATGTCGGCGAGCGGGACGGCGACATGGGCGAAGCGTAACACGTCCGGGTCGGGCAACGATCTGCTCGCCGTTTCGATAACTTCCCGGCCGTAAAACGCCAGGTCCAGGTCGATGGGCCGTGGCGCGAACTTGTCTTCTGTGCGCACGCGCCCCATGGCGGACTCGATGGCGCGCAGCGCCTGACGCAGCTCTGCCGGCTCCATGTTGGTTTCGGCGCGAACTGCGGCATTGGCGAAGTCGGGCTGTCCGGACGGCCGCCCGTCGGCGCCGAGCGCGGGCGTAACGTAGACCGGGCTGACGGCAAGCACGCGCAGTCGCGGATGACGCTCCAGCTCGGCCAGCGCGCGTTGAATGTTGTGCTCGCGATCGATGTTGCTGCCTAAGGTGATCAAAACCTCCATGCTCATCACTCCTTCGAGGATTCAGCGCCCATCGCTTCTGCGCGCGTCCGATAGAGCGTCAGCCCCACGGAGCGAGCAAAGCGCACGGCGCCCGGCTTCTCGACGGTCAGCTCGACCGCTTCGATGCGCGGGTCGGTCTCGAAGCAGACGCGCACCAGGTCGGCGGCCAATTTTTCAACGAGCTGCGGCGCAGCCGATTCGACATGGGCGATTATGGCTTTGGCCGCCGTGCGATAGTTGACAGCGTCTTCGATAGCGTCGCTGAGGCCCGCTGCGCGCGTGTCCGCCCACAAGATGACATTGATCAAGATGTCCTGGCGGTTGGCGCGCTCATCGGGTTTGATGCCGACGATCCCGCGCACCAACAGATCCTTGATAAAAATGCGATCCGATGAACTCGTCACAATTTCTTTCCTTTGCGATTGCCGCTCCCCTGCGCAGAGTCAGGGAGGCGCATCTTTCCGAGAAAGCGCCTGATGTTTCCTCTGGCTGTGGCAAGCGGAGATAATTAATTCAGGGAAGCCAGAAACTGCTTGATGGCCCTTAGCGTGGCTTCCGGGCATTCTTCGTGCGCCACATGGCCGCACGCCGAGATAACCGCCAGGCCGGCGTGCGGCAGCGCTTGCGCCAGGCGTATGCTTTGCTCTGTCGGCACGATGCGGTCATCGTCTCCTGTGATCACCAGCACCGGCAGCGTCAGGCGGTCGAGTTGGGCGGGCAGGTTGTTCGCCCGGCCGGCGCGCGTCAGCTCCCAGAGTGCTCGGTCCCAGTTTTGGATTTGCAACGGGGCCGTGTAGCCCTTCCAAATCTCGTCGGTGATGCGTCCCGGGTCATGCCAGGCGGCGCGGGCGAAGTCCATGCCCCAATCTTGAATGCGCCGGGCGATGAGTGGCCCAATGTGCTGCATCTGCGGTGTGTGCAGCAACCACTGCATTAGTGCATTCGGTCCGCCGCTGTACACCGCCGGGCTAATCAGCACCAAGGCCTGCACGCGCTCCGGATATTTCAGTGCCGTGAGGATGGCAATGGCGCCGCCAGCCGAATTGCCCACCAGCACCGCCTTGTCCACACCTAGTGCATCCATCAAGTTTATGGTGAGCTCTGCCTGCGCCTCTGCGCTGTAGGGCAGCCCGCGCGCCCAGTCTGCGGGCGTCCCCCACTCGTTGCGCATCGGCCGCTCGGTCAAGCCAAAGGCAGGACGGTCAAAGGCGATCACGCGATGGGCGGCGGTCAGCGGGGCCATCACCTCGCGCCAGGAAAAAACGCTGGCGCCAAAGCCGTGAAGCAAAAGCAGCGCCGGTTCACCCGTTCCCATTTCTTTGTAATGCACCTCCAGGTCATCGCCGCCGAGCGGCACGCGTATGAACCGACTGTCGGGCTCTGCCAGCGCTTTGGCCTCTTGCAGCCCTACAAGCGGCGGAACGGGTATCAGGAACGGTCCGCAGACTATAAGCAACATGAGCGATCCTGCAACAGCAAGCAGCACTTTGTGCCGGCGTTTCATGAACGTGAAGTATGACGCAGCTTCCGCCGGCATGCAGTACGTGCGCTTACAAAATTAGATATAAGTTTTGCAAAGATTGGACAATATGTGGGGGTTTGTCTATTCGGGTG
The DNA here is from genome assembly GCA_025055055.1 of Caldilinea sp. Taxonomy (GTDB): domain Bacteria; phylum Chloroflexota; class Anaerolineae; order Caldilineales; family Caldilineaceae; genus Caldilinea. The sequence goes on along the minus strand of JANWYX010000463.1, from coordinate 2,812 downwards.
CGATCGAGAGCGTCATGTAAAGCACACGCACGAAGCGGTCGCCGACGCGCACGCGGCTGCTCTCGCCGGTGAGGGCAAAACCTTGCGCCTCCCAGAATTTAAGGCAGGGGATGTTAAATTGCTCGACGCCGACGCGCACGGTGCAGATGCCCGCTGAGGCCGCCAACCACGGCTTGAGCAGCGCCCACGCCTGGCTGCCGATGCCCTGGCGCTGCAGAGGCCCCGCCACGATCAGCGAGCCGATATAGGCAATTCCATCCTCCGGCCAGTGGAGCCGCAGATCGAGGGCGCCGATCAGCTCTGCGCCCGCCGAGGGATCATTGCGGTCGATGCGTCGCAGAATGCCGAGCAATGACCGTCCCGGTGTCTCCTGGGCTGCGGCCAGTTCCTGCCTGGCGTGGTCGGGAGGCGGACCATTCAGTTTGTAGAGCCGCCAGTAGCCGGGGGTCACGGCGTAGACCGCCTGCAACGCTTCGGCGTGCAGCGCCGGATCGAGCGGCATCAAGGTAATGAGTTCCGTCATGGTCAGCGTCTATTTCTGCGTGGGCATTGTGCCCTAGTGACTCCACAAACAATGCAAACTTCATGGATTGTGCACAAATGTTTGCTTTCTGGTTGTCTTTGCACCTTGGCGTTGAATCTCTTCTCATCACAGCGCCTTCGCCGTCGCCTTGCGCAGCTCGGCAAGGTCACGGCGCAGTCGTTCCAGTTCATCGCCGGTGCGTTCAAGCTTTTCCCGTTCGACGCGCACAAAGCGCGTGTAAGGAGCGATCGCCTCGCGCATGCGCCGGAGGCCGTCGGTTAGCTCGCGCTCGAACTGGCGTGTCAATGTCTCATTCAACCGGTTGCGTAAGTCGTTGATGGCGCTGCGCAGCTCCTGTTTCAGCCGATTGCGACGATATGGGAGCACGTAAAAGCCCAGCGCGGCCAACGCGCCGGCGCCGAGTAGGCCGGTCACGTCCAGCAGCGTGGTATGGAGCAGCGTCACCAGGATGGCGCCCAGGCCCAGCGCGCTGGCCTCGACAGCGGCGGTCTGTACCAGCGCGCTCTGTACCTGCTGCGCCAGTTTGAGCGATTCGGTCTGCGGGTCGTAAGAATCGACGATGCGCTGAGCCTCACGACCGACGTTGGCTAGCAGGTTCTGGCGGTTCATCTCGAAGCTGCCGCCCACCTTCCCCACGATCTGATCGGCGTGGTGCGTTGCGCGCTCGTGAAGGTACTCCATCACGTCGCGCCACTGTCGGTAATCGCGATCCACCATCCAATCGATCAGGTCGCTCACCTGTTGCTCGACCGCGCGCGAGGTGTCCGCCACGACGATGCGCTCGAACTCTGCGCGCACTTTTTCGCCGTTGATGAGGTCGAAGACACGGCCGATGCGGAGGGTCTCATCGAAGAAGCGATCTCCGCGCTCGGCCATGGCGTACAGCACATTGTCGACGTGACTGAGGTGATACTTGAAGTCGCGGCGCATGTCGGCCTCGTGCGCTTCCAGTTGCGCTTCAATGCGGTCGAGGGCGGCAAAGTCATCCTTGAGCACGGCGCGGCGATTTTCGATGACTCCCCGATATTGGCTGCAGAGGCGCTCGGCGACGCCAAGTGGATTCTCCAGCTTGAGGCGCAGGCGCTCGCCCGCGTCGAGCGTGGAGCGGATGTACTGCTCGAGTGCTCCGAAGCGGCTGCGTCGCCAAAGGTCGTTGTCTTCAAGCCTTTGTCCATTTTGGCGCGCCTGTTCCTTGGCGTTGAGGGCCAGCCGCGCGCTGATGGGAAAGATGCGTGGGCCGGCGCCCAATAGTTCGACGCTGTTGCGCGCTACGAAGTCGACGATCTGATTAAGCTCCTCCTCTCGCTCGATCAGGTCGATCTTGTTGATGATGAGCACAATTTTCTTTCCCCACTCACGAATACGCTGCAGCAACAGCCGCTCGCTTTCGCTGAAAGGCCGTTCGGCGCTGGTGACAAAGAGCACCAGGTCGCTGCGCGGAATGAAGTGCTCGGTGATCTCCTGGTGACGTTGGATGACGGCGTTGGTGCCCGGCGTGTCCACCAGGTTGATCTCCTGCAGCCAGTCGACCGGCAGGTGGATCACAACCGTCTCGTCGCCCCTTACATCTTCACCCTTGCGCTCACCGTAGCGTAGCACCTGAATCTGACTGGTGGTGGGCAGCACACCTTCGGGGAGCAGCCGCTCGCCCAACAGCGCGTTGAGAAACGCCGTCTTGCCGGCATTGAATTCCCCCACGATCACCAACAGAAAGAGTTCGTCGAGCTGCTCACGCGAGCGCTTGAGCAGCTGTACATCGTCGTCCGTGGCTCCCAGCCGCACGAGCAGCACGCGCAGGTCCTCCAACACGCTGCGCTCGCGTCGTAAAATCTGGTCTTGTTCTGCAGTCAGAATGCGTTGCAAGGATCGTCTCCGGATTTTCCTCGAGAGGTCGATTGCATTTTGCCCATCATCGCCAAGATGCCGAGAAGCAAATACGCATGGGTTTCACGCCAACATCTCAACCCTTTGTGCGCCGCCTTACCCACCTTCATGCATCGTTTGCGTCATCGTCTTCTTCTTTTAACAACACCTCACGGCCGCGGCCTGCGCCCAAGTCGGGGCCGACAACGCCGAGCTTTTCCATTTCTTCCATCAGCCGCGCGGCCTTCGGATAGCCGATATTCAGCTTGCGCTGGAGCATGCTTGCGCTGCACGTGCGCATGCCGCGAATGGCGTCGATGGCGTCGTGGAGCAGTTCATCACGGTTATCGAGCTGATCCAGAATACCGGCCCACGGCGCAGATACAGGTTGCGACGCTCCTCCGC
>JANWYX010000421.1 GCA_025055055.1 Caldilinea sp. | reverse complement strand
TCGGAGGCAAGGTGAAGGCCAAAGTGTGAAGGGCGCGCAGAGCCTGGGGGGTGGAGTCGAGCGCCGCCAGCGCCGACAATCGCTCCAGCGCTGCACGCGCGACCGAGCTGCGCCGATCTTGAGCGATCAGGCGCAGCAACTCGACGCGATCTGCGGGCGCCACCCGGTCGAGCAAATCAAGCACCATAAAGGCGACGTCGACGCCGTGCTCTTGCATTTGCGTAACATACTCCAGCAAGATGTGGCGGTTGGCGCGTCCCTCCACGATCGCCTCCTGCAGGCTCTGCATGGCGATATCGTTGTTGCCGGCCAGATCGCCGATCAGCGCAGGCGAAACCGTTTCCCCTAGATAACGCTCCAAAATGAGCTGCGCGCTGATGCGTTCGAGAGGCGCCTTTTGACGATTGCCCACCACCTCGCGCAGCCTTGGCGCAATCATCTCCGGAGGCAGCAACGCACAGAGATGACCTAGACCACCGCGCAGTTGACTGTTGGCCTCGCCGAGATGACGCAGCACGGCGCCGACCAGCCCTTCGGCCGGAAAGCGTTCGATCAGCTCTCGCGCCATGGCGATCAGCTCCGCCTCCGTCGTCGTGTCGCCCAACGTCCGAATGGCGGCTTCTATCCGGCGTCGCTCCTGAAGATTCTGAATGATTCCTCTGTCGCTCATGACGTCCTAGATTATCTGCGCACGCAGGCATCTGTCAAACCGCCTGTCTTGCCTACCGTTCCTCCTGGGGCTGTTCTGGCTCGCCACTTCCATGGTACAATGACTTCAAATCTTTTGTCAGAACCCAATCTATCAGGAAGAAAACAAGCCATGACGAACAACAGCTTGACAAACCCACAGACACAAACGACGCGAATTCCTCTCGCAGTGCAGCTGTATACGCTGCGCCACCTCTCGCTCGACGCCGACGCGCTGCTCGGCGAGGTGGCGGCGGCGGGCTATGCCGGCGTTGAGCTGGCGGGCAACCTCGGCCTGGATGCCGGTTCACTGCGCACCCTGCTCGAAAAACACAACCTCAAAGCGGTCTCTGCGCACGTGCCGCTTCAGGCGCTGGAAAATGACCTGCCCGACGTTGTCCGTTTTCACAAAACTATCGGCAACGACACGCTCGTTGTGCCCTGGATCGCCGAATCCGAACGCTCCAAATCTGCGGAGGGGTGGAAGGCGCTGGGGAAGCGCCTGGAGCGTCTAGGGCGTCGCCTGCGCACGGCGAACCTGCGTTTGCTTTATCACAATCATGACTTTGAGATGGTCATCATCGACGGAAAGCCCGCCATCGCCTGGCTGCTGGAGGCGGCCTCGCCGGACTATCTCGGCTTCGAGCCGGATGTAGCCTGGATCGTGGCAGGAGGGCAGGATGCTGCATCCATGCTGCGGCAGTACAGCGGCCGCGTGCCGCGGGTACACGCCAAGGATCTGGGCGACAACGAAGCGGAGCGCGGTCTGGCCGACGTCGGCAGCGGTCGGCTCGATTGGGAGATTATCCTGCCCGCTATTGAAGCGGCGCAGACCGAGTGGATTGTCGTGGAGCACGATCAACCGAGCGACCCACTTGCAAGCATTCGACGCAGCTTCGCCTTTCTTTTTGAGAAACTGCGGATCTGACCGCCAGGAGCGAGCGAAATGGCGCGCACCGCAATGTTTGCAGGACTGGTCTTTGATCAAACCGGCCGCGTCGCCGAAGTGACGCATGTTGGCGAGAATGCCTGCTATGTGATCTATGAAGACGATTTCAAGCGGCACATCGACGCCGAAGTCGTCGATCGGCAGGTGCTGCGTTTCATGCGGCAACAGGTCGAAGGCAACCGTGACCTTGCGGTCGGCGCCATCCTGGAAATGATCGGACGCGACGATCTGTTCACCAAGGCGGCGGTCGAATCTACCATTGAACACATAGAAGAGGCCGTCGGGCAGCCGATCCCCGAGGAGGCGCGTCAATGGCTTGGCATGTTAGGATTTAAAATCATCATCGACGAACAGGGGACGGTGGTCGATATTCAGATGCCCACCGGCGGCGTCGATGAGGGCGAATAGAAGGCGGCCGCCGCCATCGTTATCTTTATTGCACGCCGTCATTACAACCGAAGGTGGCGAGGAAGCGGGAAGCCCGGGCGGTTTCCCGCTCACAAAGCTCCTCCCTCATTGCATTAGCATCTGCTCAAGGGTGTCTGCCACCTGCGCATAGATCGGCGAATCGCCGCGGTTAAGACGAATTTGGCTGGCAACGCGGCGCACGAGGCCGGGATTGACCTCGGCGAGCGCAGTGCTCATGGAATACCAGAGGCTGCAGAGTTCGGGCGCTTCGTGGGTGGCGGCGCGCACGGCGATCTCCGCAGGCGTGGTGGCGCTCAATGATGGATTGCCGGCATTCAGTCCCAATTCTCGCCAGGCGTTGACCCAGTAGTAGGAGAGCATTGGATTGATGAGGCCGCGCATTCGGCTCCACAGAGGATCGTCCTCCTGCACCAGGAAGAAGAAGGCTAGATAGTAAGGCCGCGAATGGGCGTAATCGCGATGAATCTGCGAAAGCTCGCCCGCCCGCACCGAGGCGTAGGAGGCCATATACCAGCGCAGATCTTCAAGGGTTGCGCCGGGTTCGCCCGCCTCCACGGCATCCCATTGCAGGCGACAGGCCATCAGATAGCTGCGCGCCGAAGCAGCGAAATCTTGGGAGCGTTGCAGCATCGCCGTCTTTGCCAGAGAACGCGCCTTTTCGATGCCCCGCGGCATGTTATCGGGAAGCTGGACATTTTCGATGTCGTAGATGATCGGCTGCAGCGCCGGTTCGTCGGCGAAGGGGATCGAGCTGTGGCCGGGCAACACATAGCGGCCATCCACCTCGAGAATCAACCCGCGCTGCTGGAGGTCTTCCAACAGGCTGTCGATGTACTCGGTGTGCTCGCCGTCGTTGAG
>JANWYX010000392.1 GCA_025055055.1 Caldilinea sp. | reverse complement strand
TCGGAGGCGAAATAGGTCGGCATGCCGTTGGAGCGGATCAGCACCATGTCCTTGTCGACGTTCGGGTATTTGCTGGCGAGGAACCAGGTGGCGCCGTCGCGCTCGACGACATCGCCCTGAGCGCGGAGCTTCTCGATCACCTCGTAGACGAGGCCGCTGTCGTAGAGGGATTGCTCACGAAACCAGCAGTCGTAGCGGATGCCGAGCTTGCCCAACTCGTCTTGCAGGGCGGCCAGCACGATCTCTTCGCCGATCGGCTTCAGCTGCTCGATCGCTTCGGCTTTGGGCATGTGTAGGAAGCGATCGCCGTACTGTGCGATCAGGATTTGCGCATAGTCAAACATGTATTCGCCCGCGTAGCCATCCTCCGGTGTCGGCTCATCACGGCCGAGGAGCTGGGCGTAGCGCGCATAGAGGGTGGCGGCGAAGATGTTGAACTGATTGCCGGCGTCGTTGACGTAATATTCGCGCTGGACTCGGTAGCCCGCCGCCGCCAGCACGTTGGCGAGCGAGTCGCCCAGCGCGCCGTTGCGGGCGCCGCCGTAGTGGATCGGTCCGGTGGGGTTGGCGCTGACGAATTCGACCTGCCAGCGCTCTCCGCGGCCGCGGTCGAGATTGCCAAACGCCTCGCCGGCTTCCACGATGGTGTTGACTTGTTCTTGCAGCCAGCGTTCTGAGAGATGGAGGTTGATAAAACCGGGGCCGGCAATCTCGACGCGACCGATCATGCCGTCGGTGGGGAGGTGCTCAACAATGCTTTGGGCAATGGCGCGTGGGGCACCGGCGACGCCTGCCTTGCGCAGCGCCGCTGCGGCCAGCATGGCAACGTTTGTGCTGTAATCGCCATGATCGGCCTGTTTGGGACGCAACACTTCAACGGAGAGCGACTCCAAGGCCGGCAATTGGCCGCCCGCTTGGGCTGCGGTGATCGCTTGTTGAAGCAATTGTTGAATTTGTTCTCGTATCATAAAGCAATTTGCAGTTCTATACGGATCGATCGATATCGAAATGTTGTTCGGCTCACCCACCTTTCAACAGGCTTCATGAAAGGTGACATCCGCTGTTGAATCCGCCGGTCAGACTTTGACCATGTCTCTCCAGTTAGGGCCGACTTCTACATCCACTTTAAGCGGGACGACCAGTGGATAGGCGTTGGACATCGTCTCGCGCACAAGGCGCACGGCGTCTTGCAGTTCTTCGGGCGGCGCTTCCAGCACGAGTTCATCGTGCACTTGCAACAGCAAACGCGAGCGATAGCCGGCGTCTTTCAGCTGTTCGTATAGTCGAATCATGGCGATCTTCATGATGTCGGCGGCCGTGCCCTGGATCGGTGCGTTGATGGCGGCGCGTTCTACGGCGGCACGCTGACTCGAGGGAAGTCGTCCGCTCTTGAGTTCTGGGAAAAAGCGTTTGCGTCCCAGCAGCGTCTGTACATATCCTTTTTCGCGCGCTTCCTCTAGGATGCGATCGAGGAAAGCGCGGATACGGGGATACGTTTGGAAGTATTGGTCGAGAAACCGGCGCGCCTGTTCGCGCGTCAGTTCGGTGCGGCTGCTGAGGCCGAACTCGCTGACGCCATAGATGGTGGCGAAGTTGATCGTCTTGCCGAGGCTCCTTTGCTCGCGCGTGACCGCTTCGACGGGAACGCCGAACAGTTTGGAGGCAGTGACGGCGTGGATGTCCTGGTCCGCCCGAAACGCCTCGATCAGTAGCGGCTCATTGGCCATGTGCGCCAGCACGCGCAGCTCCACCTGGCTGTAATCCGCCGAGATCAGCTGCCAGTTGGGTGGCGCAACGATGGCGCGACGGATCTGACGGCCGATCTCCGTGCGGATCGGAATGTTCTGCAGGTTGGGGTTGCTGCTGCTGAGCCGGCCGGTGACGGCACCGGTCTGGCTAAAGCTGGTGTGGACGCGGCCCGTCTGTGGGTTGACCAGCGCCGGGAGGGCGTCGACGTAGGTGCTGCGCAACTTTTCGAGCTGGCGATGCTCCAGGATCAGTTCGATGACGCGCTGTTGCGTCGGCGAAAGTTCGTCGCCATGGGCGGCCAACGTTTCGAGTGCGTCGGCCGCAGTGCTGTAGTGGCCGGAGGCCGTTTTTTTCAACCCTTTGGCAGGGAAGCGCATCTCCTCAAACAACACCCGGCTGAGCTGCTGGGTGCTGCGCAGATTGAATTCGTGACCGACGATTTCGTAGAGAGCCTGCTCTAATTCGTATAGTCGTTCTGAGAGTTCGGCAGACATCTGCTCGAGGAATTCAACGTCGAGCAGCACGCCTGCCATTTCCATGGCGGCGAGGACGGGCGCCAACGGCCGTTCGATGGTGCGATAAAGTTCTTCAAGCCCGGCTTCGCGCAGTCTCGGTTCGAGAATTGCATATAGGCGGATTGTGGCGTCCACATCTGCGCCGCAGTAGGCCGCCGTGAGCTCCGGAGAAATCTGGTCGATCGTGATCTGCTTGCGCCCACTGCCGATCAGCTCGCTCAGCTCCGTCATCTTCCAGCCCAGCTCCGCCTCCGCCAGCGCCTTGAGGCCGAGCGAACGGCTGGCGGGGTCGAGCAGCCAGGCCATCAGGAGCGTATCGTCGAGCACCCCTGTGACGTCGATGCCATGGCGTTGCAGCACGATCAGATCGTATTTGGCGTTATGCGCAACTTTCGACAGCGCAACATCGGTGAAAAAGGGGCGGAGCGCTTCCGCTGCGTGTCCCCAATCGAGCTGCGCTCCAGATGTGTGCGTCACGGGGACGTAGGCGGTCTTTCCCGGTGCCCAGGCAACGCCCAGGCCGACCAGCGCTGCTTGCATGGCGTCGGTGGCGGTGGTCTCGACGTCGAAGGAGAGGCGCTCCGCCGTGTGCAGCGATGCGACAAGATCGGCAAGCGTTGTCTCGTCCCGTACGATCAAAACGTTGCGTTCCCCGTCGAGCGCCGGGTGCGTCGCTACGGCCGTTGCTGCACCGAAGAGCGCCATTTGCCCAAACGATTGCTCTGCGACGCCGGATCCTTGCGTCGGGTCTTGCGATGAAAGCGGCAGCTCCTTAAGCAGGCTACGAAATTCGAGTTCATGGAACAATTCGAACACGGCGGCGGGATCGTAGGTGCGCGCAGCGCACTGGGCAAGGTCAAAGTCGATGTCGAGATCGGTGTGGATTGTGACCAGACGGCGGTTGCGCATCACCTGCTCGTGCGCTTCACCCAGCGCCTGGCGCAGCTTGGGGCCGCCGATCTCGTCCAGGTGCTCGTAAATGCCTTCAAGGGAGCCATACTGTTGTAACAGCTTGATGGCGGTCTTTTCGCCGACGCCGGGCACGCCGGGAATGTTATCGGATGCATCGCCGGTCAGCGCCTTGAAGTCGATGAACTGTTGTGGGGTGAGGCCGTAACGCTCCCGAAGCTGTTCGACGTCGTAGATCGACGTAATCGGATTCGGTCCGCCTGACGTGTAGAGGATTTTGATTCGTTCGTCGATCAGTTGAAACATATCGCGATCGCCGGTCATCACCAAGACGTCGTGACCTTGCGCTGCCGCCTTGCGCGCCAGCGTGCCCAAAACATCGTCGGCCTCAAAGTCGGCATGGGTGACGATTGGGATGTTGAACGCGCGCAGCAGACTTTCGATGCGCTCCATCTGGGTGCGCATGTCGTCGGGCATCACCTCACGCGTCGCCTTGTACTGTGGGAATTCGGCGTGGCGCCAGGTTTCTCCTGCGTCAAAGGCGACAATGATGCAATCGGGGCGATAGTCGCGCAGCGCAGCCAGCAATTTGCGCGTAAAGCCGTAGACTGCGCCGGTCGGCTCGCCTGCCCGGGTGGACAACGGCGTTTTGATGCCGAAGTAGGCGCGATAGGCCTGGGAATGTCCGTCGATCAGCAGTAGAAGCGCCATGTGCGTGCTCCATCTTCAGGCGCCATAAGCACCTTATTGCACTGTATGCATCGCCTGAAGTCGTTCGGTTGCACGAGAAATCTGCGCGTTTAGGATATAGTCATTCAATGGCCAAGCTGCCGTCTTCAACGAGCGCCATGATCTGCGGGTATTTGAGGATCGAGCGTAGGGTGCGCATGCGCCGACCTGCGTCTAGTCGGTAGCGTCCTGCAGGCAAGTCAAGAATCAAGTTTTTGTTGGTTCGATTGACAAGGACGATAATATCATCTGGATTTTCCTTCCAGGTGTATGCCTGCGTCTCGTTGCGATCCAAGAGCTTGGTCATATCTGCATCCCTCTATTTTTTATACCCTTCGTGAATATGAAGCCCTGACAGGCGCCGATCATATGCATTGTACCCGGCTATGTGTATTTTCGACAAGAAGCTCTGGGAACAAGAATGTTTTTGGGTTTGGAGCGGCGGTGTGAAGCATATCCGCGTCAATGGGCCGCCGAACGGGAAACTTTCATCGATTTACGTGTGCTCTTTTTGGCAGGGAGAGACTTTTTGGCACGAAGCGTGCGGAACAAACGCCGCAGACGTTGCCGTGTTTGCGGCCAGGAGGGACGATTCTGCCACAGTGAGACGCCTGCCATCATGGCGAAGCTGGCCGCATACAACAGCATGAAAAAAGCTGCAATCCACCCCTTGGCATCGGCGACCAGCCACGCCGCCCACAAAGCATAGAACATCAGTCCGATTTCCATCAGCATCACCCGATCGAGAGGCAGCGCGTAATCGCTATTGCGCCAACAGTCCTGCGTATGCTCGACTCGAAACTTGGGGGTGCGCTGAAAGGTGCCTCCTTGGCTGCGCAGCCCTTGCCAGACGGCCAGCGAGTTGTTGAGGCAGACGCCCACTCCTAACAGCGTCAACAGCGGCAGATAGAGCCAGTGGCGCCACCATTGTGCACCGTAGAGCCTATGCTGACCGACCGCATAGAGCAGCGGTGGGCCGAAGGAGGTGAGGCCGATGACCGGCATCGGCGAAGGGAGCGTTCCATGAAGCAGGAGGAGCGGAGGAACGGTGAGCAAGAGCAACAGAAGCAAAGGATGAAGCAGGTAGCTTCCTAAATGAATCAGTGCAAAGAGGCGCGCGGTCAGCGGGCGTTTGCTTTTCCAGACGCGAACGCCCAATTTGCGCAACGTCTGTATGCTGCCCTTCGCCCAACGGAATTGTTGCCGTTTGTAAGCGCTCAGTTGGGGAGGGATTTCTGCGGGCGCCACGACGTCGTTGAGATAACAGGGACGCCAGCCGGCGATCTGTGCGCGATAGCTGAGATCCAAATCTTCGCAGAGTGTGTCATCCTGCCAGCCGCCGCTCTGCGGATCCTCGATGCAGGCGCGACGCCACACGCCCGCCGAACCGTTGAAACCGAGAAAGTAATTCGCCGCCTGTCTTCCTGCCTGCTCGACGGCAAAATGCCCATCGAGCGCCAGCGCTTGACTCTGGGTTAAGGGTGAATAGTTGCGGTTCAAATGCCCCCATCGACTTTGCACGAAGCCGATCCGTTCGCCTCCCGGTCCCATGAAATAGGGAATTATCCGGCGCAAGAAATCCGGCTCCGGTCGAAAGTCTGCATCGAAAATGGCGATGAAATCGCCTGTGGCCAGCGGCAATGCGTTCGCCAGGGCGCCGGCTTTATACCCGATGCGATCGCTGCGCCGCACCACGGAGATATTGCAGCCCTGTTTGCGCCAGCGCGTGGCACAGCGCTCGACGATGGTCGCTGTTTCGTCGGTGGAGTCGTCGAGCACCTGAATTTGCAGCAGATGGCGTGGATAATCCAGCCGGGCGCATGCGTCGATCACGCGTGCGGCCACATGGCGCTCGTTGAAGATGGGAAGCTGCACGGTGACCCGAGCGTCCGGGTAGGTCACGCCCTGTTTTCATCTGGAAAGGCTCATAGTGAAGCGCGCCGAGGTCATGGTAGCTGACGTAAAACTGCAGGATAGCAATCAGGAACCTGCTGACCTCCTGATGTTGCAAAGAGACA
>JANWYX010000354.1 GCA_025055055.1 Caldilinea sp. | reverse complement strand
TTGCGTCTCGAGTCGTTCAAGGGCCGATGCAATAGCCTCCGGCGCATGGCCTTTAGCCGCCACCCAGCGTTCGACATCGGCGCGGCTGCGCGGGCGCGCCGCCAGAAAACGCAGGGCAGCTTGATAGGCTTTTTCCACTGCATCCTGGCTGCGCAGGGCGGCGATTTCGGCGTCACTCAGACGCTGTCCCTTGCGCAACGAGGCAGCAACGTCCAACGTCACGCCGAAGGCGAATTCGCCGTCCAGGAAGACGTTGACGCGCTGTGGGTTGTTCTTTTGCACCTGCAACCGCGTGATGATTCCCGCCATCAACGGACTCCCACCGTACGGACTGTACGACGTTGATTTAACCAGGCCGCCAGCGCCATAAAGACCAGCGTCAATGCAAGCCCGACAGCGCCAACGGCCGTCATACTGCCTCCTGCAAAAATGGCGCCGGTCGAAAGGCTGCCCGCGCCCGACGCCAGCGCCACCAGCACGTCATTGGCGCCCTGAATGCGACCGCGTTCGATGGGGTGCAGGGCTTCGGTGAGCAATGCCGAGCCGGCGACGAAGCAAAAGTTCCAGCCCAACCCCAGCAAAAAGAGCGCCACCGTAAGCGCCGGCATGTTGGCGGCTACAGCCGCCATTGCGCTGGAGGCCACCAGCACCGCTGCGCCGAAAGCGATCACCGGTCGCGCGCCCAGGCGTCCGACGAGCCAACCGGTGAAAAAGGCAAAGCCGAACATGCCGAGCGTATGCGCCATGAACACGAACGAAATTTCGCTATTGCTGTGGTTGGCGTGGTGCATATAGACGGGCGTAATCACCATAATCAAAGTCATGACGAGCTGGCCGATCACCATCGAGGCTACGGCGAGCTGCACCACGGGGTGGGCGAAAATTGTGCGCACGGAGCGAGCCTTCACTGGATTTCCCTGCGCATCCACTGGAGGCGAGTCAAATTGTTTGCCGAGTTGCAACGGGTCGGGTCGCAACAGGAGCCAGGAAAGCAAGGCGGCAAGGGGCAGCAGCGCAACGCCAAAGAGATAGGGGCCGGCGTTGGCGTCATATTCCAATCTTTCCGCCAGCGCCGAGGTTGGCCCAACAAGGAGCGGACCTCCCACTGCGCCGATCGTTCCTGCGAACACGATCAAGCCGATCACCCGCGCCCGGCTGTCCGCAGGCCAGACTTCAGCGGCGACAAAGCGCGCCTGCTGGCTGGCTGCATTGTTGGCGCCGATCATGGCGGCGCTGAGACATAGCAAAACGAACGACGCGCTCTGCACGGCGAGGACGCCGGTCGCCATGCCGAGGGCGCCGAGGGCATAACCGAGCGTCAGCCCTGCGCGACGGCCGGCGCGATCCATCAGCCAGCCGATCGGCACAGCCACCGTTGCGCGGCCAATCAGGCCCAACGTCGCCGGAAGACCGGCCAGGGCGTCGCTTCCGCTCAGGAGCGAAGCATTGATCGAAAGCAGCGTGAACGTGGCGATAAACGCTGCACTGAACAGGCTCTCGTTCAGAAAGATGCTCCAAGTGATCCGCTGCGAGACGCGCAACGAAGTGTTGGTTGCTTGCATACGCTCCTTCACTTAATTAGCAATGAAAGGAAAAAATCTGCTGGCTAAGTATAGACCAGCCTACCCGGAGGAGAAAACCAGAGGAAAGGAAAAGCTCCGGTGTTTTCACCGGAGCTTTTCCTTAATTCAACCCACACACCACGAAGGAGAAAGGAGAACCCAGATCAGGCGGAGACTGCCTCTTCCGCCGCTTCTGCAGGGGCTTCAAGCAATGCATCGATTTCGCGCAAGACGGTCACGCGGTTCTTGTTAGCGGCTTCATACTCGCGCAGTTTCATCAACGTTTCCTTGGAAAGCGAAGGCAGCATGGCAATCACGTCCTTCGCCGGCATCTCGTCGTACCCTTCGACGACAGCCTCAATCGCAGCCGCCTTCACCTCGATCGCCACGTCCTTCGCTGTGGCCTGCGCCTGACCGGCCGCAGGCTGCAGGTGGGCCAGGAATTTTTCGACTTCCGCCACAATCGATTTGGCGTTCTTGCTCACAGAATCGACCTGCTCCTCGACGTAGTCGACCACGCGCTTTACTTCGGGCTTCTCCTGCATCTTGTTCAAGCGCTCGAGCCACTCGGCCTCGATCTCCTCGCCGCGCTTTTCGGCCTTTTCCAACAGCTTGGCGCCATCGTTCAACAGCTCCTGCGCCTTGTCGTACGCAAGACCCCACATCCCTGCGTAGGCAAGGATTGCCTTGCGGCTCAGCGTCCTCACCTGCTTGATGTTGTCCTCGATTTGCTCCTGCAAGTTGCGCAGGTCAATGCTCATCGTCACTTTCTCGCTCATTCTCGGCACTCCTTTTTACGTCTTTGCGTCCAATTTACGTCCAAATTGATCCCGTACGCTCACTTTTTGCCTTTACGTTTATAACGCAGTGCGTTACGATTCTGATTATAACGCAATGCGTCATAAATGTCAACCCCCCAATTTGTATGAAAATCATTTGCGTTGGGCGTAGTTTGTCGCAGAGAAGAGAGAGAAACGAACACAGAAGAGATCAGAGACGTCGCCATTAAAACGCCAACTCTTCGACGTCGGCGAGCGTAAATTCCAACGCCTTGTCCAGATCGACGGCGAAGAAGGTCTCCGGGTCGTCGAGTTCTTCCAGATCGCCTGCCTTTTCTCCGCGATTGCAGCGGCTGCGGTAGACGCAGAAGGCACAGAAACGTTTGCGGTTGATCGGCGTGTCCGCCACTTTGGGGAAGTCCGCCTCTTCCCGCCCAGCCAAAATCTGCGCCAGGACGCGCTCCAGACGTCGTCGGTTGGTCTCGTGCTGGGCGGCGTCATAGCGAAACACAATCGGCTGCCCTGGCGCGGCCGTAAACCAGTAGCGCATTTCGACTTGCTCGGGATGCACCGGCCCCCATGGCAGCGCAACGCTCGCCTCGACCAACACAAAAGGATAGACGATGCTCTGCCAGCGTAGGCGCAACGCGGCGGGATCGGGACGGCGTTTGGCCGTTTTCCAATCCATGATCACAACGCGTCCACCCGGTTCGGCGGCGATGAGATCGTATTTGGCGGCGAGGCGCCAGGAGAAAGGCCGTCCGTGCGTGTGGTTTTCCAGAGCATCGGCGGACATCCTCGACGCGTCCGGTTGCACTGTAATGGCAGCGGAGAGCACACGCTCGATTTCGACAAACGTTTGCGGCAAATCGGCGGGGCGGTGACGCAGGTAGGCGTCAAACCAAGTTGCCAACGGCGGCTCCAGGCCGGCGGCCACCACCGTCGGGTCGATACCGATCTCTGCGCGCTGGATCAGACGATGGAAGCGCTCACCCAAGCGCAGCAACGCCTCATGCTCTTGCACCGGAGACGCCTCCACTGCCGGCCATGGGAGCTGTTCGACATAGGCCAGCCAGAAGCGCCGCGGGCAGTCTTCATATGCCTGCAGGCTGGATTGAGAAAAAGCGAAAGTTGGCGGCAACGGCGTTGACATGGGTTTTATTGTAATGTGTGGTCGCAAATTGGGCCAAAGGAGAGAGGTTAGAGGTCAGAAGAAGGGCGCGGGAGCAAAGCGTATGTAGATCCATCGTGCAACCGCCTATCTCCTACCGCCCTCCATTGCATCGCCGTTTCGCAAGTGCGGCGGCCCTGCGATACACCTCCACCGTCTCTGCTGCGCAGCGCTCCCAGCGAAAACGACCGGCCTGGACGGGACCGCGGCGGCGCAAGGTATTGGCAAGGGCCGGCTGAGTAAGCACCAGGCGGAGCGCTGCAGCCAACGCATCCACATCGGTTGGCGGGACGAGCAGTGCGGCGTCGCCGACCACTTCGGGCAGGCTGCTGACGTTGCTACAGACGACCGGCGCCGCGCACGCCATGGCCTCCAGCGCCGGGAAACCGAAGCCTTCATAGAGGCTGGGCAGCAGCACACAATCGGCGCCGGTGTAGAGAGGCGGCAGGTCGGCGGCAGGAATATAGCCGGTGAACAACACATCGCTGTGCAGCCCCAGCGCATCAACCAATCTGTGAATCGGCTCAAAGAGCCAGCCGCTGCCGCCGACGATCACGAGCACGTGTGGGTGACCTTCCGCTTTCAAGCGAGCCAGCGCGTGCAGCGCAGCAGCGTGATTTTTGCGCGGCTCCAATGTGCCGACCATGAGCAAATAGGGGCGGTCAATGCGATAGCGCGTGCGCGCGTCGATGACCTCCGCCTCGCTCGCAGGTCGAAAACGAGCATCGACGCCTTCATAGACGACATGAATTTTGTCGGCAGGCGTCGCATATAGATCCATCAGGTCGCGACGCGTCTGGTCGCTGACGGCGATGATGACGTCGGCGGCCTGTGTGAAAAGACGCATGCCGACCTTCAGAAACCAGACGTTGCGCCGCGTATGATGCTCTGGGTGGCGCTCGAAGATCAGATCATGGACGGTGAGCACGGTCGGCGTGCGCAACTGCGGCAACAAGTGCTCGGTGGCATGATAGAGCATCGAATCGGCTTCTACAAGCCGCATAAGAGGAACATAGGGGCGGCGCGCCATCTGACTGGCGAGCACACTTAGTCGCCAAGCGAGTTGCCCCAATGGCAGAGTGTGCGCCGGCGCTCCAAGCAAAGAATCCGGGAGTCGATGGCCGCTGTGCGCATTGTAGAACAACCGAAGCTCGACGACGTCGCCGTGCTCACGGCGCAGATGAACGGCGAGCTGCTCCGCATAGCGCGCCAGCCCGGCCCCTTGATGGACGGCGGGGCCGATGTCGTACAGAACGGAGAACCTCATCCGGCGTCGCTCACTCGTTCAGCACCGCTCGAATGCGACTGACGATCATCTCCATCGCCACACGATTGTCACCTCCTTGCGGCACGATGATGTCGGCGTAGCGCTTGCTTGGCTCCACAAACTCCATGTGCATTGGACGCACCGTGGAGAGATACTGTTTGACCACCGAATCGAGCGTGCGGCCGCGCTCCACCATATCCCGACGCAGGCGGCGGATGAAACGAATGTCGGCGTCGGTGTCCACAAAGATGCGCATGTCCATCATCTCGCGCAGCGTCGGCTCGACGAAGATCAGGATGCCCTCGACGAGAATCACCCTGGCTGGCTCCACGCGCAGGGTCTGTTTGCTGCGGTTGTGAATCGAAAAGTCGTAGATGGGGATGTCGACCGGCCGCCCCGCGCGCAGCGCCTTCAGATGCTCCACCAGCAACGAGGTCTCTAGGCTGTCCGGGTGATCGTAGTTCGTCAACGCGCGCTGCTCTGCGGTAAGATGGCTCTGATCTTTGTAATAGTTGTCATGCTGGATATAGGCGATGCACTCACGGCCCACGGCCTCCCAGATACGCCGGCTGACGGTCGTCTTGCCGCTGCCGGTGCCGCCCGCCACGCCGATGACAAAGGCTTGAAAGTCTTTGTTGACCGGAATCTCCTCCATCCCCCGTCTCTCTTCTCCCGCTTTCACCCTCTCCCGCTCTCCTGCTCTTTTCCGGCTTCGCCGATTTGGTCGAGCCGTTCCCGCAACGCAGCCAGGAGCGCCGGCCGATTGCTTTGCAGCACGACGATGCTGCGGTCGATCGGCCAAGGGCCTGCCTGGACCAGCACGAAGGCTGCACTTCGCCGAAAGCCATAAGCGCCCACGAGCATCAACAACAGCGCAGGGAACAGCAGCCAGAGTGGCGGCGCCGTATATGCATGCACCTGAAACATAGCAATGGGGACGAATGCAAGCAGGATCGGTTGTTCTGTTGTCTTAATGGCGACGACCTCGCTCTCGGCGATTGTGAAACGTTGCATCGGCGTTTCATCTTCGCCCTGGAACACCTCGACGAGGAACGCGTCGTCTGACATCCCGCCGTCCTGGCGGATGATGCGCATGCCCACGCCGTAGCGGGGCATCACCAGCGCCTGTTCGCTGCCCGGGTGGAGGAAGCCCAACCCTACTTCATTGGCGCCGAACGACTGCCCCGGGCGCGCCAGCAAAGGGGCATCATCCAAGGTGCGCACAAGCAGCGCCGGCGCGCCCGGTCGTACATCCACCACTACGCCGTCCAGTTCAACGCTGCCGGGAGCGAGGGGCAAGAGTCGAAGCGTTTCCCCTTTGCTCACCTGCAACGCCGGGCCCACTACGCCGGGTTTCGGAAACAGCAGCCGATACTCGACCGTGACACCCAGCACGGCGTCCGAAGCGCGCTCGCCCGGCAACAAGGCCGCAGGGAGAAAAGAAGAGCCGGTTAGACTACGCCATCCTACCACAGCTAATGCCAGCGCCATGCCGGCGGGAAGCAAGGGGCGGAGCGCACTTTCCAGCCGTCCGCGTACGCCCAGGGCCCGCTCTTCTTGAACTTCCCGAGGAAGCGTAACGCCGCAAGACGCAAACGCCTCTGCCTGCAAAGCTGAAATGGGTGCGTGCACGGTGCGCCGTTCCACGCGCTCTGCCCAATGTTGCATCTGCGCCTTGCACGCCTCCACGACGAGGGGCGCCGACGTCGACGCCGTCCCTCGCCAGCGAAAAATGCGTTCGGGTAGGACGACCCGCACCGCTTCACCGCAGGAACCTCCGACGTCTTCAAAGGTTTTCAACACACGAAGAAACAAAAATGCCCCCCAGACCAGATGCGCGATCTGCATCAACGACAAAAAGAATGCAATCCAGAGCAGGCCTAAAAACCATGGGCTGTGCAGCACGTCAAAGGCGCCCAGCCTGCGCAACACCCCACCGAAGGCACCGTAACCTTCCGCAGTCGCCGTCAGCCACCGGTCGGCGGCGAGCGCTTCGCTGCGCAACTGGCCGGGCATCTGCGGCAGCAGAACGCCAAACAGCGCAAATAGCATCAGCAGCGATCCCACTACCGCCAGACTGCGCGGCTCGACAAACGTCCGCCAGAGCCCATCCAACCAACCTGCGACCAGGTCTTGTTGTCCTTCTGCAGGCGAGGAGCTCCGGTCGCCGCGTTGCGGTTGCATCCCTGGCGCTGTTTTTCGCAGCGCAGGCGAATTTTGTGTGGGAGCGGGCGCAGTCGAATCACTCATGCGTTAGATTGAACCACGTTTCAATGGCTCCTGCTAGATTCGAGAGCGGCGCGCGGCGCAACGTGCACTCCGGCAACGAGTCGAGAAAAGTCTGTCCGTAGGCTTTGCGCCAGATGCGGCTGTCCAGCAGCACGACTACACCGCGGTCGCCGGCGCGACGGATCAGCCGACCAAAGCCCTGACGAAAGCGCAGCACGGCGTCCGGCACCATGTAGTCGTTGAAGGGATCTTCAAAATCGGCGCCGCGCGCAGCCACCATCGGATCGCCGGGCACGGCGAAGGGCAGCCGCGCGATCAAGAGGCAGCGCACCTCGTCGCCGGGCAGGTCGACGCCTTCCCAGAAGCTACGCGTGCCTAACAAAAGTGCTTGGTCGGCCATGCGAAACTCGCGCAACAGCCGGCTGCGGCTCCCTTGCCCGTGCTGAAGCACGGCGATCCCCAGCCGTTCCAACGCGGCGCGGATCGCCTCCGCCGTGACGCGCACCTGTTGATGGCTGGTGAAAAGCGCCAACGTGCGGCCGCGACAGGAGATCGCGGCCGTCATCACCGCCTGCTCAACCATGTTCTGATAGCGCAGATCATCGGGCGGCGGCATGTCGGTGGGCAAATAGAGCAGCACGCTGCGCCGATAGTCGAAAGGGCTGTCGACGGAGGCGACTTTAACGTCCCATAGCCCCAGGCGCTCGCGCAGATAGGCGAAATTGGCACCGATGCGCAGCGTGGCGCCGGTGAAAACAATGCTTTTGCAGCGATGCACCATGCCTTTTTCGATGACGTCGTTGACGGTGCGCGGCGCGGCGGCGATGACGACGTCGTCTTTCTCCTCTGGACTCACTTCAAGCCAGGCGACCCGGTTACCCTCGCTGCCGCGGGGGGCGAGTACCAACTCGTCAAGCCGCTTGACCAACTCGGTCAACAGATCGGTGAGGTTGCGCCAGTCGGCGCAGCGTTGATAGGCGCCTTCACTCTGGCGCCACTGGGCGGCGTCCAGCATGTCGGCGACTGCGGACAGTGCGTTGACCAGCCTGCGTAGCACGTGGATCAGGCTGTCGCATTCGATCTCGACTCGGCTCCACATCGGTTGACTGCGCACGCGACCATCCAATGCAAGACGTTGTGCATAGCCCACGTCGCTGCGCACCTGTTTGTGCATGCGCGCAAACGCAGCCAGTGTGGAGACGAACTCGTGCAACCGTCGCTCGCCGGCCTGCGCCGAGGCTGCGACTGCAGGGAGCTGCGCAAGCACAGCCTCGTGCCGGCGTTCAATCGCCAGCCGATGCACGGCCTCAAACAGTTCGCCTCCGGGCATCACCTGTTGCAGTGCATAACGCACCTCCGCCCACACGATGCGATAGGTGAATTGATCGGTCGCTGCCTCCTCGAGCCGATGAGTTTCATCTACGATGAGATGGGTGTAGGACGGAAGGATGCGCCTCTCGGCGGCGAGATCGGCGAGCAGCAGCGCATGGTTGACAACCATGATATGGGCGCAGTCGCTGCGACGCCGCGCCTCCAAGTAAAAATCGACGTCGGGCAGGCCCAGCCACGCGCCGTGGGAAGGGCGATTGCAACGCTCAGGGCTGCATGCGCCTGCGTCGGAGCAGATGCGCTTCCAGATGGCGCGCTCGGCTGCAGTTGCCAGCGTGAGTTCCGCCTCGTCGCCTGTCTGCGTCAGAGGCAGCCACGCAAGCACCTTCGCCAGCACCGTCAGTTCGGTGGGCGAGAGACGATGGCCGGTGCGCCACTCGTGGAAGCGTCGTGTGCACAAATAATGTTCGCGCCCCTTGAGCAGGGCGCTGCGCAACGGCGGCAGTCCTAGTTCGGCCAACAGCGCTGCGGTCTGCGGCAAGTCTTTTTCCAGGAGTTGCTCTTGCAGGTTGATCGTGTTCGTGGCGACGACGACGCGAGTGTCGTTGGCGATCGCCCACAGGGCAGCGGGCAACAGATAGGCGAGGCTCTTGCCGGTGCCCGTGCCCGCCTCGATCAGCAGATGATCGCCTCGGTTGAAGGCTTCGGCGACCTGCATCGCCATGGCCGTCTGACCGGCGCGATGCTCGAAGCGGTCGCCCAGCAGCCGATGCAGCGGGCCGTTCTCGGCAAAGATACGCTCGATCAGGTGCGGCGAGATGGCGACGGCCTCCGTCGAGGGCCCCGGCGCAAGAGCACATCGTTCAGCAGCGGTGGAGTCGAACGCAGGCGCAGCAGGCAGGGCGATGACTCCTTGCCCGCTCTGTGCGTTTTCTCCGGCGCCGAGTTCCATCGCTGCCTCGGCGAACAGCGTGGCGAGCGACCATGCGCTGCCTTCGCTGCTTTCGGCGATCAGGTGTAGAATGGGCAGCGGCAGCTGCAGCAGGCGCCGGCGCAACGTGCGAAAGAGCTGTGCAGTCGCTTCGGCGTCGCCTGTTGCGCGATGGGCGTCGCTCAGAGGAATGTCAAGCCGCAGGCACAGTTCGCCCAGGTTATAGCTGGCCTCGCCCGGTATGAGAATTTGCGCCAGCTCCACCGTATCATAGGCGGGGCGCTGGAAGCGCAGGCCGGCCGCCGCCAGAAAACCGAGGTCGAAGCCGGTGTTGTGCGCCACTACCGCATACACCTCTGCATCGACGAAGGCGCGCAGCTCCGGCAAGACGCGGTCGAGCGTCGGCGCATGCGCCACGTCTTCGTTGCGGATGCCGGTGATCTGGGTGATGCGCGGCGGAATCGGGCGTTGAGGATTCACAAGCGTGGCGAAGCGTTCGAGCACGCGTTCGGTCGTAAACTTGACCGCGCCGATCTCGATGATGGCGTCCTGATCGGCGTCCAGGCCGGTGGTTTCCAGATCAAGCGCGACGTAGACGCGCGCGGGCATAAAGATCGTGCTTCCTTTCGAACACTTCGCCGAATCTTCGGCGCAGCCAGAACGTGGAGAGGGCTGATCCTGTGCTCGTTGCGCTTACGCCTTTGCATTCAGCGTAGGGCGCAGCGGGCCCTTGGCCGGCGGAATCAGCACTCCGACCGCCCATTCGTAGCCGTCCGGATCGCGCACATAGGTTTCACGCCAACCGTGCCCTTTATCCGTGGCCGGCGCAGCCACCACGGCGCCGTAGGCTCGTGCGCGCTGCTCGACGGCGTCCGGGTCCATTCCTAAGATACGCACCTGCAAACCGACACCGCGCTTCACCCCTGCAATTAACTCGGGATGCCAAGGATGCTCCTCGTGCGTGTGGTCGGCGTGCAACATTATCTCCGCCGGCCCGACGCGTAAGGCGGCGAAATCGACGTCATAGTAGTGCACCTCCGCAAGCAAGACCTCCTGATAAAAGCGCACCGACTGTTCCACGTTGCGCACCAAGAGGTTCAACGCAAGCGGCGGCATCAATGCGGCGTATCGATAGCCGGGCATCCAGGGATCGCCCTGGCGCAATTTCTTTCCCATTCGCTTCCTTCCTTATCGGATCAGAGCTTGTTGTTTCACTCATGGTTATATTATGAAAAAACTTGCAACCTGGGAAATCACAGATTTCCGCTGTTGCCGTTTTGTGATTGCCAATTGTAGCGATTCTGGGGCACAATGGCGCGCATGAACGTATCTGTCATTGCCACCGTTTACAACGAGCGTAAAAGCATCGAACGTCTGCTCGAGTCTCTGGCCGATCAGACGCGACGTCCCGATGAAGTCGTCCTCTGCGACGGCGGCAGCACCGATGGCACGGTGGAGGCGATACACGCCTTCGTGAACCGATGTCCGGACCGCCTACCCAACGTACGCGTGATTGAAGCGCCCGGCGCCAACATCAGCCGCGGGCGCAACCTGGCCATCGCCGCTGCGCAGGGGCCGATCATCGCCGCCACCGACGCCGGCGTATGCCTGGAGCCGACCTGGTTGGAGAAGCTCGTCGAACCCTGGGCGCACGATCCGGAGACGCTGGCGGTCGCCGGTTTCTTTGTGCCGGACGCAGAGGGCGTTTTCCAGATCGCCATGGCCGCCACCGTCCTGCCGCTGCGCGACGACATTGACCCCGATCGCTTTCTACCCAGCAGTCGCTCCGTTGCCTTCACCAAGGAGGCGTGGACGCGCGCGGGCGGCTATCCGGAGTGGTTGGATTACTGTGAGGATTTGCTCTTCGACTTCGCTCTCAACGCACAAAGGCCTGATCGCCCAACCGCCTTTGTTTGGGCGCCGGAGGCGCTGGTGCATTTCCGGCCGCGCGAATCGTTGCGTCAATTTTGGACGCAATACTATCGCTATGCGCGGGGAGATGGCAAGGCCGATCTCTGGCGTAAGCGTCACGCCATCCGCTATGCCACCTATTTTGTGGCGCTGCCGCTCTTGCTCGGCCATGCCCTTTGGGGGTTCTACGCCCGCCCACTCGGTTGGCTGGGATTGCTGACCGGCGTCTTCCTCTATTGCCGACGACCGTGGCAGCGGTTGCGCGTGCTCGGCGCTTCGCTCGGCCCGATGGAATGGATGGCTGCGGCCGCGCTTGTGCCGGTGATCCGCCTCACCGGCGACCTGGCCAAGATGACCGGCTATCCGGTCGGCCTACTCTGGCGTTGGCGCCATCGCTGCAAGATTCCGGATTGGAAACGCGATCTGGAAAAGGTGAGGGGGATAACGAGAAATCCGAACAAAGTGAGGTAAATTTGTAAGGCGACGCGTGTTTCGTATTCTGGATTCGGGTTTGTAATGACCGATGCAGCATGAGAACGAACTACGCAACACGTCCAACAAAGGTGAATGAGTGAGCGCAGCAAACATTGAACGCCGCGAAGTGCCTGCCGATCTGATCGAAGCAACGCCGGGAGCGTTGGGAATGTGGCTGCTGGCGTCGCCGCTCTTGCTGTTCATTCTCTGGGCGTGGGTGGATATTTTTGCATTTTTCAGCCCGCTTCCCTGGTACTGGCTCGACGCGTTGATCGGCACCCTCGTCTTTCTGCTCGTCGTCGTCTTGCCCTTTGGTTGGCTGGCGCATCGGCTGGTGACCTCGGCGCCCCGACTCTTTCAACACGCCGGCTGGGATGTACAGCCGCTGGAGCCGGTAAGCGAACAAGAGATGTACCTGGTGCGTTACC
>JANWYX010000260.1 GCA_025055055.1 Caldilinea sp. | reverse complement strand
GTTCGGCGAGCGCTTTGTCATCATAGAGTTTCATAGCGTCCTAATCTTTCATGCACGAATTGATGCTCCGGAGAGCCGCAGAGATCGATTTCGATCGGCGCCTTGACGCTCTCTGCGTCGCTGTGGTGCATCTCAAACGGAGCCCCCCAAGACGATCTGCTTTTTCTACAACCCTTCTTTCGTTTCGGCGATGAGGTGATCGACGACGGCCTTGAGATCACCGTCGCCGGCGTCGAAAACACGCAATTGGCGATCGGCGCTTGTGCCGTGGATCAAAATGTCGTCGATCGGCCGGAGAAACGATCGAATGCCTAACTCATCGATCTCCTCGCCGATCAGCTCGAGCAGCTCGCGGATGAGCGCGCGCGTGGGCAACTCCTCGGTTTTGCCGAAGTCGATCATTTTGCCGTCGACGCCGTAACGGGCGGCGCGCCAGCGGTTTTCGTCGATCAGCTCGGTGCGATAGACGCGAAAGGTGATGTTGCGCTGCCGCAGCTTCCAGAGCCAGAGCACCAACGCCTGAAATAGGCCGGCGATCGCGATCGCCTCATCGATGCGCGTGCAAATGTCGCAGATGCGAAATTCCAACGTCGGATATTTGTGATGCGGGCGGCAATCCCACCAGATTTTGCTGGCGTCCGGGATGCAGCCGGTGCGCACCAGCGTGCCGACCAGGTTGTCCCAGTCGGCGACGGTGCGGCAGATTTCTGCCGTGCCGGAGCGTGGAAAGTCGGCGAAGACAGCAGAGCGATAGCTCTTCAACCCGGTCTTGCGGCCCGACCAGAAGGGGCTGCTTGTGCTCAAGGCCAGCACGTGCGGCAACATATAGCGCACCACGTTCATGGTGTCGATGGCGAAGGCGCGATCTTCGATGCCGATGTGCACGTGCATGCCGAAGATCAGCAGGCGCTGCGCCAGCATCTGCATCTCTTCAAGGACGCCTTTATAGCGCGGCAACGGTGTGACCGGCTGATGTAACCATCGACTGAAGGGATGGGTCGCCGCTGCCACGACGGCCAACCCTTTCTGGCCCGCTAGATCCACGATAAAGCGTCGCTGCTTGACCAACTCCTCGCGCGCCTGTTCGACCGTATGACAGACCGGCGTGCCCATCTCGACCATGGCCTGATGCAACTCCGGCTTGATCTCGCGCTCGACCATGATCACGCGTTCGCCTTCGATAAATTGCGTGATGAACGAACGCAGCTCGCGCGTCTCCGGATCGACGATCTGATATTCCTCTTCGATGCCAATCGTGAGTGACGGCCGGATCATGCCAGTTTCTCCGTTTCTGCAACAAGAAAATCCACCACCCTGTGCAGGTCTTCTCCGTTTGCGCGCCAGACGGCGAGTTGCTGGTCTGCGGCGCTGCCGCGCTCGAGAATTGTGTAACAGTGTTGTAGTTCGTGCCAAGAGCCAAGCCGACGCGCAAGTGGCTCTACCCGTTCGAGCAGCTCTTGAATCAACGCCCGCGCCGGCAACTGCTGTTCGATGCCAAAATCGATCAGGTTGCCGTCCAGTCCGTAGCGCACGGCGCGCCACTTGTTTTCCGCAATCAGCGTGCGTTCATACAGCCGGAAGGAAAGGTTGCGCTGACGTAGGTCCACCATCCAGGCCACGGTGGCCTGGATCAGCGCAGTGACCGCCAGCACATCGCGCACCGAGGGCATCATGTCGCACATACGAAAGACCAGCGTCGGGAAGCGATAGTGGGGCATGACGTCGTACAGGATGCGTCGCGGATCGGGGATGCTGTTCGTGCGCAGCAGCGTGTCCACATAGGTGCGATAATCATGATAGCTGGAGAAGGCGCCGGGGATGCCGGTGCGTGGCAAGGAATCGACCAGCACCGACCGATAGCTTTTTAGGCCGGTGTTGCGGCCCATCCAAAAAGGGCTGCTCGTGCTTAAACAGAGGATGTGCGGGAGAACATACCGAATCGTGTTCATTACATCGATCGCCAGATCGCGGTCTTCCACGCCGATGTGCACGCGCAGGCCAAAGGCGAGGATGCGCCGCGCCACCATCTGCGCATCGTCGGCCATCTGCCGGAACTGGGCCAACATTTCCTCGCGGCCTTCCCAACGGCTGAAAGGATGGGTGCCGGCGCCGGCCACTTTGAAGCCGCCTCTGGCGCCCAGCTCCAGCATCTGCTCGCGCACGCGCAGCAGCTTTTCGCGCGCCTCGTTGATGTCCGCACAGACCGGCGTGCCCACCGAGACTGCGCCTTCTCGGATCAGCGTCGCAAGCTCGGTGGTCGGCGTGCGTTCGTTGACCACCATCTTTTCGCGCGACATCGACTGGGTGGCGTAGCCGAGCAACTCGCGCGACTCGGGGTCGATCAGCTGATATTCTTCTTCAATGCCGATGTTCAGGGAAGGGTAGTACATACGGTTCGGCTCCGAGAACAGAGATGGGAGATTGCAACCTGGAGATTGAATCGAATGCTATTGACCTCAACGCGCCTGCGTCAGCTCTGTTTCACTGCCGAGACACGGAGACAACCGAGACAATACATGCCGAACGATGAGCCTCGGCGTCTTTGCACAGAGGTCTTTTTGGAGCCCCAAGCTCGTGGTCTAAAACGCTCCGGCGCACACCGCTTGCTATTCCCTTTAATCTTTCTCGTCTACAACAAACGCCGGCACGACCGAGCCGCCGCCCGCCGTGACATTGAGCAGCGTCACTTTGCTCAGCCGCACCAGACAGCCGTCGATTGCGTCGCCGTTGAAAATGAAGGGATCCGAATCGACCAGTCGGCTGCTGATGTCCAGCGAGCCATCAGGCAGGAGCGCCGGGAAATCTTCATATGCGATCGCCGCACGCGCCTGCACGATGGCGGGCTCCTCCAGCGCAACCTTCAAGGCAGCGTCCCATTCGCTCTGCTCGCACTCCCAGCCGATCAGCACGCCTTTGCCGCCGTATTCGTCATTCGGTTTCAATACAAGGCGCTCCCTGTGCTCGCTCGCCCACGGCAACAAGTCGATCGTCTCTCCCTCCGGTGAAAGGGTGGTGCGCTCCTCCACTACGCGCGTCCAGGGAATATGCTGACGAATTGCCTCGCGCTCGGCGGGCGTGAAGAGGTGGGTGTTGCGCTCGTCCGAGGCCACGGCGAAGCTGGCCTTTTTATGCACCAGCTTGCAGGTGAACGGATTCGCCATGCAGATGGCGCCCGCCTTGAGGGCCTCGATGATCGGGTGGTTTAGCCCATACCGCTGCAGCAGTTCGGTGGTCAGCACCCGTTTATAGACATAGTCTACGGGTCGACCAGCGGCGTAGAGCACGCCGCCGCGAAACTCCATTTCGCCGGGGTCACAGATGGTGGCGGTGACGCCGTAGCGGGCGAAGTAGCGCACGAACAGATGAAACTCGGTTGTCGTCGGCACACCCTTCCAATCGACGATGACGATGTCCGGCAGTTTGCTGCGATTGCCGCGCCACTGGTAGTAGACGCGCAACAGCGCATCGACCGCGTTGCGTCGCCCGACGTCCAGCGGCTCAACATAATAGCGTTCGGCGAAGGCCTTCATGAGCGGCGTCTCCAAAAAGAGCTCACAAAGCACGTCACTGTAAGCCATGCTA
>JANWYX010000181.1 GCA_025055055.1 Caldilinea sp. | reverse complement strand
TCCATTTTGAAACAGCGCCATCTCTTGCCAAGAGGCTATCGCTCTTTTGCGCTCTGTGTCAAAAATTGTATGTATCATACGAATTCCCTACGAACACTAAATAGATAAATGACGACTGAGTGGACCATTTCGCCAATCCGCAAACGGGAACAGGACGCTTCGATGTAGAAAAGAAAACAAAGGGACGCGTGCGCATGAATGAACATATTGCCACAGACGATCTGTACGCCCTGGCGTTCGACAACGCAGCATCTCCTGCGGTGGTTGAACATCTAGCCGCCTGTGCACACTGTCGGCAGGAACTGGCAACCTTGCGGGATCTGGCGGGCGAGCTGGAAGTTGCCCGGCGCAGCGCACCCGATCAGACAGACCTCAACGCGTATCGGGCGTTGTTCAAACATGTCCGGGTGCAACCGACCTCCCTGCAGCGCGTCCTTGACCGCATCTGCGCAGCGCTGGCCTGGGACAGCCGCCTCCAACCGACGCTCCAGGGCGTGCGCGGGTTTGAAATGAACAGCTATCGTCAGGTCTACTGGGCAGGAGATATCGAAATTGAGTTGATGGTGGAGCGCACAGGCCGATTGCGTCGGGTGCAGGGTGAATTGCTCAATGAGAGGTCAGAGGGCGGCGCAACGCCGATCTTGGTCGAGCTGCTCGACGCCAACGGCACCGTCCTCCATACGGTGGAATGCGAAGATCGCTTCTATATGGAGAAGGTCGCTCCTGGGGTCTATCGAGCTGTTCTCACGCGCCCCGATGGCCCCATCGTCGAAATCGATCCGCTGGAGATTGTATAAATGGCGCTGTCGCTTGTCGAAGCCCTCCCGTTGGCCGGGCTTGCCGTCGCCGAGGCGCTGGCGCAGCTGCAGTTGAGCGGTCGTCTCCAACCGGAGACGGCCGGCGAACTTGCGCGCCACAGCGTGGAGATCGCCGCCGATGATCTCCCAAATGCATCGCGTCTTCTGGAGTTGGCGCAGGCCGTGCATCGGGAAACAGGCGCCGATGCGACCGTAACGCCTTGGCTACACTACGCCCAAGCAAGATTGAACGTCCTGGACGGGGATCTCAACGGCGCCGAGACGAACCTGATGGCCGCGCGCACAGCGTGGAATGCGCTGGGAGATCCTCTCCTGCAAGCGCGCAGCAGCCTGGGACTGACGCAAGTGTTGACCATGCAGGGGCGCTTTGCCGAAGCAGAACCGGTGATCCGCACAGCTATTCAGACGTTGACCGCTCTGCCGGTGAATGAACGCGCGGTCCGCCTGACCCTCTTCGCCGCCCGTCAAAATTTAGCCACCTTACTTTCCTATCAGGAACGCCACCGCGAGGCAATGGAGACGCTGAACGCCTTGCGCGCGGAGGTTGCGTCGATGCTGGCGGCAGGGGTTGACGCCGATCTGCGTCTGCAGCTGACGACTTTACTGGGAGAAATCGGCGTTGACCTCGCCATCTGTTATAGCTATCTTGATCGCCCCGAAGAAGCGATCGCCGTGCTTCGGAGCGCCATCGAGCAGTTGACCGACGCAGAAGCGTACATCGAACGTGGGCGCGCCTACACCAATCTGGGGCACCTCTACTCGCGCACCGGTCGGTGGGCCGATGCGCTGGCTGCCTTCGAGGCCGCTATGAACGACCTGGTCGGGGAAGCAGGGTCGGAAGAACAACCGGAGCGGTGGCGGCTCACCGATGTCCTTTTTCTGGAACAAGGACTTGCCCATCTCTCGCTCAACCTTCTGCCCGAGGCCGCCGCCGATCTAGCGCACGCCGCTGCGCTGTTTGAGCAAAACGGCAAACTGTATGAATTAGCGCAGACGCAATATTACCGCGGCCTGCTTGCGCTGAGGGAAGGAGACGCCGACGCCACGCGCATAGCCCTCTCTGCGGCCGCCGAACTGTTCACCAGACTCGCCAATCGCTACTGGCTCAACCGTGTGCACATCGCACAGGCGCATGCAGCTCTGCTCGAAGGCGCAGAGGCGGAAGCGGCGACGTTGCTTGGTGCATTGCTGCGCGAGGCAAGCCTTCCCGCTTCGGAGCAGACGCTGACCTGGGACTTGCTCGCACGCTGCGAAGCAGCGCTGCTCTCCTGTCGGCTCGCCTTGCGCAGCGGCGAGATTGCTGCAGCCGGCGAGCAACTAGCTCGAGCCGAACAATGGCTGACAGACGTCGCAGCAGGCGTTGAGCCGGCGCTCCTCTACCCGCAAATTACGCTGCAAATTCTTCACGCCCGCGGCCTGTTGGCGCGCGGCGAAGGCGACCTTGTCACCGCGCGCCGCTTCTTTCAGCAAGCGGTGGAAACGGTGGAGCGGCAGCGCGCCCTGCTGCCGCTAGAGGAATTTCGCACTGCGTTTCTCGACGACAAGACGGTCCTCTACGCCGATCTGACGCTTGCCCTGCTCGACGACCCGGCGCCGACGGAACAGACGCTGGCAGACGCATTCGCCGTCATCGAACGCGCCCGTGCCCGCGTGCTGCTGGAGCGCCTCTTGAGCGCCGTTGAAACGCACGCAGTGAGCCGGCAAGACATGGCCGCCGAACGCAGCGCCGCCATTCGTCAACAGCTCACCTGGCTCTACAATCAACTTCTAAGCGATCATCCCGACAGCCGAGGCGTTAGCCAACGCCTTTCGGAGACCGTCCGTCAATACGAAGCCGCGCTGGAACGGATCGAGAGACGTCTTGCCTCTGGGTTGATCGAGGTTGAGCCCGAACCGTTGATCGCGCTGCAATCGGTGCTTGAACCGTCCGAGCAGGCGCTCATCTACTACAAAGCAGGCGACGAGTGGATGGCTTTTATGGTCGACCGGCAATCGGCGCAGCTTGTGCGTCGCCTGTGCAGACACGCTTCCCTGGAAGCGGCCCTGGCCGAGCTTCGCTTTCAGCTCGGTCGCGCCGAGATCGGTGTCGAGTATCTGGCGCGACACAGCGAACGCTTGCTGCGCGGCGCACATGCCGCTCTCCGCCGCGTGTATACTCTGATCGTCGCGCCGCTTGTCCCCTCCCTTACAGCGAAGCGCCTGCTGATCATCCCCTATGGAGACCTGCACATGACGCCCTTTCATGCGCTCTGGGATGGCGAGCGCTACCTCCTAGAGCGCTTTGAAGTGCGTTACGCACCCGGCGCCAGCATTGAAGTCCGGCGCCGTCGGCGCAATCAAATCGATGGATTTCGCTCGCTCGCAGGCTTTGCGCTGCGCGAACCATCGATTCCCCAGGCCGAGATGGAATTGCAGGCAGCAGCTCGTTTTTTCCAAGACGCTCAGGTATTCATCGACGCCCAGGCGACGTTGGAACAAGTGCAAGACGCCGCTGCCTACGATGTGCTCCATTTCGCCACGCATGGGCTGTTTCGCGCCGACAACCCTTTCTTTTCGGCGCTGAAATTGGCGGATGGCTGGCTCGATGTGCGCATGATCTATCGTTTGCCGCTGAGGGCGAAGCTGGTGGTCTTGAGCGCCTGCCAGAGCGGCGCAGTGCGAGTGCAAGGGACGGATGAGGCGATCGGTCTCGTGCGCGGTTTCCTCGGCGCCGGCGTTCCCAGCTTGATCGTGAGCCTGTGGAACGTGCACGATGCCAGCGCAATGGAGGTAATGACGGACTTCTATCGCAGCTTGACCGAACGTCGCCTAACGCCTTCCGCCGCACTGCGCTCGGCCCAACGCATAGCCATCGAAGCGCAACGCCATCCGTACTACTGGGCGCCTTATGTGGCGATCGGCTGAATGTTCAAGCATGCAGAAGACTGTCGATGTTATACGAAAAGGAGCTTCCAATGCACAAGACGCCGGATCAGGAGCCCCAATCCACTCGAACCAACCGATCTGTGAAGACGCGGCGTCTTTTGCGAGCGCTGATGGCGACCGCAGCGGCGCTGGTCATGGTCATCCTGTTGCTTGCCGGCGTGCAGGGGGCGAACCGGCCAACTGCCCGGCAGGAATCACACACCCTGCGCCATCTCTCGGAGCATGTGTCCCTAGTAGATCCTTCCCACGGTGAAGAAGAACGAGAAATCTACGGCCAACTGGCGCAGACGGTCACATCGTTTGTCGGCGAATGGTTTGTCGCCGTAGACGAACGGACGCAGATCACAGTTGTGTTGACGCAAAAAACCGACGTCAGAAAATTCAAAGGCCGTCTGCCGGAGCCGGGAACCTGGCTTAGGGTGGAGGGGAGCTTTTTGCAGGATAGCCGCCTGAATGCCAAACGCGTTCGCCCCGATGACTCGGTGCCGAATCAGGTTGTTGTGCGTCTCAAGCCATCTGCAGATCCGACCGCAACAGCCCAGGCGCTGGCCGTCCAATACGAAATGTCCGTGCGCGCCATCTTGCCCTCCGCAGACATCTATCTCTTTACCACCCGCGATGATGAAGAAGAAAAAAGGGATCGCCTGCTCGGAGACGAGCGCGTCTTATGGGCCGAGTTGAATCGCGTCAGCCGCGTTCCAACCGGCGCTCCCT
This sequence comes from Caldilinea sp., assembly GCA_025055055.1. GTDB lineage: Bacteria > Chloroflexota > Anaerolineae > Caldilineales > Caldilineaceae > Caldilinea. Next base: position 9,209 of record JANWYX010000181.1, on the reverse strand, counting down.
ATCGCACCTGGAAATGGGGCTCGCAGGAAGATAGCGATTATGTTAATCAAAGGGCGTTTGAACAGGTGAATCTGACGCCGGCGGCAGGCGTCGTCCAAGGCGTCGGCGTCACCGTGGCGCTTCTGGACACCGGCGTAGACCTGGAGCATCCCGCCCTTGTCGATGCACTGCATGTCGTCACAGGCAGCGACATGATCTCGGACACAGACAGGCCGGACGACTTGGGCCCCGGGATGGCGTGGGGCCACGGGACGCACGTCGCCGGCATCCTTCGCGCCATTGCGCCGGCGGCCAGGATTATGCCGCTGCGCGTGCTCGATGCACAGGGACGCGGCAACACCTTTGTCCTCGCCTACGCCATTGAATACGCCGTCCAACAAGGCGCCGATGTGATCAATCTCAGCCTGGGCGCCGATTGTGACTCACGAACGCTCAGTGAAACGGTCGCTTCTGCAGTGGCTCAGGGCATCGTCATCGTGGCCGCAGCCGGCAACGACGCCAGCATCATCCCCACATGCCCTGCGTCGTGGCCAGGAGTGATTGCTGTGGCCGCCGTCGATGAGCAACGAGTGCGGGCCTCCTGGTCGAATTCCGGCCCCTGGGTGACGTTGGCGGCGCCCGGTGAAGGCATCACCTCGACCTTTCCACTTGGGTATGCAACAGAAATCGATGGCTCGCCAGGATACGCTTCCTGGAGCGGCACTTCTATGGCCACGCCCTTTGTTGCCGGCGCCGCCGCGCTGGTGATAGAACAGCGCAACGTCGGAAAAATCAAGGCCCCCGTCATTGAGCAGTTGACGACTCACGGCGTCGATATCGGCGCGCTCAATCCTCCGCCGTACTCTGTGGGTCGCCATCTTGATATTGCCGCCGCGCTTGCGCTGGATGAGCCGCAGGAGCCGCCGAGCGTTGCTTTTTCGCTTTACCTACCTTCCGTTTTTCAGCGTTAAGGCTTTCCGATTGCAGTCGCCGATGGAGTCGGCGTAGAAGATAACGACGGTGTATCCGCAAGGATAGGCGCCGACGCCGGTTGCATCTCCGGCGTCGGCGTGGCCGTTGGTGCGCTGTCCGGCGTTGTGAGAGTCGTTGCTGCGGGCGTAGCCGTCGGCGATGGCGTTTGCATTTCCGTCGCAGCCGAAGCAACCGGCGTTGGCGTAGCCGTCGGCGAAGACGACGGTTCCTGCTTTGCGGAGCCATGCACCGGCGGCGTCGGCGTTTCGGTCGGTGTCGAAGCCTCCGGCGCGGTAGGGGTCGGCGCCATCGTCGGCGTCGGCGTTTCGATCGGCGCCGTTGGCGTCTCCACCGTGGTTTCAGTAGGAGGCGAGTCTCCCATTTCGGCCTCCGTGGAGGTCGCAGATTCAAGCGGAAGCGGCCGGATCGCATCTCCTGTCACCAGAATCAGAGGCAGTCTTACGTTGAACGTAGTTTGCATATTCTCGGCCTGCGCCTCCCCTGACGCGTCAACACCCACACCGGCAGGCTCGAGAACATCGGGCAGCGGCGTCTCCGCAGGTGTGCTCTCGGCTGCCGGTTGTGGCTCGCTGCGCGTCACCAACGGCAGATACAGCAACGCATCCGGCCCTAATCGCCCCGTCAACACCTGATGCACCCATCCACCTCCGTCCACGGTGAGCGTCTCCAACCAGTACCAATAAGTGACGCCCTGTTTCACATCTCGATCGACGTAGGTGTACGTGTTGCCCACGCCACTGGCAGGGATGCCTTCCGGCGTCAACAGGAGCGCCTGGCTGCGATCCGGCGTCACCCCGCGCCACAGCCGGAAACCCCACACCATGAATTCGCTCAACGTCTTCCAGCGCAAGATGAAGGCATCTTCGCTTTCTTCCAGCGCATAGGTCTCCAGCAAGATGGCTGTGGGGACGGGGTTGGCCGGAATTTCAAGCTCGGATTCAGGTCTACCCATTCCGCCTAGGTATGCTCCAGGGGCATCGACCACGATGCGGTTGCGCACGCGATCTCCACTTAGGGCGCTGATAAAGAAGTAGATATCCACTCCCAGCGAACGTTGTGCGGGCAGAGGACCGGCGTTGCAGACCAGCGTCACCTCGTCTCGATGGACGCAGCCGTTGATCGCAGTCGACGAGAGATAGACGAACCGATAGGGCAGATGGTCGGTGATCACCACTGCCGGCGCATCGGATGGGCCATAGTTGGTGACAAGCACCGTGTACGAAATCGCAGTGCCGACGACGGCGGTCTGGACGCGCGTCAACTTCAACGCCGCCAAATTGACCACAGGGCCGACGGTCACGCTGTCGCCGCCCTGGTTATTCGCCGGATTGGGATCGGGCGTGTTGGTGAACGCCACAGCCGTATTCGTGAGCACAGTTCCCGGCGGAAACGTCGGGCTGATGATGCGAACTGCCGCCGTAATGACCACCGGCTCTCCGACCGCAATGTTGCCCACCTGGCAGATAGCGCTCACACAAGCGCCCTGCGATGCGTTCAACGACAATAGCTCGGCGCCGGGCGGGATCAACTCTTTCACATCGACTCGATCCGAGAGCGACGGGCCAAGGTTGTTGACGGTGATGGTGTAATGCACCACGTCGTTGCCGTAAGCGATCTCGCGGTCTGCCGCCTTGAGCACCTCCAGATCGGCGGCGCCGTAACTCTGCGTTGTTGCCGTGGCCTGGTTGTTGCTCAGGTTCAGGTCGGGTGTCGTGCTGCTGACATGCGCCGTATTGATAATGATCAATGCCGGCGGCGCTTGCGGATCGACCTGCACCACCAGCTCGATAGCACTGAGCTCCCCTGGCGCCAGCGAACCGATCTCCCAAACAGGATTGTCCACAGAACCCGACGTCGGCGCCGGCGTTGAAGAGACATAGTGGACGCCGGTCGGCATGGGATCCGAAAGCGTCACGTTCCGTGCAGTCGCCGGGCCAGAGTTCTCCACCGTCAGCGTGTACGTGATCACCTCGCCTGCAGTGGCGTACAGCGCGCCGACCTTCCGCACCGCAATGTCGGCGAATCGAGCGCTGACCGTCACGCCGGCGTCATCTAGGTTGTTGTCCGGCGCAGGATCGATCAGTTCAGACTGAACAAAGGCGGTGTTGGTGAGCACGACGCCGTCCGCAAGATCAAGCGCTGCCCGAGCGACAATTGTGACCACAGCCGAACCCTCGATCGCCGGGTTGCCATCCATGTCGGCGACAAAGTCCAGGGCGCCGAGCAGGCAAGTGATGCCAGCGTTGCAGAAGCCCTGGCTCGTCTGGATGCGCATCGGCGTCAACCCGATAGGAAGCAGATCGAGCAGTTGTGCATTACGCACCGGCGACGGACCATGATTGGTGATTCGCAACGTAAAGGTCACATCGCTGCCGCCGGAGACGGCTGCCGTATCGACCACCTTGATCAACTCCAGGTCCGCCGTAGGACCGCCGCTGCGCGTCACGCGCGTCGTCTCATCGGCGAAGAGCGTCGAATTGGTGAGCGGTGTTGCGCTCGTCAGGGCCGCTGTGTTGCGCAGCAAGAAGCCGCTGGGCGCCGTCGCATTGACTTTCACCACGAGCAGGAAGAGCATCCGCGCGCCGACGGCCAAATCTCCGATCGTGCAGCCGACCGTTCCAGGCACTACCTCGGAGCATGGGCCGGTCGTGCTGTGATAGGTCACATGCGGCGGCAGCGTATCGGTGACGACAACGTTGCGCGCCATGCTGGGACCGGTATTGGTGACGACCAGCACATACACGAGCAGGCCATCCGGCTCAACCGGATCGGTTAGGTCGTATTTATCGATCCCGATTTGCGCCTGCGTCAGAACCGGCGCAACATGACGCGCCTGATTATTGCTCTCGTTTGGGTCAGGCGTCAGATTTTCGACGAAGATCGTGGCCGTGTTTGTGAGCATTGTTCCGTCGGGTAGCGTCGAGTCCACTATGCCGACCACCGTCATGGTGACGATCTCGCCCACGGTGATAGGCCGCTGCACCTGACAGATGGCGTCGACGCAAGCGGTCACGCCAGCGCCTGCAATCTCCAGCGTAGCCGACTGCAGCACAATGCCCGTCGGTAACGCATCTTTGAGATCGCGGACGCTAGCAGCAGAGGGGCCGCGATTTTCTGCTGTGATCACATATGTCACCGACGAACCGGCAAGCAACGCATTCGGCCCTGTCTTGTAGATGGCCAAGTCGGCTTGGGCGATGACGCTGGTGTCCGTAGAGGCGTAATTATCTGTTAGATTGTTGTCCGGCGTCTGTGAAGCAACCTGACCGACGAATTCCAGGCTGCTGCCGGGCGGAATGCCCGGATCAAGGCGTACCTGAATCCATAGGGAGACGCCGGCCCCGGGCGCCAAAATATCGGTCGTCGTCAGGGTAATGGTGTTGTCGGGATTCGGCGCAACATACCAATTGGGCGGCAGCACGACATCGTGGTAGGCAACCCCTGCGGGCAAGGTCAGTGTCATCATTGTCCCCACGGCCGAGGAGGGGCCGAGGTTGACCACCTGCGCCTGCACTGTGGTGGTCAGGCCGGCGCCAGCCGTCGGCATGCTGTTGAGCAGCAGGCTCAGGTTCGCCAACGCGCTGACTGTCGTCGTGATCGTCACCTGCGATCGCTCTAGATTGGTGAGCGGCGTTGTCGCAGTCACCGCAGCAGTGTTGACAAGCGGTGCGCTTTGTAATGGGTCCACGATGCCCACGATCGTGACGGTCGCCTCTCCGTTGGGCGGCAAGCTGCCAAGCGCACAAGGCAGGTCAGAGCATCCACCCTGGCTACTGCTTATGCCGGTGACGGTGAAGCCGGCCGGTAACAGGTCGCCGACGAGCACGCCATCCGCCGTGCTGGGGCCATCATTGCGCACAACGATCTGGTAAGTCAGCGGCGCACCGGTGATCGCCGGGTTGGGCGTAGCCTGCTTGGTGATCACCAAGGTGGACTCGCGTTCGGCCAGCACCGGCGCCCGCGCAATGTTGTTGCCAAAGTCCGGGTCCGAAGGACTATAAACCGTTGCAGTGTTGGTAAAGACGGTCCGATGCGCCACCGATGGATTCACTCGCACATAGAGCGTAAAGGTGAGAATCTCCGCCTCTCGCACTACGCTTGTTTCACAGACCGTGTCCAGACAGATGACCGGGACGGCCGATAGGAGCGAACGCTCCACTTCGATCGGGCGCAGCAGCTGCACTTCCGGCGGCAGAATGTCGACCAGACGCACGCTGATGGCGTCTGAAGGACCGGCGTTGGTCAGCACCACCGTATAGGTCAGCACGTTGCCGGCTGCCACCGAAGGCGACGAAGCTGTCTTGTACACGCCCAAATTCGACTGACCGATAATGCTGGTTTCGACGAGCGCCATATTGTTGACCGGATTCGGGTCAGGTGTGTTGCTGCCGACAGTCGCCCGGTTTTGCAACGTGGTACCCACCGGCAAGTCGCTGCTGGTGGAGACGATGAGCGTCCAACTAATTTCAGAGCCGGCGGTCAGAGAGAGCAACGGCGACGGCGGGCAGAGCACCGATCCTGAACCAATACTGGCGCAGCCGCCCGGGTCCGCCAAAACGACGTTCGAGGGCAGCGCGTCCTGAACCTGGACGTTGACTGCGGTCGAAGGTCCGGCGTTACGCACCGTTAACACATAGGTGATCGGCGAACCTGCAGAGACTGTGGCCGGCGCCCATTTGAACATGATCAGATCGGCATTGTCGCCGACGTCGGTGCGCACCTGCGCTTGCATCACACTGTCGGGATGGATGGGCGTCGTAGTGGTCAGCAGCGCCGTGTTCGTGAAACCGGTCGTCGCCGCCAATGACGCATTGCCCATTACGAGGATCGTCACAATCTCGCCGGGAGGCACGTCGCCTAAGAAACAAGCCTCCGCCGTGCAGTAACCGCGCGTGCTGGACAACTGTGGCGACTCCAGTTCAATCGGCAGCAGGTCGGTCATCACAACGTTGCGCGCCAAGCTAGGCCCGGCATTTCGCACCAGGATGCGGTAGCTCAGCCCACCGCCCGGTGTGACAACGGCGGGCTGAGTCGCCTTTTCGATGGTCATGAGCACCTCGGCGCCTATCGCTGTCGTCACCGTATCGATATTATCCGCCGGCGTCAGCTCAATGTTGTTGCTGCTGACGTTGGCAGCGTTGACCACAACTACGCCCCCGAACGTCTCAGTGCGCACCCAACCGGTGATCGTCACCGTTGCGCTCGCGCCCGCAGCCAGGTCGCCCAACTGACAGACCACACTGTTGTTGCATACGCCTTGGGAACTGCTCACACTCAGCGCAATCATTTCATAGGGCAAAGCGTCCACAATTTGTACGGCGTTGGCGACGGCAGGGCCGCGATTGGTGATGACCAGCGTGTACGTCAAGAGTGTGCCGGCCGTCGCCGACGCCGGGCCGGTCTTGTCGATAACCAGATCGACTGCGCCGAAGATCGGCTGTTGAACCGTCACGGCGACGGCAGCGGTGACAGGCGCCGCCGCCGTCGGGCTAGCGACAGTGACCAGGTTGGTCACGCTTAGACCATGTGCAGCGGCGGCGTCGGCGCGCGCCAGCAGTTGAAGTGTGCGGCTGGCATTGGCTGCAAGCGTGCCCAGGTTGCAGGTGACAACGCCTGCGGCGTGCGCACAGGCGACATCGCCGCCGACGTAGGTTGTGCTGATCGGCAAGGCGTCGGTGATAACGACGTTTTGGGCATCGCTCGGTCCGTCGTTGTAGACGACGACCTGGTAGAAGATCACGTCACCTGCATAAACTGGACTGTTGAAGGCAACTTTATCAACGCGCAACGCGGCGGATGTCGAGACCAGCGTAGCCACGCTTGCCGTATTGTTCGCCGGGTTTGGATCAGGCGTAACGCCGTCGGTGAAGGCCGTCACTGTATTGGTGAGCACAGCGCCCGCCGACGCAGCCGCATCCACGCGACCGACGACCGTCATCGTCGCCACTTCGCCGACAGCCAGCGGGTTAAGCGTCTGGCAGATTGCAGCGGCGCAGCCCGTCACAGAGCCATCGCTGCGCGCCAGGGTTGCGCCGAGCAGGGTGACGCCGGCAGGCAATGTGTCTTTGATATCGCGCAGGACCGCCGCCGTCGGCCCGGTGTTTGTGACGAGCACAGTGTATGTCACGATCGTCCCTGCAACCACAGTCGCAGGACCGCGCTTGCTCACCATCAAATCGGCCCGGCCGATGACGCTTGCGTCGGCGTTTGCGCTGTTGTTTGTGGCGTTCGGATCGCCGGTTTGTGCAGCAACCTGCCCATTGAATTGCAGGCTGCCACCCGGCTGCACCGTGCTATCGATCGCCACCGTGATCGGCAGCGCCGTCGAGACGCCTGCAGACAGCCCATTGCTCGTTGTCAACACCACAACACCGCTCATGCTGGAGGCTATGAACCAGCCCGAGGGCAGATTTGCACCCACGAAGCTTGCACCGTTGGGCAGCGTCATCGTTACAACCGCACCGTTCGCTGCGCTCGGACCGAGGTTGCCGATCGTTGCAGTGACGACGCCGACTCCACCGGCGACCACCGTCGGCGAGCTCTCTAAAACAAGCAGGAGATCGGCCAGCATGGTGACCGTGACCGCCGCCTCGGCGACCGTGATGCTGCCGCTCGCCGTAGACGTTGTAGTCGCAAGGCTCGCCGTGTTGGTGAACTGCCCCATGACGCTCTGCAAAATGGCGGCCGTCACCAGAATCGTGGCGCTGTCTCCTGGAGCAAAATCGCCGAGCGCGCAGGGGAAACCGGTGCATCCACCTCGACTGCTGCTGACGACGACATTCGTCAGCTCTGTGGGCAGCACGTCTGTCACAACAACGTTACGCGCCGCGCTCGGGCCGCTGTTCGTAATCACAATTCGATAAGTGACGCCTGCTCCTGGCGTCGTTATGGTCGGGATAGCTTCCTTGGTGATCCTTATCAACGCCTCGGCCTGAACGCCGGTGTTGAGCGAGTCTTGGTTGTTGCCACTTACCGGGTCGCTGTTGGCGGCGTCGACGCGCGCCGTGTTCAACAGCGTTGCGCCGGAGATGACGTCGCTCTCGACGACGCCGACCACTGTGATGGTGGCCGTAGCGTTCAGCGGCAGCTCTCCCAACTGGCAGCTTACGCCGGCGGCGCAGACACCCTGGTCGGCAACTGCGCCGACAAAACGCACGCCGTCAGGCAACGCATCCACGACCTGGACGTCGACGGCGTCGGCCGGCCCATAGTTGGTCACAACCAACGTGTACGTGATCGGCTCGCCGGCCATCGCTGTCGCCGGACCTTCCTTGCGGAGCGCCAGGTCGGCGTCGCCGCCGGTCGGTTGGACAACCGCGCTCGTGGCCGTGGCGGTCACCGACACACCCGATGTTGGGCTGGTCACGGTGACCAGATTGGTCAGCGTCAACCCGTCCGCCGCCAGCCGATCTATGCCGGCCAGAATGAGCATGGTGCGGCCGGCGCCGGCAGGCAAGGTGCCAATGGCGCAAGTGATGAGCCGCCCTGTTGCGCTGCATACGGTGTCGCCGCCGGCGTACGTCGTGCTTATCGGCAAAGTGTCGGTCACGAGTACGTTCTGTGCGTCGCTCGGCCCGTTGTTCACAACAACGATCTGGTAGAAGGCAACGCCGCCTGCATAGACCGGGTCGTTCAGCGCCGTCTTAATCACATCAAGGTTAGCCGCCGTCGTGACCGGAGTCGTCACCGTGGCACTGGCGACGTTGCTTGCGTCTACGCTGTAGACGGCGGCGACATTGGTCACTGCGTCCACCGTCAGGTTGCCGGCAACCTGCGCCACAACGGTCATCGTACGCGTCGCACCGGCCGGCAACGAGCCAAATTGGCAGATTGTGCCGCTGCAGAAGCCACTCAACCCTGCACTGGCGCTAACCGGGCTGAGACCGGCCGGCAACTGATCTTTGACATCGACCGCGCGCGCCACACCCGGCCCCGTATTGGTGAAGGTGATCGTATAAGTCACCAGGCTACCTGCAGTTACGGCGCCTGTCGGCTCCACCTGCTGTTTGATAATCTCAAAGAACGCGGCGCCGATGATGCTCGTGTCAGCCGTTGCACTGTTGTTGAGCGGGTTCGGGTCGGCCGTACTCGTGCTTGCTGCCGCCGTGTTCTCCAGGCTCACACCCGGATAGACATCGCTGTTCACCGTCGCCGTGACGTAGTACATCACCGTCGTATCTGCGTTCAGATTGCCCACCGTGCAGGTGACGACGTTGCCGCCGGCGCCACAGCCAACC
>JANWYX010000076.1 GCA_025055055.1 Caldilinea sp. | reverse complement strand
ATGCTCAGAAGACAAATCTAGATCGATCAATAGCCCCTCATCATCCCCAAAACCGCGTCATTTCTCATGTCGTCATTTCTTGGAAAATGTCATTTCATCAACGATCTCCTCCTCCTCGACAACGGTGAAGTTTGCCATTTCGCTCTCTGTGGAACGTTTCCCCGGTCGGTTATTCTTGCATTTGTGCAGCCTGGAAATCACCGTCCATCACCCGTGCGATCGCGTCGCGCCAGCCCGCCAGCAACCGGCTTCGTTGCGTCTCCGGCATCGCAGGCGTATAAAGTTGCTCATCACGCTGCAGTCGGGCAAGCTCCTCTGTTGAATTCCAGACACCTACTCCCAGCCCCGCCAGGTAGGCCGCTCCCAGCGCCGAGACGTCCGTCGATGTGCTCACGCGCACCGGACATTGCACCAAGTCGGCCTGAAACTGCATCAAAAGCGGATTGGCGCTGGCGCCGCCGTCGGCATGCAACGTCGTCAGCGGGATGCCCGCCTCCTCCTGAACGGCTGCAAAGACGTCGTACACTTGATAGGCGATTGACTCCAGCGCCGCGCGCGCCAGGTGCGCGGCGCTGCTCCCCAACGTCAGACCGTAGATCATGCCGCGCGCATGAGGATTCCACCACGGCGCGCCCAGGCCCACGAATGCAGGCGCCAGATAGACTCCTTCATTGTCAGGACATGTCGCCGCCAACTCGGTGACCGTCTGCGGCGGATCGGGCCAACCAAAGAGTTTGCCCAGCCACTGAACGGTGGCGCCGGTCGAATAAATATTGCCTTCCAGAGCGTAGATGACGCCCTCCGGCCGAGACCAGGCGATCGTGGTCGATAAGCCGCGCCGAGAAAGAAGCGGGGCCCCGACAGGCGTCATCACCGAGGAGCCTGTGCCATACGTCGCCTTCACTGCGCCGGGCGCAAAGCCTGCATGCCCCACCAGCGCCGCATGCGAGTCGCCGATCAACGCCGCAATGGGAACCCCGGCCGGCAACGGACCGCAAGCCGCCGTCGACGCAAAAACGCCGGTCGATGGCCGCACTACAGGCAAAACCCGTCGCGGAATTCCAAAAATTTCTAACAGGTCGTCATCCCAATCCAGCGTATGCAGATTAAAAAGAAGGGTGCGGGATGCATTGGTCATGTCGCAGGCGTGTAGCGCGCCGCCCGTCAACCGAAAGAGCACCCAGCTGTCGATCGTGCCCAGACAAACCTCGCCCTGCTCGGCGCGACGCCGAGCACCCGGGATATTGTCGAGCAGCCAGCGCATCTTGCCGGCAGAAAACATCGGATCGATCGCTAAACCGGTGCGCTGATGAACTTCTCCGCCGACCCCCGCCCCTTTGAGCTGCTCCACCAGCGCGCGCCCGCGTTGACATTGCCAGATCACGCAGGGGCCGAGCGCTTTTCCGGTGGAGCGCTCCCACAACACCACCGACTCGCGCTGGTTGGACACGCCGATCGCTGCCGGCCGGGCGGAAACACCCTCCAATGCATCTTCCACCACGCGCACTACGCTCGCCCAGATTGCTTCAGCATCTTGCTCCACCCACGAAGGTTGAGGATAGGCGACTTCCAGCGCCGCAGACGCACGCGCAACAATCCGTCCGGCTGCATCCACCACAACAGCCTTGGTGTTGGTCGTGCCTTGATCGATCGCTAAAATCAACGGCTCGCTTGTCTTGCTCATATCTTATTTTGCTTTTTGCTCAAGCAATGGCTCGATCAGATCGACGATCGGTTCGCTCTTATCGAGAAAACAGATAACGGTGGCACACCAACTTAAGTCGTCTGTTTGCATTCATCTCGAACGAGAGGGTTGAAAAGATACGCACACTCGGTACAGAAAAATGGGAACTTCTACGCTCCCCCAAGTTCGTCTGACGGCTGCATGCACACTGCACCCGCCGTCAGACGAACAAAACAACCGATGTTGCACCCTGAAATCGACAAGTCGTTTCAGATAAAAACGCAGCGCACAACTGCGGATTCAGACAAATGGTCAACTGCGAAGGCTGCGCAGCTTCAACATGGCTTCGTAGCATCGCCGCGCGCCCTGGGAAGCGAAAACGCGCGACGGAGGGCCGCTCTTGCCGCCATGACAAACACTCAGGCCGCCATCCGTTTTCCCTCCAGCAATGCTTCTGCTGTCGTCGCCAGCCCGGACGGCGTGATGCCGTAATGTGCAAAAATTTCCATCTGACTGCCGGTGTAGGTGTATTCGTCCGGAATGCCGACGATGCGCAACGACGGCGTAACGCCCGCTTGCATCAATAACGTTGCCACGCGACTTCCCAGGCCACCGTAGACGCTGTGCTCTTCCACCGTCACAATAGCTTGCACGCGGCGCGCAACCTCCAACACCGCAGGTTCATCAAAAGGACGCAGCGTGTGAATGCTCAGCACCTCGGCGCCGACCCCGCGTTCGACCAGCAAATCCGCCGCTTGCACTGCAATCTCCACGGTTTCGCCCGTCGCCAGGAAGGCAACGTCATCGCCGCGACGCACGCGGCTCGCCTTGCCGATGGTGAAATCGGCATCAGGTGCATGCAAATGGTGCATTGGCTTTTTGCCCAAACGCAGATAGAGCGGCCGCGGGTGTGAAATCGCAGCCAGCACCGCTGCACGAGTCTCAAAATTGTCCGCCGGAATGACGATGTCGATGTTGTTGATAGCCTGCAACACCGCCAAGTCATGCAAAGAGTGATGGGTGGAACCGAGAGCGCCGTAACTCACACCTGCGCTGATCCCCACCAATTTCACCGGACGGTCGGAATAGGCCACGTCATTTTTGATCTGTTCCAGTCCACGGGCGGTCAGAAAGCAGGCCGGAGAGACCGCAAAGACGCATTTGCCTTCGGCAGCCAGCCCGGCGGCCACCCCCACCAAATTCTGCTCTGCAATGCCAATTTCAACGATCTGGTCGGGCAGCTGCTTGCCAAAGGCGACCAACCGCCCCGACCCGCGCGAGTCGCTGGTGACGACCAAGATGTTGCGGTCGCGCTTAGCCAGTTCGAGCAAGGTGTCAGAAAAGACCTGTTGATTCGGAATGCCGAGTTGTAATGGTCGCATATCGTTCCTGCCAACGTAGTTCAGCCTGATCCAATTCGGCCAACGCCCTCGCCAGTTCATCGGCGGTCGGCACGTGATGATGCCATTCGGCGGCGTCTTCGATGAAACTGACGCCTTTGCCCTTCGTCGTGCGCGCAATGATCATGCTTGGCTTGCCCGGCGCAAAGGGCGTCTGCGCAAAAATATCCACCAGCGCAGCCACGTCATTGCCATCGACGGTGCGCACTGCATAGCCAAAGGCGGTGAAACGCTCCTCCAACGGCTCCAACGCCATGACATCCTCGGTGCGTCCGGTGATCTGTAAAGTGTTGCGATCGACGATCACCACCAAATTGTCGAGCCGATAAAAGGCCGCACTCATCGACGCCTCCCACACCGAGCCTTCGGTCAGCTCTCCATCTCCCAACAGCGTGAAGACGCGATGCTTACGACCATCCATCCGGGCGGCAAGCGCCATGCCGACCGCTACCGAGAGACCATGCCCTAAAGCGCCTGTGTTCTGCTCGATGCCCGGCACCTTACGCGTAGGATGCCCCACCCAATGAGAGCCGCCGCGGTTCATCGTCTTTAGTTTTTCTGCGGGAAAAAATCCCTTGTCTGCCAACACGACATAGAGCGCTTCAACGGAATGTCCTTTGCTGTGAATGTAGCGATCGCGCTCACTCCAGGCAGGGTTGCGCGGGTCCACGCGCATGACATGGTTGTAGAGCACGTTCAAAATGTCGGTACACGAAAGGCTGCCTCCTGTGTGCCCTGCGCCCGCATGCGCAATGCTCGACAGGATAGCGCGCCGATATTGAATTGACTTGTATTCCAGTTCGGCGATCTGCATGATGTCCAACGTGATGATGATGTCTAACGTGATGAGTTAGTCGGGATGAATAAATATTCAATATTGCAATTTCATTCTATTTACACCAATATAAAGATGCTATAATGGATGCGGCAAGGGTTTTTGAATATTCATTCATGTGTCGATATATATGTGAGGAACGCCATGGCGCAGATGGATGAATTGCGGCTCGTCGTTCGCGTCGCCCGCATGTACTACGAATGGAACATGAAACAGGCCGCCATTGCCCGCCAGTTGGGTCTCTCTCAACCGACGGTGTCGCGTCTGTTGCAACAGGCCAAGGATATGGGCGTGATCCGAATTTCTGTGAACGTTCCCCAAGGCGTCTATACAGACCTGGAGGAGGAGCTTGTGTTGCGGTACCGGCTGCGCGACGCCATTGTCGTGAACTGCAGCGGCGAAAGCGATGAGCGCTTTATTGAACGCCAG
>JANWYX010000359.1 GCA_025055055.1 Caldilinea sp. | reverse complement strand
GACGACGCCTGTTCCTACCGCCGCCAGCGGCAGCGTGACAAAGATCGGCATGCCCCAATGTTGCGCAGCCAGTGCCACAATGTAACCGCCGACGAGCATAAACGCCGCCTGCCCGAGCGAAATTTGGCCGGTCATGCCGGTCAATACGTTCAACCCTTGCACGGCCACGATCGAGTACATGATGCGGTTGACGGTGGTGATCAGATAGGCATTGCCGGAAAGCGGAATCAAGGCAACCCCGAGCACGATGAGCGCCATGGCCCATCGCTGCCACGGCTGCCGAAGCAGCAGCATGTCCTGTGCGTAGCTGCGATCAAAGTCGCCGGCCGGTCGTAATACTGCCATGGTCGGTGTCTCCTTCGCAGTTTATCTTGCATGTTGCGTGGCTTTGGGCGTGGATTCGTGTTCCATCACGCAACGCGCAATACGGACCACTCAAATTCGCTCAATCCGCTTCTGTCCGAACAACCCTTCAGGACGCACAATCAGGATGATCAGCAGGAGAATGTAGGGCACGATCTCCGCCGAGTTGCGCACCTCGATGTTGCGCGAAGCCTGCACCAGCGCCTGCGACAGGCCTACGATCAGCCCGCCGACGATGGCGCCGGCGAACGACTCGAGGCCGCCCAACAACACGGCGGGAAAAGCCACCAGCACCACCGTCGCCATGTTCAGGCTGACGCCCGTCACCGTCGCCAGCAGCACGCCGCCGATGGTGGCGATGACGCCTGCGATCGCCCACGAGAGGGCGAAGATCCGTGAGACGCGGATGCCGACGCCCTGCGCCACATCATGATTTTCGGCGGTGGCGCGCATGGCGAGGCCGGTCTTGGTGTACTGAAAGAAGAGGATGAAGAGCGCCGACGCCAACGCCGCCACGAGAAAACTGGCGACCAGACTTTGCTTTAAGATGATTGTGTCGTTGAATGCACCTGGGAAGGGGATGCGGATCACGTCGCTGGGCGAGAAAGGGGTGGGAAAGTTGCTCTTGGGCTGGGCGCCGAAAAGGATCGAAGCGCCTCCTTCAATAAACTGGGCCAGCCCTAACGTCACCAGGATGATGGAGAGCACAGGCTGTCCGGTCATCGGGCGCAAAATGAATCGTTCGATAGCCAACCCAAGCAACATTGCTGTGACCACGGCGGCGAGGGTGGCGGCCCACAGCGGCAAATTGAAGAGTTCGCCGCCCCTTTCCTCTGCGCCGGCGAACCACCAGGTCAGAAACGCGCCCAGCATCACGAGATGACCGTGGGCGAAATTGTACACTTCCGACGCTTTGAAGATCAGCACGATGCCCAGCGCAATCAACGCAATCGTGCCGCCGTTGAGAACGCCGGTCATCACCTGTTGGGGCACGAGAGGCCAGTTCATGATGTTCGTCAACCTCCTTTAACGAAAGAAGCCGGCAATCTAACGTAGGTTCGGCTTTCGGCCGGACGTCGTCGGTGGACCGCGAAGACTATTCAACGGACATAATCTTCAGATCCGTCTCGATCACGCCTTCGCGACCGTCTTGGTAGCGCACGGGCGCCTGCACGTGCACCGTGTCGGCGCCGCAATACATCGCTTCTACGATCTGGCCGTAGCGCTGCGTCAGAAAGCCGCGGCGCAACTTGCGCGAACGCGTCATCTCCGCCTCATCGGCGTCGAACTCTTTGTGCATCAACACAAAGCGACGAACGCGTGCGGCGGGCGGCAAACTGGCGTTGACCTCGCGCACCGAGCGTGCGATCAAGTCGTACACTTCGGGTTTCTGCGATAGGTCCAGGAACGTGGTGTAGCTGATACCTTGCTTTTCCGCCCAGTTGCCCACGTTCTCGAAGTCGATGATAACCAACGCGGTGACAAAGTCGCGGTTTTGCCCGACCGCCATCACATCGCGAATGTAGGGGCTGAA
>JANWYX010000386.1 GCA_025055055.1 Caldilinea sp. | reverse complement strand
TTATTGCAGTTTATAGCAGTTGTCAACATTATAGCCATCTTGTCTTGGGATGCAAACAGGAAATTGGTGCCTCAATGACAGAGGGCGATGGGCAGACCCATCGCCCTCTGTACACAAAGGAGGAGGAAGAAACATCTATAGTAAAATGTATTTTCTCTGTGTCCGACGTGAGAAACTGTACAATCATTGTATTTTGTTTGCACAGATATGGGAAGGACAGGCCTTGCATCGAACGATGTGTGCGCTGCCGGCAACTTTTTACAGCCAAGATTCGTATTGTCAGTCTGGATAAGGTGCGCGCAGAAAGCGCAGCGGGGCGACGGCGCCGATCAACCAGATGACGAAAAGGATGAGCATGGCGAGTTGGGCAGGCCAGGAGAAACCGGCCATTTGGCGCTGCAGATAGGCGACGACAACCAACACGGCGGGCAAGCCGTTGCCGATGGCGCAGGTCACCAATGCAGATAGGCCGACCGCGCGTTCGGTGGAGACCAGAAGATAAAAAAGCCCTAACGTGAGCAATCCTGCGCCGGCCAGGCGCAACGGCCATAGGGGGCCGACGCCAAGCCCCATCCACGCTATCAGCGACGGGGCAGGCCAGAGCAGAAAAAGCGCGCCGATTGTAAGGCCGGCGGCGCCACAGAGTCGCAGCACAACGCGCAAGGAACGGAAGGGATCGCTCAACGTGTAAGCCATAGCGTCTTATTCTGGCCTGAGCCAAGTTGGCTTGTCAATTGTCGGGAATGCGAGAAGGATGTTTGCCGATTTTTCTTTTCGGTCTCGATGGGAGTTGAGGTTTGCCGGCCGGAGCGGAAACGCACCGGCCGACAGAGAAAAATCGTAGAAGGGGCCCTCCTGTTTCCGGAGAACGTAACGACGATGACGAGAATCGATGTACGCAAAACAGTGCTGTTGCGCACGGAGAAAGTGCGTCGCCGACTCCTGCGCCATGTCGCTATCCTAGGCGGCGTCGTAGCCATACTTTGGATCGTGGAACTGCTGGACTGGCTGTGGCTGCGCGGCGCGCTGGACGGGTTCGGCATTCAGCCGCGCACATGGAGCGGCTTGCAAGCGATCGTGCTCGCACCGTGGCTGCACGCGGGTTTCGGCCATCTTCTGGCAAACACCATTCCTTTCGTGGTGCTCGGCTGGTTTGTGATGGTGCGGCGAACGACCGATTTTTTCATCGTAGCGTTGGCGTCGATACTGGCCGGCGGCGCCGGCATCTGGCTCTTCGGCGACGCTTCGTCGATTCACCTCGGCGCCAGCGGCGTCGTCTTTGGCTTTCTAGGCTACCTGCTGGCGCGCGGCTATTACGAGCGCAGCGTCGTCGCTGTGTCGATGGCTGCGCTTGCCTTTTTCCTCTACGGCGGCATCTTGTGGGGTATGTTGCCGCTGCACCGGGGAATTTCATGGCAGGGACATCTTTTCGGCTTTGTCGGCGGCGTCCTGGTCGCCTATGGGCAGGCGCAACCGAGGCGTAAACTTGCGCCCTAGCGCTGCAAGCGCAAGCCGCTTCTGAGCACTGCCTGATAGGCCTCGATGCGGCTGCGGCGCAGCGCCGGCTTGTGTCCCAGCCGCAACTTGATCCACTCTACCCCGATCTGCAGCACATACTCGAACAGCAGATAGCGGCGCAGCGCTTCCGCCCAGCCGGCGCCGAACCATTTGCGCCAGTAGTGGACCTTGCTGGCGTTGAAGCGAATGTGCCGTTGCGTCGAGACCTGTTCGCTGCTTTTACCTTCGTGGTGAAGCACCACCGCCACCGGTTCGTACACCACGCGCCAGCCCTTCGCTTTGATGCGCCGACAGAGGTCCATCTCTTCACTGTACATGAAAAAGTCCTCGTCGAAAGGACCTTTCGCCGTGGTCACAGCCTCCAATGCCTCCCGGCGGCAGAGCATCGCTGCACCCACCACCCAGTCGACGTCGCTCCGGCGCTCCGGCGGCAGGTCGGCCATAAGCATGGCGCGCGCCCACGGGTTGGACGACCAGGCGCGGCCCAGCCAGGTGCTCTCGAAGAAGCCGGTAAGCGGCGTCGGAAAACGCCGGGCGCTCGGTTGCAGTGCGCCGTTGGCGTAGCGGAGCTGCGGGCCGATGACGCCGATGGAGGGATCGGCGAGAATCGCGCAATAGAGCGCCGTCAACGAATGCGCCGATGTCTCCCTTGCAGGAGACGTAGTCGATTGATGCGGCGTAGGTACCAACTCCGTGTCCGGATTGAGAAAATACACAAAATGGCCGCGGCTGGCGGCGAAGCCGAAGTTGTTGCCGCCGGTAAAGCCAAGATTTTTCTCACTGGCCAGCACACGCACCCAGGGGAAGTGCTCCCTCACGCGTTGAGGCGTCTCGTCCTGGCTGGCGTTGTCGACGACGATCACCTCCAGCGTGGCAAAGGAGAGGGCGTACACTTGCTGCCCGACGCCCTGCGCCGCACCTTCAGCGTCACCTCTTTGCGCGCAAATCGGAAAGCGCCGCAAATCGGTCTTGTCGGGCGAGGTGGCGCGTTCGATCGAGGTCAGACATCGCTGCAAAAGCGGCCAGACATTCCACGAGACGATCACGATCGAAAGATCACAAGCTGTTTCCCTCTGCATATCTTGGATTGTAACGCAGCCTTCCAGAATTTTGACAGCGCTGCGGGGGTGTGATAGCCTCTTTGAATGCCTTCTGCTGACGTAGGTCCAGAAGGAAAGTGAATCGGGGCAAGCGCGCCCCGGCAACCCGCTGGAGTCCCGGTTTTCGGTTGCACAATGACGCGTGATCTGAATGCCCGTTTTGACGGGCGACATGTGCGCTCATTGCGTTGCTCGAATCGAATCCGCCAGGCGGGAAACAGGTAAAGCATGCTATGCGCCCTCCTGGCGACATCAGGAGGGCGTTGTTCTTTGCTGATAGGACGGGAGCGAAGCGTGATGAACCTCGATGTTCGCTCGGTCTTCTGGCAAGACCGGAAGGTGATGCTGATCGACCAGCGGCTGTTGCCCGGCCAGTTTGTCGTGGCGGCTTTTGACACGGTCGAAGCCGTAGCCACCGCCATTCGCGACATGGTAGTGCGCGGCGCGCCGGCGATCGGCGCCACCGGCGCTTATGGCATGGCGCTGGCCGCCTTTCGCAGCCGGGCAACCGATCGAGAAGCGCTGCTGGACGATCTGCGTCGCGCCAAGGCGATGCTGGACGCCGCCCGACCCACCGCCGTCAATCTGAGTTGGGCGACAGGTCGCATGTTGGCGCTGGCCGAGAGCGCCCCTGCCGCTACGGTTGAGGAGCTGCGCCATGCGTTGCTCGCCGAGGCGAACGCTATCGCCGACGAGGACGTAGAAATCAACCGCCGGCTCGGCTACCACGGCGCAGCGCTGATTAAGGACGGCGCCAACCTCCTTCATCATTGCAACACCGGTTCGCTGGCGACGGTCGGCTTTGGCACCGCGCTGGGGATCATCTACGCGTGCGCAGAACAGGGCAAGCGCATTCATGTCTGGGTCGATGAGACGCGACCGCGCCTTCAGGGCGCCCGTCTCACCGCTTGGGAGCTCATGCGCGCCGAAATTCCGATGCATTTGATCGCCGACAACGCTGCCGGCCATCTGATGCGCACCGGCCAGGTGGACGCCGTGCTCTTCGGCGCCGATCGCGTGGCGGCCAACGGAGATGTGGCCAACAAGATCGGCACCTACAAGCTGGCCGTGGTGGCACGCGAAAACGGCGTCCCCGTCTACGCCGCAGTGCCCACCAGTACGATCGACCTGAGCCTGGCCGACGGCGACGCGATCCCGATCGAAGAGCGTAGCGCCGAAGAGGTGACCCACATCGACGGTGTCGTCATTGCTCCGGCGGGCGTTCCCGTCTACAACCCGGCTTTCGACGTGACACCGCATCGCTATATCACGGCAATCATCACCGAGGAGGGGGTCTGTCTTCCACCTTTCGACCTGAGCCTGCGTCGCGCCAAGGAGGCGGCGGAAGCGCGTAGACGAGAGAAATCGATGTAGAGGGTAGTCGATCGAGCGATGATGTCTGGAACACGCAATTTGCACCGTACAACGGTGAGCGAACTATGAATCAACTGCGCAGCGTCTGCGTCTACTGCGGTTCAAGCATGGGGAACAAGGCCGTCTATCGCCAGGCCGCCGAGGCGTTGGGGCGAGAGATCGTCAGCCGCGGCTTGCGCCTCGTCTACGGCGCGGGCAGCGTGGGGCTGATGGGCGTGCTGGCGCGCACCGTCTATGACCGGGGCGGCGAAGTGCTGGGCGTCATTCCCGCCGTATTGACCGCACGCGAGGTGGCGGGCGAGCAGATCGGCGAGACGATCGTCGTCGAGAGCATGCATGAACGCAAGGCGCTGATGGCCCGCGAAGCGGACGCCTTTATCGCCATGCCCGGCGGCTACGGCACGTTGGACGAGCTGTTCGAGGCGATCACCTGGGGACAGATCGGCATCCAACGGAAGCCGATCGGACTGTTCAATGTGAACGGCTATTTTGATTCTCTCCTGTTGTGGGTCGATCTGGCGGTCAAAGAGGGGTTCATTCGACCTCAATATCGTCACCTGTTCATCGTCGGCGATGACCCTTCGCTGCTGCTGGAAAAGCTGGCCTTTCATGAGCCGCCGGCAGGAGTGGTGAAACTGCCGGGCAACGGAGAACGGTTTGGTTGAGAGGAAATTCTTCTATGTCTTTTGTAATCACAGGCTCGGTCGCCTACGACTATTTGATGTTCTATCCGGGCCGTTATCGCGAGCATATTCTGCCCGATCGGCTCGATAAAATCAGCTTGAGCTTTCTGGCCGAATCGATGCGTAAAGAGCGCGGGGGCGTGGCCGCCAACATCGCCTACACGATGAAGCTGCTCGGCGCCGACCCCATAGTCTTCGCCACCGTCGGTCAGGATTTCGGCGACTATCGACGCTGGATGGAGGAGAACGGCCTGCGCACCGACCATATCGTCGAGATCCCCGATGAGTTCACTGCCTCCTTTTTTGTCGGCAGCGACCAGGACCACAATCAGATCGCCATCTTCTACACGGGCGCTATGGCGAGAGCGCGCGACTTCAGCCTGGCCTCTCGCGGGCTGCACAACGCCCAGACGGTCGTCATCAGTCCCAACGACCCCGGCGCCATGCTGCGGTACGCACAGGAGTGTCGTCAGCTCGGCGTCCCCTACGCCTACGATCCCAGCCAGCAGATCGCCCGCCTGAGCGGTGAGGAGCTGGCCGAAAGCATCCCCGGCGCAACCTATCTGCTTTGCAACGAATACGAGCTGGCGATGATTCTGAACAAGACCGGCTGGACGCTCGATGAGCTACGCATGAAGGTGAAGGCGTTGATCACGACGTTGGGCAAAGAAGGCAGTTGCATCCACGTAGAGGGGGAGGAAGTGCGCGTCCCGGCTGCGCACCTCGAACAACCGGTCGACCCGACGGGCGCCGGCGACGCGTACCGGGGCGGCCTATTTGCAGCGCTGCTGGCAGGGCTGCCCTGGGACGTGGCCGGCCGCGTGGCTGCGCTGTGCGGCGCATATGCGCTGGAGCATCGCGGCACCACTGCCCACCGCTTCACCCCCGAAGAGTTCATCCAGCGCTACACCGCCAATTTCGGCCCGGAGCCGAGGCTGGACCGACTGTTCGCAAACAGGCAAGAAGTTGTAAACACCTTGCCGGCGACGGACACACCATGAACGCCGAACAACGCACCAAAATCGCAACCCTGTTGGCGGACGACGTCATCTGGTCGGCCTACGCCCTGGCCGACCTACAGCCGGCGATGGCGCCTTACTGCCGGTGGTTCGCCCACGAAAACGGACATGGTCGCGGCGTGGCGTTGCTCTACAGCGGGTTGACGCCGCCGGTGCTTTTTTTGCACGGCGCTCCGGCGGCGCTTGAAGCCGCCATCGAGGGCGCGGCGCTGCCGGAGACGGTTTACCTCGCCATCCAAGAGGCGCACGAGCCGCTGATCCTCAGGCGCTATCGATGCATAGAGCGACGTCCCATGTGGCGCATGGCCTTGCGGAACGCCTCTTTCACTGCAGGGGGGCAAAGGCGCAAGGAGGGCGGCAGAGAAGGGGGTGCGGACGCCTTGCGGCAGCGCTTTTCGTTGAAGAGAGAATTCCGGCTTCGACGACTCACGGCCGCGGACGCCGTGCAGGTGGAGAGGCTATTTGCATACGGCGGGCCGTTCACGCCGGATGCGTTCGTCCCGCGACAGATCGAGGCCGGCGTCTTTTACGGCGTTGAAAACGCCGAGGGCGAGCTGGTCGCCGTCGGTGGCACGCATATTGTGGACTACGGCGCCCGTATCGCTGCGATCGGCAACATGTACACGCGTCCGGATGCGCGTCGGCGCGGCGCGGGCGGCTCGATTTTGCGCGCCCTCATCGAAACGTTGCAGGCGGGCGGCGTTGAGACCATCGTGCTCAACGTCGATCAACGCAACGGCGCTGCGCGGCGGTTGTATGAACAGTTTGGCTTCGCCGTCCATTGTCCCTTTATCGAGGGGACGGCGACGGTTTCGTATAGCGAATCAATCTCGAGTGAAGCAACGGAGAAATCTGAATGAGTGTAGCCACCCAAACCAAATCCCATGACATCGCCGACATCAGCCTGGCCGAACGCGGACGCTTCCGCATGCAGTGGGCGGCCAGGGAGATGCCCGTGCTCGACCTGATCGAAGAACGCTTCCGCCGCGAGCAGCCGCTCAAGGGGGTGCGCATGGCGGCGGCCATGCACGTTACAGCGGAGACGGCCAACCTGATGCGCGTGTTGCTCGCCGGCGGCGCAGAGGTGGCGCTGGCCGCCTCCAACCCGCTGAGCACGCAGGATGACGTCGCGGCCGCGCTTGTCGCCTACTATGAGATGCCCGTCTTCGCCATCAAGGGGGAGACGACGGAACAGTACAACAGTCATCTCAACAGCGTGCTGGACATCAAGCCGCACATCACCATGGACGACGGTATGGATTTGGTCGCCATGCTGCACACGCAGCGCAGCGAGCTGCTCGAGAACGTCGTCGGCGGCACCGAGGAGACGACGACGGGCGTCATCCGACTGCGCGCCATGGCTGCGGCGGGCAAACTTGCGTTCCCGGTGATCGCGGTCAACGACGCGCAGACCAAGCACTTCTTCGACAACCGCTACGGCACCGGCCAAAGCACCATCGACGGCATCATCCGCGCCACCAACATTCTGCTAGCGGGCAAGAACTTTGTCGTTGCCGGCTACGGCTGGTGCAGCAAGGGTATTGCCATGCGCGCGCGCGGCATGGGCGCCAACGTCATCGTCACCGAAGTGGATCCGCTCAAAGCGCTGGAGGCGGTGATGGACGGCTATCGCGTCATGCCGATGCTGGAAGCGGCCAAGATCGGCCATATCTTCTGCAGCGCCACGGGCGACATCAACGTCATCGACGGGCCCCACATGGCGGTGATGCAGGACGGCGCCATCCTCGCCAACAGCGGCCATTTCGACGTCGAGATCAACCTCAAGGCGCTGCGCAAGATGAGCGTCCGGGTTACGCGTGTGCGCGATTTCCTTGACGAATATACGCTGGAGGACGGGCGCCGGCTCTACGTGGCAGGCGAAGGGCGTTTGGTCAACCTGGCCGCAGCGGAGGGACATCCTAGCGCCGTGATGGACATGAGCTTCGCCAATCAGGCGCTGGCCGCCGAGTACATCCTCAAGCACGGGCGGGAGCTAGAACGCAAAGTGTACGACGTGCCTCAGGAAATCGACCAAGAGATCGCCCGGCTGAAACTGAGGGCGATGGGTGTCGAAATCGACGTCCTGACGCCGGAGCAGGAAGCCTATCTGAACGAGTGGACGTTGGGAACCGGACATTGAGTTGGGACCTGGACATTGAGAAGTGGGGAAGAGACAGATGACAACCTTTATGACTTCACCGCGCCTTCTGTTCACGAGCGAATCGGTGACAGAAGGGCACCCGGATAAAATGTGCGACCAGATCAGCGATGCGGTCTTAGACGCCGTCATGGCGCAAGACCCGTATGGTCGCGTGGCCTGCGAGACGGCCATCAAAACCGGTTTTGTCCTATGCCTGGGCGAAATCACGACCAAGGCGTCGATCAACTTCGACGAGCTGGTGCGCAAGGTCATCCTCGACATCGGCTTTGATTGTAGCCACAAGGGCTTCGACGGCAACACTTGCGGCGTGCAGGTCGCCATTGCTGCGCAAAGCCCCGACATCGCCATGGGCGTCGACAAGGCGCAGGAGTTCAAGACCGGTGAGATGAGCGAGGATGAGATCGAGGCGGTGGGCGCCGGCGATCAGGGCATGATGTTCGGCTTTGCCTGCGACGAGACGCCTACGCTGATGCCGATGCCGATCTATCTGGCGCACAAGCTGGCGCGACGGCTCAGCGAGGTGCGCAAGCAGGGCATCCTGCCCTGGCTGCGGCCGGACGGCAAGACGCAGGTCACGGTTGAATATTCCTACGGCAAACCCAAGCGCATTCACACGGTGCTGATCAGCACCCAACACGACCCGGAAATCGGCCAGCAGGAAATTCGCCATGCGTTGATTGAGCATGTGATCGATCCGGTGCTGCCCGGCGAGCTGGTCGACAAAGACTTGATCATCTACACCAATCCCACCGGTCGCTTTGTCGTGGGCGGCCCGATGGGCGACGCCGGGTTGACCGGACGCAAGATCATCGTCGACACCTACGGCGGCATGGGGCGACACGGCGGCGGCGCCTTTTCCGGCAAGGATTGCACCAAGGTCGATCGCAGCGCCGCTTACG
>JANWYX010000278.1 GCA_025055055.1 Caldilinea sp. | reverse complement strand
ATCATTATCGACCCCATTCCCGGTCAAGAGGAATGGAATGCCGACTTCGTCGTGGCGGCCGGCGCCGGCATGCAGTTGCGCATGCCGGAAATCGTGCCTACGGCCACGCTTTCGTTGCTGGATGAGCCGGAGCGTCTGAAGCAAATGGCGATGCAAGCCGCCAAGATGGGGCGGCCACGCGCGGCGCTGGATATCGCCGAGATCATTCTGAAACGGATTGCATCATGAGGGGAGAGTGTCAGGCCGGGAGAGAGCTGCCTTGTACGCAGCGCGCCGAACTCGGCTTGTGAGAGAGGGGACGAAATCCGGCCGCCCTCTGCACCGAGAGAATCCACTGCTGCGAAACGGTAAGAAGATTACTACCCTGTCTGGGTCAGTCCTCCTCGCGAGGAGGTCGCAGCAGGCTGCGGACCTGAAGTCAACGCCATGGCGCGCTCCCAGGAATCTCGCTCTACGCCGAACGTCTCCCCGCGAAAGCGATGGTCGTTCTTGCGGATGAATTCGGCCAGTTCTGCTTGCAAGGTCTCCCAGATGCCAAGCTGAGCGTCAATCAGGGCGCGCTGCAGCGCAGACTGGGCGGTTGCGCCGAGCAGTGCGCCGAAATGGGCAAGGCACAGTCCCGAAGACGCTCGATAGAGTTTCAGAAAATCCTCCGAGCGTTTCATAGCGGCAAGCACCGTGGCGCACAGGTGGCCTTCAATTTCAGCGGCATTCACACAGACCGGGCACGGCTGTTGCGGCTGAAGCGTCCGCGCCACGTAGTCATCGTTGCCCGGTTTGCCTCCCCAGAACGACTTCACCTGCTTCCAGAGCGAACGCTTTTCAACACAGGCAGCCGTCTGAACGGCGTTTGCCACAGCGCCCACCACGTCCTTGTAAATAATAGCAGCGCTGAGCGCAGCGCCTGGCCGCACCAGCAGCCAGGCGTGATCTCGGCAAAAGCCTCTTGCTGCGCTCACCTCGCGTCGCAGTCTCGGATCGTTAACGCTCTCCCAAAGAAAAGCGTCCAAATAGCGTTCGGCGGCGCGTTGCTGAAGCTTGCAAAAGGCGCAGCCAGGCGTCGCCATTGCCTCGACAACGTCATCGTAGTAGGGAATGTATTTTGCCGGTCTGGACATCGCCTGCTCTGCCTACACTTCGATCACGATCGGCAGGATCATCGGCCTGCGCCCGATCTCTCGCGCTGCGAAGGCGCCGAGCGCATCCTTGATCTTGTTCTCCAGCACCGCAATCGGCGCCTTTTTCTTGAGCACTTTGGAAACGGCCTCCTCTGCGCGACGAATCAGGGCCTCTTGCTCTCGCATGTACACAAAGCCGCGGCTGACAATTTCCGGGCCGTAGATGATCTCGCCGTCGAACTCGTCGACGGCGACGATGCAGACAATAAAACCCTCCTGGCTCAACTGACGGCGATCGCGCAGGACGACGTTGCCGATGTCGCCCACGCCCAAGCCGTCGACGTATACATGGCCGGCCTCCAGCTTTTCTCCGCGCCGTGCTTCGATCTCACCGGAATCGGAAAAATCGCCGAACTCGACGGTGTCTCCATCTTCGATGACAAAAATGTGGTCTTTGGGCAATCCCCAGCGTTCGGCCAAACGCGCATGCAGAACGAGATGTCGATACTCGCCGTGCACCGGAATGAAATATTTCGGCCGCGTCAGGTCCAACATATGCCAATAGTCATCCTGGCCACCGTGGCCGCTGACGTGCACATTGCCCAGCTCATGATAGAGCACATTGACGCCTTGCCGGAAGAGGTTGTCCACCGTGCGGTTAAACAGCTCTTCATTGCCGGGGATAGGCACGGCGCTAAGTATCACCGTGTCTCCCTCGCGCAGCGCAATCTGGCGATGCTCGCCCATGCTCATGCGCACCATGGCGCTCGTCGGCTCGCCCTGGCTTCCTGTCGCAACGATGGCAACCTCTCGGCCCGGAAGCGACTCCATCTCGCCGGCCGTGAGCAAATCTTCCTCTTTGATATCCAGGTAGCCGAGTTTGATGGCGATGCGCACGTTGTTGACCATGCTGCGCCCCACCACGCCCAGACGCCGCCCGTGTCGGCGCGCCACATTGATCATCTGTTGCACGCGTCCCAGGTTGGAGGCGAAGGTGGCCATGAGCACGCGGCCCTCCGCCTGGCTCATCACTTCCTCCAGCATTTGCTCAACGGTCGCCTCGCTGGCAGTGGAGCCCTTGCGCTCGGCGTTGGTGCTGTCCGCCAGCAGAAGCAAGACGCCTTCATCGCCCCACCGTTTCAGCTTATGCTCTTCGGTGGGACGACCGTCCGCTGGCGTAGGGTCAAAGCGGTAATCGCTTGTGGCGATAACGCGGCCGGCCGGTGTCTTTACCGCAACGCCGACGCTATCGGGGAAGCTATGGGTTGTATGGAAGAATTCAACCGTAAAGGGGGCCAACTCGATAACGTCATCCGCCGTGATAGTGTGCAGATCCGCCTCATTCATCAGCCTCTGCTCGCGCAGCTTAACCTCGAGCAGCCCTTGGGTCAACGCCGTAGCATAGACCGGCGCACGCAGCCCCTGTTCGATGAAATAGGGCAGCGCGCCGATGTGATCCTCATGCCCATGCGTCAGCACAATGCCGCGCACCTTGTCCATCCGCTCCATCACATAGGAGGCGTCGGGAATCACGATGTCGATGCCGTGCATTTCGCTGGTAGGGAACATCAGACCGGCGTCGATAATCAGCAGATTCCCGTCGGACTCCAGCACCATCATGTTCTTGCCGATTTCGCCCAACCCTCCCAGAGGGATGACGCGCAGCAGAGGCGCAGCCTGTGCTGCTGCAGTAGACTCTTGGATCAATTCCTGTGTTGTCATGTTGTTCTCGATAACTCCTTATCTTCTGAACGATCTGGAAAAATGCTCTCCACACCAATACGAAACAGGCTCTCGGCACAACGAGCCTGCGTGCGTCCAATCCATTCGGGCGACGGCTTAGCATTTCCCATCGCCGATTCTATCGATTTGCAACGTTTCCGGCGACAACGTCTCCCCGCGCTGCGCCGCCTCGCGAACGCGCTCGATCAGCGCCGGCAAGCGAGCCATGTCCTGCTCGAAGGCGACGCGCCACTGCGGATTGCGCAACGCTGCGGCCGGATGAAACATCGCCACGACCACGCGCCCATCTTCCGCCATGCGTGCGCAACCATGGAGCCGTGTAATGGAGCCTTCCGGGAACCAACGCCGCATGCTGAAACGTCCAAGGGTCACGATAATGCGCGGACGGACGATTGCAATCTGGCGCAGAAGATACTCTTCACATGCGGCCAGCTCATCGGGCAAAGGATCGCGGTTGCCGGGTGGGCGACATTTGACGATATTGGTGATGTACACTTCGCTGCGTACAATGCCACATCGGACGAGCACTTCGGTCAAATACCGACCGCTGCGCCCTACGAAAGGACGTCCCAGCCGATCCTCCTCGGCGCCGGGTGCTTCACCGATAAACAGAACCGTGGCGTTGAGGTTGCCTTCGCCTGGAACGGCGTGCGTGCGCCCTTGCGCCAACAAACAACGCTGACAAGTCGCAACTTCTTTCTCAAGACAACGCAACGCCCGCAGTCGCTCATTTTCTTCCGATGCGTCCCCAGGCGTTGTCACCGCAGACATAAACATTCCCTTTCGCTGCCCTGCATCGATTGCGGCTCAGTACGCCTGGTGAACAACTTGAACATATCAACCGACGATTATACCATCACCCTACAACAAGAACAGAATGAAATCGAGACGAAGTTACACTTTTTTTACAATGACCCCGCTTTGCCCTTACACTTTTTTGTAAGAATTGAAGAGAAAGGAACATTGCATGACTGCTACAATTCTGGTCGTCGACGATGAGTCGAACATCGTTGAGTTGAATCGCATGTATCTGGAAAACGCCGGCTATCGGGTCATTACAGCGCGCACCGGTGCCGAAGCGCTGACGCGCATCGACAATGAGCACCCAGACCTGGTGGTGCTCGACCTGATGCTCCCGGGAACGGATGGTTGGACCGTCTGTCGAGAAGTGCGCCGCAAAAGTCGGATTCCGATCATTATGCTGACGGCGCGCACCGAAGACATCGATCGTATCCTGGGACTAGAGCTGGGCGCCGACGATTACGTCACCAAGCCGTACAACCCGCGCGAGCTGGTGGCGCGCGTGCGCGCCGTCTTACGTCGCACCCATCCCTCGAACGAATCAGAGGAAGCATCCAACTCGCTGCGCATCGGCAACGTCACGCTCGACCCGGCGCGGCGCACGGTTCTGGTGAACGATGAGCCTGTCAACCTGCGCACAAAAGAATTCGACCTGTTGCATTACCTAATGGAGAACCCCGGCATCGTGCTGACGCGTGAGCGCCTGCTCAGCCATGTGTGGGGCTACGATTACGCCGGTGAGACGCGTACCGTGGATGTGCATATCGCTGCATTGCGCCGCGAGTTACGCAATAGTGATGTCACCCTTGAGACTGTATGGGGGCTCGGCTACAAACTGATCGGGCCCCCCTCGGACAAAGAAAAGCAAGCCTTGGCTTCGGAAGAAAAGAGTGAGGCGCAAACTCGGTGAACCGCCTGTTTAACACACTCCACAAGCGTCTCCTCCTTACACATATGCTCGTGGCTTTCGCCGTGCTCTTGCTGGCGTCGTCCATTTTGCTTGCGTTGCAAGCGCCCCTGCGCGCCGAAGCGCTCTTTCGTCGCATGAGCGAGTGGCTCCCCCCCACCGTTATGTTGGCACGCACCAATTTCGCCTCTCTTCTTCTTGCAAACGACGGCGAAGCGGAAACCCGCTTTTTTGACTATTTGCGCAGCCAGGCCGCTGTACAGGATGCGCGCATTTTATTGGTCATCGAACCTGAAGGAGATATCGTTTTCGATTCTGAAGATCGGCTGCAAGGGCAAGGCTGGCAACCGAACAACGCAAGCGCATTCGAGCCCCCGCGCCGCATGCGCGGCGGGATGATGAACCCCTTCGGCGAGATGACGCGCGGGGTGGCAACCTTGGAAGGCTCGCAGTGGATTTACGTCTCCACAGTGTTGCTGCCGTTGCAAGGAGGCGGCCTCAACTTGGTGATGCTGAAACCGGCGCCGACGCCTTTACGCGCCATGATGGAGTCCATCACAGAACTGCCGCGCGGGCTGTTGATCGGCGGGGTGCTCACCTTAGGCGCTGCGATTTTTCTGCTCAGTCGCTGGACGGCGGGCGCCGTCACGCGCAATCTTGCGCCGTTAATGGCCGCCACGCGCGCGCTGGCCGAAGGCGACCTCAGTTATCGCGTCGATGTCGGTCACGTCTCGTTGGCGGAGGTGCATGCTCTGGCGACCAGCTTCAATCAGATGGCCGACCGCGTCCAACAAAGTCAGCAGGCGCAGCGCGACTTTGTGGCCAACGTGAGCCACGATCTCAAGACGCCGCTCACCAGCATCTTGGGCTACAGCCAGGCGCTCCTGGATGGCGCAGCCGGCACGCCCCAAGCCCAGCAGCGCGCAGCCCTCGTCATTCACCAAGAAGCGCAGCGACTCGGCCATCTGGTGGAAGAGGTGATCGACCTGGCCCGTTTGGAAAGCGGTCAGCTTCTTCTTCGCCTGCAATCCATCGATCCCAACGAAATCGGCGAGGAGATGCTGGAGAGCTTTCGTCCACAAGCTGAAGCGGCGCGGGTTGCGTTGGAATGGAAGCCTGCGTTTTCCTGCCCGCAGATCACGGTGGATGCGGCGCGCCTACGGCGAGCGCTGGCGAACCTGCTCGACAACGCCATCAAACATACCCCCGCAGGTGGCCGCGTCCTGCTCGCCCTTGAGCATCTGGAATCCTTTAAACAGGTGCAGTTCAGCGTCAGAGACAACGGCCCGGGCATTCCGGAGTCGGAGCGTGAACGCATCTGGGAGCGCTTTTATCGTCTCGACCGCGCGCGCACTGCCGGCGGTTCCGGTCTTGGCTTGGCTATTGTGAAGGAAATCGTCGAGGCG
>JANWYX010000179.1 GCA_025055055.1 Caldilinea sp. | reverse complement strand
CACCTGAATCGCTTCTTGCGGCAGCACCACCGTCCAGCGCCGGTCTTCAGCGATGTGCAGCCGCTCGTAGATGTAGACCGGCACGACGATCTCCAGGTCATACGCGCCGGCGCGCAGGCGAGGGCTCCCTTCGCTGCGCAGAAAGAGCGTGCAGGTGAAGCCGTCACTGAGTTCATCCACAATCACGCCCTGTAGCGCGTTGCGCCGCGCAAGGGCCGGCGCATCCTTGCGCACGAGCAGGATGCGCTCCGGACGTATGGCGAGCGTCACTGCATCGCCGGGACGGAGCCACGGCGCAGGCGGCGTTTCCAGCACCATCTCGCCGACGCGGACGGCCATCCCCGCTTCGGCGCTGCTCAGCACCTGTCCGCTCAGAAAGTTGCGGCTGCCGGTGAGCTGCGCCACCTGCCGATTGAGCGGGCGGGCCACGACTTCGGCCGGCGTCGCGCATTGCAACAATTTCCCCTCGACCAACACCGCCAATTGGTCGGCCAGGAGATAGGCTTCTCCAAAATCATGGGTGATGAAAATGACCGGCAGCTTGAATGCACGCTGCAGATCGAGGAGGTCTCGACGCAACGCGGCGCGCGTCGGCGCATCGAGCGCAGAGAAGGGTTCGTCCAACAGAAGGGCGTGCGGCTCCGTGACGAGCGCCCGCGCCAGCGCCACCCGCTGCTGTTGACCGCCGCTCAACTCCTGAGGACGGCGGGTTTCGTAGCCCGCCAGCCCCATGCGTTCCAGCATAGCCGCGACGCGCGCCTCTCGCTCGCGCCGCGGCAGACGATGCAGCCCGAACGCAACGTTTTCGCCGACGGTCAGATGTGGAAAGAGCAGATAATCCTGCATGACGTAGCCGATGCGTCGCCGTTGAGGAGGAACGTTCACCCTGGCGGCGGCGTCGTAGAAGACGAAGCCGTTCAAGGCGATGCGACCGGCGTCGGGGCGCGCTAAACCGGCGATGCAGGCCAGCGTCATGCTCTTGCCGGCGCCTGAAGGACCAAACAACGCCGTCACCCCAGGCGGCGCTTCGAGCGTCAGGTCAAGGTCAAACGAAGGAAGACGCTTGTAGAGTCTGACGGCAAGCATCAGTGGGCCATCGCCGTTTGCTACGCTGCAACCAGGGCATCTTCCTCGGATTGCCAGTAGACCGGATCGTAGGCGGGCATCTCGCAACGCAGCGGCTTGTCCACGCGGTCGCCGAGCGCATAGGCGGCCTGCATCAGCGTGTGAATCTGCGATGTGCCTTCGTAGATGACGGCGCTCTTGGTGTTGCGCAGGTGACGCTCGACGTTGTATTCGTCCGAGTATCCATACGCGCCGTGAATTTGGACGGCGTCGTTGGCGCAGCGGAAGGCGGCTTCGGTGCAGTACCATTTCGCCATGCTCGTCTCGCGCGTGTTGCGAACGCCCATGTTTTTGAGCCAGCCCACCTTCCACACCAACAACTGACCGATGTCGATGCACTGTTGCATGTTGGCGATCATCTGCTGCACAAGCTGATATTCCGCAATCGGGCGACCAAAGGTTTGGCGCGTTTTGGCGTATTTGATCGACTCGTCGAGGCACGCCTTCATGACGCCCACTGCGCCGGCGGCGACGCCGTAGCGGGCGTTGTCCAGCGCGCTCATGGCGATCTTGAAGCCCTCGCCCTCAAGCCCCAGGCGATGGCTCTTGGGCACGCGCACGTCATGCATGCTGATCCAGCCGGTGTTGCTGGCGCGCACGCCCATCTTGCCCTCGATCGTGCCCGTCGTCAGCCCCTTCCACCCACGCTCCAGGATGAAGGCCGTGATGCCGTTGGCGCCTTTGGCAGGGTCGGTCTTGGCGAAGACCAGGAAGCGATCCGCCACGTTGGAGAGGGTGATCCACATCTTTTCGCCGTTGAGGATGTAGTCGTCGCCGTCTTTGCGCGCCGTCGAACGCATGGCGGCCACGTCGGAGCCGGCGCCCGGTTCGGTGAGGCCGAAGCAGGCGATGTGCTCTCCACGCGCCAGCGGCGGCAAGAATTCTCGCTTTTGCTCCTCCGTGCCCCATTGGAAGATCGGCAGCGCGTGCAGACAAAGATGCACGGCGATCGTCTCGCGCACGGAGGAGTCGCCATATTCAAGCGCCTCACAGACGATGCCCAGCGAGATAAAGTCCAGTCCTGCGCCGCCGTAACGCACCGGCAGGCAGAGGCCCAGAAAGCCTAGTTCGGCCATTTTGGGCAGAAGCTCATGCGGAAAGGTGTGGTTGCGGTCGTGTTCCTTGATGATGGGCATGACTTCCTTGCGTGTGAAGTCATACGCCATTTTCTCGATCATCTTGTGCTCATCGGTCAGGTGGAAGTCCATGGCAAACTCCTCTGGAAAGCAATTGCGCGGCGTGAATGATTTTTCCCATCATATCACGCAAAGCAAGAAATTTCGACAATCGGAGGCGCCGCCACGGGTGAACCGGCGCTAGACGGCTCTAGCGTCGTTTGTTTGTGGGGAATTCGCGTGCATAGCCGACGCCTGTGTGGAGCAGTCGAAAGCCAGATCGCTGATAGAGTCCTCGGGCGTCGGCGCGCATATCGCGCACCGTGAGGCCGACCTGGGGCATGCCTCGCTCGCGGATCAGCCAGTGTGCAGCCGTAAGCAGCAGTCGGCGGCCATATCCGCGGTTGCGCACGGAGGCGTCGACCGCCAGCAGATCGATGGAGCCTTCGCGCGGGTTGTCGTTCACCGAGGCCGCCACATACCCGACGCAGCGTCCCTTGTCCACATAGACGAATAAGCAGCGAGTTTCATCGTCGCCGTTCATAAACGGCTCAATGGAGTCGGGGCTGTCGGCGAAGGCCAGCTCATGCAAGGCGCGCACACCCGCCGCACATTCAGGGGTGAAACGACGCGCAGGCTCGCCTTCGATCGGCTGCAAAGCCGAAGCCGACAGCACATAAATCTGCGCGGTCTGCCCTCGACGGAACCCCTGTCTGAGATAGAAGGCGGCGCCGCGCTCGTTGCGCACATGCAGAAACGCCTCCCAGCCCGTAAGAGACGCAATCTGCATTTGCAGCGCCGACCAGAGCGCGTCGGCGACTGCGTCGAAGTCGGCGCCGTCTACGAACGGCCCCTGGAGATACCCTCGTTCCTCCTCAACTTCGCATCCCATGGCGCCGATGAGCGTCCGCCCCTCGCGCGCCACTACATAACAGGGAGCCGTCTGTTTTCGCAGCGCCGCCTCGATCTCTTCGGCGCGTTCTCCGCTGTACAGGCACTGCGTCTCCGGGTTTGCATTTTGCTTTGCGATCAAACGCGCCACGTCGCTCAAATCAGCCGGGTGGATGGGAGTGACCGACATATTGTGACCTGTCCCTTCTGTTGAGTTCCAGGCAAGTGCAACTGGATTTCGCGCTTGGTTTTGTGCAAGACCTGGATCCGTCTTCGCTTGCGCAAAACGCACTGCGCAACATGTCCACAATAAGAACGATTATAACAGCCGCCTGGTTCGACTTTAGAAAAGACAGGCGTCCAAACGTCATTTACCGACGCTGGCGCAGTTGACGCAGCTCCTGAAAGAGTTGTTTCTCCCGTTCGGTGAGGTCGGTCGGCAACTGAACGTTCACCACCGCCAACAGATCGCCGCGTTGGTCCGGGTTCTTCAGGTGCGGCATGCCCAATCCTCTCAGCCGGAAGACCTTGCCGTTTTGCGTGCCTGGCGGGATGCGCAGCGCCACCGTTTTGTCGGGCGCCTGCACCTGCACCTCGCCGCCGAGAATGGCGGTGTAGAGATCGACCGGCACGGTGACGCGCAGATTGTCCCCCTCGCGCGTGAAGCGCGGGTCCGGCAACACCTCGATGTTGAGAATCACGTCGCCTTGCCCGGCCGCCCCGCGCATGCGCACTTTGGAGCCGGTCTGCACGCCGCGCGGGATGTTCACCTCGATGCGCGAGCCGTCGCTGCGTTCGAGCACGCGCGTGGTTCCGCGAAACGCTTCATCCAGGGTGATCTGCACCGTTGTTTCGGCGGCCGGGGTTTCCACGGCGGCGCCCATCGAGTCAAAGCCGAAATCGCTCCTCGTGGTGCGCCGACCGGTTCTGGTGCGGCCTGTGGCGCTGCGAGCGCCTCCAAAGAGCGTGTCGAAGAAGCTGGAGAAGCCTCCCATTCCGCCGAACAGCTGCTCGAACTCTTCCGGTGTGATGGTGCGCGTGTAGGTTCCTCCTGTCCCGGGGCCGGCGCTCCAGGAGCTCCAATCGAAATCTTCCGGACGGCCGCCGGCGCGTGCATATTGCTCCCACTGCGCGCCGAATCGATCGTATTTGGCGCGTTTTTCCGGGTCGGAGAGCACCGTGTACGCCTCATTGATCTCCTTGAATTTTTGCTCGGCTTCTTTATTGCCCGGATTCTTATCCGGATGATATTTTTGCGCCAGCTTCCGAAAGGCTTTTTTGATTTCCTTTTCGTCAGCGGTGCGCGGCACGCCAAGGATTTGATAATAATCTTTGACTTCCATAGGCTACCCTCATCCCTCCTTCCGGTTGGTCTTCGGAGTTGGATCCGACTGCGCCGAGCCGCTGCTGACCAGGACGCGTGCAGGACGGATCAGGCGGTCGCCTTCGCTGTAGCCTGCCTGCACAACGGTCGCCACATGATCCGTAGGCACGCTCTCCGAGGAGATGACGCCAACCGCTTCATGGCGGTCCGGATCAAAGGGTTCGTGCAGCGGTTCAATGCGGTCGACTCCGTAGCGTCGCAGGGTTTCCAGAAAGGCGCGGCGCGTCGCTTCGATATTGGCGATAAAGTTGCGCACCTGTGGATCGTCCGTCTGCGGTCGATGTTGCAGCGCCAGGTCCAGATGGTCGGCGAGCGGCAGCATGTCCGCCAAAATCTGACGGCGGTTCTCTGCGGTCTCCGCGCTCGAGCGCTGCTCTAACCGTCGACGCAGATTATCTAACTCAGCGTGAAGACGCAAATATCGATCTTGCCAGGCGGCGTTTTCAGCGTCGGATGTTTTTCTTTCATTGGCTTCGGCCACTGCGGCGCGCAGAAAGACCAACTCCGCTTCCAGCTGTTTTTGATGCTCGCTCTGTTTGCGCAACGCTTCGTCTTTGATTTCGATCTCCTGCGCTTTCTGACGCAGTTCTTGATTCAGGCGCTCGATCATCGCCTTGAGTTCTTTGTTTTCCTGTTCAAGCTGCGCCGCCATTTGTTGTAATCGCTGCAGCTCCGCTGCGCTCACCACGACGGCGTCAGAATGTCCGCGGCGCCTGTAGCCGCCGCCGAATGGATCAAAGTATGCCATAAGATTCGTCCCCTTTCACTCTGCACAGATGTGCTCAATGTTTTATTT
>JANWYX010000168.1 GCA_025055055.1 Caldilinea sp. | reverse complement strand
TCAGCGCTTTGGCTACGCCTTTGGCCTGATCCCCCATGCGTTCCAGATCGACGATCATGTTCAACGAAGCGATGATGAGCCTCAGGTCGCGCGCAGCAGGCTGTTGCGTGGCGATCAGCACAATGCAGCGCTCCTCAATGTCAAAACGCATCTTGTTGACCTGACGGTCGAGATCGGTCACCACCGCGGCCAGCGTCGGATCCAAGCGTTCGTAAGCGGCCAACACCACCGATAACTCTTCTTCCACGCGACTCATCATCAACATGACGGAGTCGCTCAGGTGTTGCAATTCCCGGTCGAAATGTTCACGAGGTCTCATGTCGCCCTTCCGGTGTCGAATCTACTTGCTTTTTATTCTCAAAATTGCTTTTATCATTTTTCTACGCAGGATAACATCATTATACTACTGTGCTCAGGTTATCGAAGCGTCAATAACATGTTAACAAAAGGTGCAGCGGACCCTTATTCTGGATCGCGCTGCACCTGCGGGCGGGAAAAAAACCGGAAATTCTTAACGATGGTTGACCGAAGGCCGGTGCAGCCGGAAGGAGGCGACGCTGCGCTCCATCTCGGTGAATAGATTGGTACCCAGGCCATAGAGCAAGGCCAGGCCCACCAGACCGGCGACGATCCAAGCAAAGACGGCCGGCCAGGCGGAGGCTGAAGTCGTATCGGCGGCAAGGGCGGATACCTGCTCGACGACCGTGGGCGCC
Organism: Caldilinea sp.; assembly: GCA_025055055.1. Classification (GTDB taxonomy): domain Bacteria; phylum Chloroflexota; class Anaerolineae; order Caldilineales; family Caldilineaceae; genus Caldilinea. The sequence goes on along the minus strand of JANWYX010000168.1, from coordinate 3,208 downwards.
GAGCCAAGAGCCGTGGGTCGGCGGCTGGCCATCGTGAGGGCATAGACTGCGCCGGCCTCCCCCGTCACCGGCAGAAGTTCGGCGACGGGAGCTTCGGCGACCGTCGCCAGGGGCTGCCAGATGCCGCCTCCATCAACGCTCATGCTGACGCCACTCGGCGTTCGATGAACCTCTGCATGACCAAACAGATAGCTCGTCGCCACATAGAGGACGTCTAGCTGCGCAGGGTCGACGGCGATGGCGTCTACGGCGAGACGGGCGCCAGGCGTGAAGCCCAGGCCGTCGTTGACCATGCTCCAGCGGACGCCGTCGTGGCTTGCGAGCAGGCCGCGATCCAGCGTGCCCACGTAGACGGTGGCCGGATAACGGTTGACGACGACCAACGCAGTCGGCGCGCTGCCGAGGTTCTCGACTTCTCGCCACTGCCGGCCTATCGCATCACCCTGATAGAGTCGGGTCAAGGTGCGGGCAAAAAGCAAACCGGCATTCACGCCGTCAACGGCAAGTTGCACGATCGGCTCATCGAGCTGGGCCCGGCCTGCTGCAATGAGGCTGGAGCCGACATCGCGTAGGCGGAAGATCTCGCCGGTGTCAGCGCCGACGTAGAGCAGTCGATTGCCCTTGTCCAGCGCCAGGCTCGTGACGCCGCCGATGCCGTCCTCCCGCAACGGGACGCGCAACCATTCGTTCTGATCACCCTTTCTACTGCGCATCCGATACAACGCCAACTCATTCGCAGCGCCGACGTAGATTACACCCGGCCGGCTGCTATCCACTGCCACAACACCGGCGATCACGCCCGAGGGCAGCTCAATTTTGCGCCATTCCCCAGGGCGCCCTTCATACAGTTCGCCGGCGTCGACCGCATAGTTCATGCCTGCCGGATGCACGGCGGCGGCGTAGGATCGCACATTTTCCAGATTCGCTTTGACAACCGTGGCCGGCTGTGCGTCGAGCGCAGCAAGGATGCCGGCGGAGACAAACAGCAACAAGGTTGCAGTCATGATGATGAAAAAGAGCTTGCGAATCATGAATGAGCTCCTTCGGCGCTAATTGGAGATTTTCTCTCAAGTCCTTCTTCAAGTATAGCTTCTCTACACAGGGGAGTTCTTGACAATTTTGACAGCGAATTCGGACCGTTTCGCTACGCCGGCGGCTGTCGCTGCAACTACGATACCCTGAGCCTTCGGCGCCGGTCTGCATCCGGCTTCATCGCACTTTTGTGAATCAGCGCACAGCCGTGCTCACTTGTGTGCAACGACGTCAAGCGGAGAAATTGGCGAATCCGTTCAAACGCAAGTTTGGCGTCCATCTTTCCCTGCGTTATACTAGTCCGCAACTGAAGGCATAAAACGACAGTGCACCGGAGGAGTACCTGCCGCACCGGCGTCAGAGAGGCGAGGTCATCGGCTGAAAGCCTTGCTCGCACAGGTCGCAGGGAAGGTCGCCGGGAAGGTCGGGAGCGTGAAGTGTTCGTAACGCTCTCCGGATGGCGCCCGTTACTGCGCAGTGAGTGATACGTCGCCTGGAGGCGAGGTATAATCAAGGTGGTACCACGGAGCCGCTTCGTCCTTGAACGATGAAGCGGTTTTTTGTTGAGAGGTAAACTGCGAAAGAGATCGGCAAGAGATTCTTCGCCTTGCCTCTTACGCCGGAACGACCGATTCAAGTGAGGCAATCCGTATGACCGAACAGAGCACGACCGAAACGACCATGCCCAAAGCCTACGATCCCCATCAGGTGGAGGAACAACTCTACGCCTGGTGGGAGCAAAGCGGTTTCTTTCGCCCGGAGCAACAGATCGCCAGTGGGTTGGCCGATCCCAAACGACGTCCCTTCGTCATTCCGATGCCGCCGCCCAACGTCACCGGCGCCTTGCATCTCGGCCATGCCATCACCAGCAGCATCGAAGACATGCTGATCCGCTATCATCGCATGCTGGGCGACCCGACGCTATGGATTCCGGGCACCGACCATGCCGGTATCGCCACGCAGAACGTGGTGGAGCGCCATCTCGAAAGACAGGGCGTCACCCGCCATGACCTGGGGCGCGAACGTTTTGTGGCAGAGGTGTGGCGCTGGAAGCATGAGTATCACGCGCGCATCACCGCCCAGCAGAAACGCATGGGCATCTCTTGCGACTGGACGCGCGAACGCTTCACACTCGACGAAGGGCTGAGCAAGGCTGTGATGGAAGCCTTCGTGCGCCTTTTCGACGAAGGGCTCATCTACCGGGGCAACTACCTCGTCAACTGGTGTCCGCGCTGCCAGAGCGCCCTCAGCGACCTCGAAGTGGAGCATGAAGAGGTGAGCGGCCGACTTTACACCTTCCGCTACCCCCTCAAAGAGGGCGGCTATTTGGAGGTGAGCACCACGCGGCCGGAGACAATCCTGGGCGACACTGCGGTCGCCGTGCATCCGGATGATCCACGCTACGCCGCCTACGTGGGCAAGACTGCGCTTGTGCCCATGCTCAACCGCGAGATTCCCGTGATCGCCGACGCCTACGTCGATCCGGAGTTCGGCACCGGCGCGCTGAAGGTGACACCCGGCCACGACCCTAATGACTATGAGATCGGCAAACGCCACAGCCTGCCCATGATCAACATCATGAATGAGGACGGCACGCTCAACGCCGCAGCCGGCCCCTACGCCGGTCTGGACCGCTTCGAGGCGCGCAGGAAGCTTTGGACGGATATGCAAGCAGCCGGGCTGGTGGTGGGCGACAAAGAGCATGTGCACCAGGTCGGCCACTGCCAGCGTTGCGGCACCGTGGTAGAGCCGCTGCTGAGCGAACAGTGGTGGGTGAAGATGGAGCCGCTGGCAAAACCGGCGCTGGCTGCGGTCGCCAACGGCGATATCCAGATCGTGCCGCCACGCTTCGAGCGCGTCTACAACCATTGGCTGGAGAACATTCGCGACTGGTGCATCTCCCGTCAGCTCTGGTGGGGACATCGCATCCCGGTGTGGTATGGCCCGGATGGCGCCGCCTTCGCCGGCCGCACCGAAGCGGAGGCGCGCGCCCGCGCAACTGCGCACTACGGCCGCGAGGTCAATCTGCAGCAGGACCCGGATGTGCTCGACACCTGGTTCAGCAGCGGACTCTGGCCCTTCAGCACCCTGGGCTGGCCCGACCAGACCGAAGACCTGGCCACCTATTACCCGACCACAGTGCTGGAGACCGGCTACGATATTCTCTTTTTCTGGG
>JANWYX010000324.1 GCA_025055055.1 Caldilinea sp. | reverse complement strand
CACCGTCAGCGCCATCGGGTTTCTTTCTTGCAGGATGGAGAACTTCAGAATTTTTTAATTTTTTCTTTGGTGGTTTTTTAGAGTCGCCTGCTAATCTGCCAGATGAAAAAGCTTAAAGCCATCTCTGAAAATAGAACGTTTTCTATGGCGTCAATCGGGGGGCGCCTTTGAGAAAGGGGGAGAAGATGCAGGTGGCGCATAGGAGAGACTTTTGGGTTCATGGATATTTTGCCTGTGACTTGCACGCTTCGCGCGCCCGCCTTGAGCCTTCTCGACGGAAAGCAGTGCACATTTATGCACGCGTCAGCCATGCAAGGGCGTTGCGTCTGGTTGAAGCGCTCGGTTATGAAAGCACAGAAATCGACCTGACTTGCCGCAATCCGATGGAATTGGCGGTGTTCCCAGAGTATGATCTCGTTTTGGTTGACACCGTTTATTTGACAGAAGCGATGCAGCAATACCTCGTCGAATGGGTGCGTTTGCAAACCTTCGCTCCTCTCATTGTGGTGGGAAAACGCAGTCATCGCAGGGACGTTTCGTCCGTATTGGCGAAAGGCGCAGATGCGATCATCTGGCTAGATGATCCTCTGGAAGTGAACATTGCTCATTGCAAGGCCGTTTTGCGCCGCGCAGGCATTTCCTGATCGGAGAAATGCATTTCATCGACTTGTCCTCACCGGATGTGTTTCTTTGTTCCTCCGGTCGTTTTCAAAATCGATTGCTGTTTAGAAAGGTAGGCTGCGAAAGTGCTCAAACAAACAACCCTCTTACTGGCGCCCGCTCTCTTGCTTGTGGGGGTGTGGGGAGAATCCCTTTCCGCGGTTGCAGCGCCTGCATCCCGGTCAACGCCTCCTGATGCGCAATGCCGCCAGATGGTGGTGGAAGGTCAGGTGGTCGATTACACCTATAATTCCAAAGGCGAGGTTCATGGTTTATGGCTGAACACCGGAGTTTATCTGCGCTTTCCACCTCATGAAGGCAGTCGGGTGACAGACGTCATTGTGGTCGGCTCGCATATTCAGGCAGAAGGCTGCCGGCGTGTAGGGAAGAAAGGAGAGGCTCATTTCAAGGCAGAAACCATTACTGCGCTTGAATCGGGACAGATGCTCACGATTCACAAACTCGGACCGCGCGCTGCGCGCCAATATCTTCCCATACCGGCATATGAACGCAAACCTCCGCCGGCTCCCGCACATGAGCATCTTGCACCAAATGAGCCGGGACATGGGCGCCACGCATCGCCCATCCCAGAGGATCGGCGTGCTGCGCCGCCTCCGCCGAGACATGGAGACCCTGCACCGCTGCAGCCATGAGGCGAAACACAATTGCTCTTGCCGATGCACCGTTTTGGGAGCCTGTTATGCCGACGACTTCCCCACCGCACTGCGGAAGTCGTCGGCTCTTTTTCAAAGTTCCGCCCAGCCGCCGGCTAAACCCAATCGAGCGCGTGGTATAATAGGGCAACTTGTTTGCTCAAAGGGTTGACCTATGCCGCTTGAGGAAAAGAATTTTCCCTCTTCCTACGTCTTGATTATCGAAGACGAGCAGACGATCATCGAATTTCTTCGCGTTGGACTGGCTTACGAGGGATTTCAAGTAGAGATCGCCTGCGACGGTTGGAGCGGGCTGCGTCTTTTCAATGCGCAAAAGTTCGATCTGGTGATTCTGGACTTGATGTTGCCCGACCTCAATGGCTTGGAAATTTGCAGGCGTTTGCGCAGTGCAAACCCCGATGTCGCCATTATTCTGTTGACCGCCAAACGGGAAATCCCTGATCGGATCGCAGGGTTGAATCTAGGCGCAGATGACTATGTGACAAAGCCTTTCAGCTTTGAGGAGCTGTTGGCCCGCATTCGCGCCGTGTTGCGCCGCCGCGGGCGTCCCCAGGAACAGGCGATCGTGACGGCGGCGGACATCATGCTCAACTGCGCCACGCATGAGGTGCATAAAAATGGTGAGCCGATCGACCTGACGCCCAAAGAATTTGCCCTGCTTGAACTTTTCATGCGCCATCCCCGCCGCGTTTTTACGCGAGAAACGCTTCTCAATCGCATCTGGGGGTTCGATTTCGCCGGCGACACCAATGTCGTCGATGTTCATATTCACCATCTTCGCGAAAAGATCGGTGACCGCGCCAAACGTTTGATCCGGACCAACTACGGCCTTGGATACAGTTTTCGACCCGATGAAGATGATCCGTTGGCGTGAGAGTTCGCTGCGCACCCGCCTCACCGTGCTTTACGTTGGCCTGTTGACCTTGTTGTTGGTTGGATTGGGGGCGCTTCTTTACTTCGACGTGCGAACTTTCCTCGTCACCAGCACCGCAGTTCGTCTGCGCGCGCAGGCCAAGCCCGTCATCGAGCGCTGGCTTGCCGAAGCCCCGCTCGACGCCGCCGGCGTTCCATCCTTGCGACCGATTGCAGATCATTTGGCCCGCGATCTGACCTCGCGCGACACTACTGCGCTGATCATCGATCACAGCGGCGCCCTGTTGGCGAACGGCCGTCGTCTACCCGAAGAGCCGCTTCCGGCGCCGGTTGATGCGGAGCGGATGGCGCTCGCGCTTGCGGGTGAAAATGAAATCACCTATGCCGTGATGGTGGATGATCAACATACGATGGTGCTCCTGATCCCCCTGCGTCCCCAACCCGGCGACCCCACGATTTTGGGCGTGGCGCAGCTGAGCACTCCCCTGACGGTAGTCGATCAGATCTTGTGGCGAGAGCAGAGATTGATCATCGTTGGGAGCGTTCTCACCATTCTATTGGGAATGGCAGGCAGTTTCTGGCTCACCTCTTCTGCACTGCGACCGCTGCGCCGCATGACCGACGCCTGTCGACGTATCGCTGCAGGCGACTTGAGCGAGCGTGTCAATCTGCCGCATCAACAAAACGTCGAAACAAAAGATGAGGTGGCGCAGCTGGCCAGCGCTTTCAACGACATGATCACCCGCATTGAGAACACCTTCGCCGTTCAGCAACGTTTCATCGCAGATGCTGCCCATGAATTGCGCACCCCTTTGACTGCCATCAAAGGATCTCTGGAAGTGCTGTTGCGCGGATCACAGGATGATCCCGCCAATGCCAAGCTCCTGATTCGCGCTATGTACAGCGAGGCGGAGCGGTTGAGCCGCCTTGCCGAGCAACTGTTGGATCTGACGCGGCTTCAAAATGGGATGATTCTCCACCGAGCTCCTATAGACTTAGGGCGCTGGCTGCAAGAGGAGTGGATGCCTCAAGCACATTTGCTCGCCAGAGACCGTCGGCTGGAGCTGCAGCCGGGAGAGCCGGCGACGATCTACGCAGATCCGGACGCGTTGAAGCAGGTCTTGTTTAATCTGCTCGACAACGCAGTGCAACACACGATGCAGGATGGAAAAATTCAAATCGGGTGGGCAACAGCGCACTCCATCGTGAAACTTTGGGTGGCGGATGACGGAGAAGGCATTGCTCCTGAGGATTTGCCGCATATTTTTGCGCCGTTTTATCGTGGCGATCGGTCTCGTTCGCGTCTACGCGGGGGCGCCGGCCTGGGACTGACGATCGTGCAAAGCATTGTGCATGCGCACGGTGGAAGGGTGCAGGTCTCGGGAACCCCAGGAAAAGGAACGCAGGTGACGTTCACGCTGGAATGCATCCAATCCTCATGGCAAGGTTGATCTAAACGACGGCAGGAGAATGTTCATGAAAAGCTATCGCAAAGAACTGTGGTTCCATGTCCCCGGCCGCCGCGCCTTCATCAACATTACGCCGCAGGTTGAAGAATGTCTGCGCGAGAGCGGCATCCAAGAAGGGCTGGTGCTGGTCAACGCCATGCACATTACCGCTTCGGTTTTCATCAACGACGATGAGCCGGGGTTGCATCACGATTTCGAGCAGTGGCTGGAAGAACTGGCGCCGCACGAACCCGTCAGCCGCTATCGCCACAATCGCACCGGCGAAGACAACGCCGACGCCCACCTCAAACGCCAGATCATGGGCCGGGAGGTGGTGGTGGCCGTGACAAACGGACGGCTGGATTTTGGACCGTGGGAGCAGATTTTCTACGGTGAATTCGACGGCCGCAGGGCGAAGCGGGTGCTGGTGAAAATTATCGGCGAATAAAATGCAGCAGCGCAATGATCCCAATGCAAATGCCGGCGGCGACCCCGACCAATCCCCGTGCCCGAGCGATGTCCTCTGGTTTTGGAGATGCCAGCCCCGCCCCCAACACGTAATGACCCACTTTTTCCAGTTCCACCCCCAGCGCGCCGGCCATCGCCGCCATTGGGTGGCCGGCGTTGGGGCTGGCAGTTTGACGCGCGTCGCGACGCCAGATGCGCCAGGCGCGACGCCGATCGCCGCCCACGACGCGAGCGCAGGCGACGATCAGCAACGCCGTGGCGCGCGCAGGGAGCAGATTGGCGACGTCGTCCAGCCGCGCCGGCGCTTTGCCCAGCCATTCCCGTTCGACGTCTCGATAGCCGAGCATGGCGTCGGCGGTGTTCAAAAAGCGATAGGCGTAGGCGGCCGCAAGCCCCCATTCGGCCTTGGGTACAAGGGCGTAATAGAAGAGCGGCGCCAGCGTCCCATCGGAAAGGTTCTCGGCCAGCGATTCGATCGTCGCCGCCGCCACTTGGGAGGCATCAAGCCGGCTGACATCGCGGCTGACCAAATGCCAGGCGAGCCGTCGCCGCGCCGTATCTAAGTCTCCTTGCTCCAACGCAGCTTCGACGCTGCGTCCGGCCGCCAACAGCCCGCGCAGAGAAAAGGTCATTTTGAGGGAGATTGCCTCGAGCAACACGGCGACAGGTGTTGGCGCCTGCGAAAACGCATAATGGAAGAGCCGCGCCGTCAAGGCTGAAGCCGCAGCTCCGCCTCCGGCGAGGCAGAGTCCGAAGAGAAAAGGCGCAGCGCGCCCCTGGCGCGGCGCGCAACGCCATAGCCGGGCGATCGCCGTCCCCATCCACGCTACCGGATGCCGGCGGTTGTTCGGGTCGCCCCAAAGCACATCGAAGGCAAGCGCCAGCAAGAGCGTCAACCCGCGTCGATCGGCCGCTCGTCCGCGGCGTCCGGCCTCAGCCATCGTTATCTGCCCCAAATCAAACGCTCGATCGTCGGCCAGCCGATGGCGGCTTCGACGACGTCGGCAAGGCGGTCGTATTCGCGTGCGCGGCGCTGGAGGCTGGAGACGAGAAGCCTTTGGTGCGTCGCTGCAGCAGTCGTTTCTGCTTGCCAGCCCAGTGAGCGTAGCCAGTTGTGACGAAATGCATCGTTCGTGAAGATGTCGTGCAAGTACACGCCCCACACGCGGCCGTCCCCGCTCACTGCCCCGTCGGGGAGATGGAGCGCCTGCCCATTGCGCTGCACGATCACCCCAAAAGGCGGCGTTTCGCCGAGCCGGAAAGTTTCGCCCATGTGAATTTCGTACCCTTCCACCAGAGACCCGTCGGGGAGGCGCATTTGCGAGCGATAGGTGTGTTTGTTGCGCGCAAATTCCGTAATGACAGGCAGCAACCCCAACCCTGCCATCGATGCGCCGGCCGGCCCTTCCACGCCGTGAGGATCGTCCACGCGTTCTCCCAACATCTGATAGCCGCCGCAGATGCCGACGACTGTGATGTGCCGGGCGGCTTCGATGATGGCGCGGTCTAGCCCCCTGCTGCGCAGCCAAGCCAAGTCGGCCAAGGTGGATTTGGCGCCGGGCAAGATGATGGCGTGCGGCATGCCGAGCTCTTCGACCGTGCTGACATAACGCACGCGCACGCCCGGCTCCACGGACAGCAGGTCGAACTCGTCGAAGTTGGCGATGTGTGGCAAGCGGATGATGGCGATGTCGACCTGGGGCGCCACGTCCTCGGCCTGTGGCGCTGCACGCAAGCCGTCGGGCTGAAGCGAGACGGCGTCCTCGTCCGGGATCAGGAGATCGGGCAGATAGGGAAGGACGCCGAGCACGGGCGCGCCGAATGTCTTCTCACGGAGCAGCGCGTTGACGTCGCCCAACAGCGTCGGATCCCCGCGGAATTTGTTGATCACCAACCCGCGGATGCGGCTGCGATCCTCCGGTTCAAGCAGCCACAGGGTGCCGGCCAGTGCTGCGAAAACGCCCCCCCGGTCGATGTCGCCGACCAGCAGGCAAGTGGCGTCGGCGTGATGCGCCATGCGCATGTTGACGATGTCTCCGGCTTTGAGGTTGATCTCCGCCGGACTGCCGGCGCCCTCCAGCACAATGACGTCAAAGCGGCCGGCCAGCCGGTCATAGGCGGCGCAGACTTCCGTCCAGAGTTGTTGTTTGAGCGCAAACCAGTTGCCCGCTTGGATGCGCCCCGCCACCTTGCCGTTCAAGACAATCTGGCTGCGATGGTCGGCCTCCGGTTTGAGCAACACCGGGTTCATGTCTGTATGCGGGGCGATCCCGGCGGCCTCTGCCTGGACGATCTGTGCGCGACTCATCTCGCCGCCTTCGGGCGTGACGCCGGCGTTGTTGCTCATGTTTTGCGCCTTGAAAGGCGCAACCTTCACTCCCCGCCTCGCCAGGATGCGACAGAGGGCGGTGGTCAAAAAGCTCTTGCCGGCGCTGGAGTGCGTTCCCAGCACCATCAAGGCGCGGGCACGCAAGGAGCGGCTCCGCCTGTCTCCGTACAACTTGTCTTCGTACAATGCGAAGGTGGGAGCCGAGAGAGGTGCGCTCCGGTCTAGAGCCGAGAGGGTTTCCATTCTGTCTGTCTCAGAACAAAACTGCTGCAGCGCGTTGAGCAGGCGCAGGTTATCCTCCGGCTTCCGTGCAGCGATGCGAATGTAGGCGGGCAATCCAAAAGAAGTGCAATCGCGCACGAGGAGACCGTGCGCAAGCAGGCGACGTCGCATTGCGGCGCCGTCTCCGACGCGCACCACCATAAAATGCGTCTCCGAAGGGAGCGGCTGCAATCGGATGCGCTGCAGCCCGGCGACCAGCTCTTCCTTCGCCTGATGCAGCGCGGTCAGCGTCCGGTGCAGATGTGTCCGGTCGGCCAGCGCAGCCATGCCGGCGACCTGCGCCGGGGTGTTGACGCTCCACGGCGGTTGCACGCGGCGCATCGCCTCGATGACGGTCGGCGCGGCCAATGCGTAGCCAAGCCGCAGCCCCGCCAGCGCATATTCCTTGGTGAGCGAACGCACGATCAGGAGATTGGCCAAGTCCGGTGCATAGGCGGAGGTGGGCGACACAAGGAACGCCAGATAAGATTCATCGACGACGAAGAGGGTGTGCGGCCATCGCCTTGCCCATGTGTGGATGACCTCCACCGGCAACGAGCGGCCCGTCGGGTTGTTGGGGTTGCATAAAAAGACTGCGGCCATGGGATGTAATCGTAGCAAATGCTCGATCGCCTCCGGATCGACGGTGAACCCACTGCGCTCCTCGCCTCGCCACTCGTGCACCGTGGCGCCCATCAATGCAGCGACGCGTGCGTACTCGCCGTACGTAGGGCCGAGGATGAGAACGGAGTCGCCCCGGCGGAGGAAAACAAACGCCGTCAGCCAGAGAATTTCCGAAGCGCCGTTGCCGACGAGAATCGACTCCGGCGCCGTCTGAAGCTGGGTCGCTAACACCCTTCGCAGCGCGTTGCATTCCCTATCCGGGTAGCGGCTCATGTTGGCGATTTGTAGCGCTTGGCGCACTTCGGTCGATGGGCCGAAGGGGTTGCTATTCTGGCTGAAATCGAGCACAGCACCGGGATCGAGCCCGAGCTGCTCCATTTCTGCGAAGTCGATGGAGCCGTGCGCCGTCGGCGACGTCGCCAGCGCTTCTGGACGCAGGCGGGTGTAAATAGGCGGAACAAATGAGTCGGCCATGGATCAGTCCTCTTCCTCCAACGGCAAAAAGCCTGCGAACCCTGCTGCGTCTTGCTCTGGGGCAAACCAGGCCAGTTGTTCGGAAAGGGCGGCGGCTGCGCCGATCACAATGACCGCAGGCGTCGGCATGGGATGCTGTTGAAGCGCCGCAGGAAGCGCAGCCAGCGTGGAGCGAAGCGTCTGCTGTTGGCGAGTGCCTGCCCAACTGACGACCAGCGCAGGTGTTTCACTACAACGGCCTGCTTCCAACAACGTCTGACAAATCGAGTCGATATTTTTCATCGCCATCAGAAGCACCAGGGTGGGGGCATGTGCCAGGGCGCGCCATTCCAACTGACTGCCCGGCTTGTTCGGCGCTTCGCTGCCGGTGAGCACGGCGAAGCCGGAGGCTACCCCGCGCTTCGTCAGCGGTGCGGCGGCGTAGGCAGCGGCTGCGTTCACCGAACTGACGCCAGGCACAACTTCATAGGGCAGACCCGCTGCGGCCAGCGCCTCCATCTCTTCGCCACCCTGGCCGAAGATCAGTGGATCCCCGCCTTTGAGCCGCACCACCATCTTACCGAGGCGCACGCGATGCACCAGCAGCGCATTGATCTGTGCCTGCGTGGCCACATGCCGATCGCGACCCTTGCCGACAAAGATGCGCTCGGCGTCGGGGCGCGCCTCGTCCAACAGCTCCTGCGCAATCAGGCGGTCATAGAGGACGACGTCGGCGCGACGCAGCAGCTCCAGTCCGCGCACCGTGATCAGGTCCGGGCGTCCCGGCCCTGCGCCGACCAGATAGGCCTTTCCCGTCATTCGATTTCCTTCCCCTCACGTTCGGTTTGCCATAACAGTGTTCGGATATGGTCGCGACAGGCTGCGGCGCGGCGCGGGTCTATGCCGCCTGTGCTCACGGCGATGATCATGTCTTCGGCACGTAGCACAGCCGGGACATGAAAGTCTCCTTCCTCGAGTGCATCGGCCACGTTGCAGAGCGCGCCGACTGCTGCAGCTTCCCGGGCAATTGCGGCGTTGACCTCTCGTACCGAGGTCGCAGCGAAGACCAGTTTTGCACCGATCAGGTCGCCCGCCGCATAGGGCCGCGCCTCCCAGTGAAGGCGGCCTTGCGCAGCCCAGCGTTGTAAGCTTGCGGTCGCCGTCGGCGAGATCAGCCGGATGCGCGGCGATGCGCCTTCGTCTTTAGCAGCGTCGAGCAGCCCACGCACTTTGCGTTCGCCCACCTTGCCGCCTCCGCAGACTATGACCGGTGCGTGCGCAAGCTGCGTCAAGGTGATGGGATACAGGGAGCGAACGCCGGTGGAAGGCCGGCCGGTCTCAGATCCTTGTCCAACGATCTCATCTTGGCGGGACTCATCCAAGGAGGCGGCCGTATACCCGCGCGGGGTGGCGATGTGGCCTGCGACGGTGAAGCTCTGACTGTTGCCGACCAGCACCAACGAAAACATATCGACCGTCTCAACGTCGAACGCCTCCAGCGTCGTCACGTGCACGGTTTCGTCGCGGCGGGTGATGTTGCGTGCCACCGCCACCGGCGTCGAAGCGGGGCGAAAGCGTCCTAAAACTTCCCGTGCTCTTCCAAGCTGCCACGAACGTTCCTTACTGCGGGGGTTGTAGAAAGCAATAACGAAATCTCCCCAAGCTGCAGCTGCGATGCGGCGCTCGATCACCGGCCAGGGCGTCAATAGATCGCTCAGACTAATGGCACAAAAGTCGTGACTGATGGCCGCACCTACGCGCGCAGCGACCGCCTGGAATGCGCTGACGCCCGGCGTCACCACCACCGGCGGATCGTCTCCTTGCCAACCCTGACTGTGTAGCAGCTCAAAGACCGGCGCAGCCATGGCGTATACGCCGACATCCCCGCTGCTGATCAAAGCCACGCGGCGCCCCTGCCGCGCCAGCTCGATGGCTGTGTGTGCACGTTCGACCTCCTCGCCCATTGCACTCAACACAACTTCTTGATGTTCGGCGAGCAATGGACGAATCAGATCGACATAAAATTTGTATCCGATCACCACTTCCGCCGCCCGCAGGTGATGCTGCGCAGCCAACGTCAGATAGCTGAGGTCACCCGGCCCAATGCTGACTAAAAAGAGCGCTCCGCTCATGTATTCTCCTTCCGGACGTCTGCTTGATTGCACAATGCAATGGCGACCGTGCATTGCTCGAAAGTGCGTTTCGGCGCCACCAAAGGGCCCCCTGCAGCAAGAACTGCGCAAGGCTCGGCCACGCCCGGCAGCCCGAATTTTTCTTGCGCCGCGCTGGCGCTGAAGGTCGTCGGATCGAGCCGCTGCAAACGGGCCGTGGAGAGCACATGCAGCGGGGTCTGCAAAATTTCGGCCAGTTGGCGCAGGCCAGGTTCATTCGCCTTGAGCTCCACGGTGGCGAGTGCAGCGAGACTGTGCAGCGAAAGGCCGACCTCCTGAAACGCCGTGAGCAGCGCCTGTTGAAGCGCCTCTGCCGTTGCGCCCTTGCGACAGCCGATGCCGACGACGAGTGTCAGCGGTCGATAGGTGAGGCTCTTGGCCGCCACCTGTACATCGATCAGCCCGCACGTTGCAACGACCCCCGCTGCGTAATCGGGCGCTTTCAGCGCCTCTAGCTCGGAAATTTCTTCGATGTTGGCGCAGCCGCTGAGCTGCTGGCGCAGACGTTCAGCCTCCGCAACCGGCGTACGCGGATCGATCCAAAGCCCGATTCGTTCATCGTTCACCAAGCAGGCCATTGTATGCGTCAAGGCGCTTTCGGGGTCGATGCGCCAGCCCAGGTTTTGCGCCAGACGATCCAGGGCCGGCTTGCCCTGGCCGTCGCTGGCGGTGGTGATGACAGCTGTTCCGCCCGTGATTGCGGCGATTTGCCGGGCCAGCCGGTTGGCGTCGGCCTGATGGCCGCCGAGCAGCGGAACGACGAAACGTCCTTGTTCGTCCAGGCAGAGTACTGCCGGGTCGTTCTGTTTTTCGCCCAGCAGCGGGGCCACTGCGCGCACGGCAATGCCCGTGGCCATGATCAGCACGAGCGGTCGCCGCTCTTGCCAGCGACGACGAACTTCGGCGAGCGTCGAGTCGGCGTAATGATGCACAGGCGTTGACAAGGCAGCGGGGAGAGGCAAGACATGCAGGCGCTCCGGCAGCGCTGCTGCTCCTTGCAGCTGCATCGCCAATCGTTGCGCCAGCGCTGCGCCGCGACGGGTGACAGCGATGCAGATCGGGCCTGTGTTGCCCGATGCGGGGTCAACAGTTATATTTTGAAGGCTTGGTTGCGCCTGCTCCTTCGTCGTCGGCTTTGCAGCTTTTCGGAAGCGATGCGTGTAGTGTTTGTCATAGAGATGGCTGGCTGCGCCTTGCCCCGTGCGTTTGAGCGCAGGATCCAGCGCCGGAGAGACGAGGATCAACGCCTGCCGTGTGTAGCCTGCCGCGCGCACCTTGTCGGCAATGTCCGCCAATGTGCCGAGGACGTAGCTCTCGTCCGGCCAGGTCACTCGATGCACGACGGCAACCGGAGTGGCGGGCCCATAGGCGCCGCCGGCAAGCAACTCTTCGACGACCTGTCGGATGCGCGTGACGCTGAGGTGGATGGCGAGCGTTGCGCCGTGGGCTGCAAGATCGCGCAGTTGCTCGCCCGCCGGCATAGGTACGCGGCCGGCTGCGCGCGTTAAAATCACCGTCTGCACCAGATCGGGCACGGTCAACTCCACGCCGCGGCGGGCGGCGGCGGCGCCGGCCGCGGCGACGCCGGGGACGATCTCGTAGGGAACGCCCGCTGCTTCCAGCCGAACCATTTGTTCGTGGATGGCGCCGTAGATCGACGGGTCGCCACTGTGCACGCGGGCGACCACCTCTCCTCGCCGCGCAGCGTCGATCATGAGCGTCATGATCTCGTCGAGATGCATCGTTGAAGAGCCAAGGAGGCGCGCGTCCGGCCGCGCGAACGCCGCCACGGCCTCTGGCGTCACCAGGCTGTCGGCGTAGAGCACAAGATCGGCGCAGGCGATGAGATCGCGTCCCCGCACGGTGATGAGGTCGGCCGCGCCCGGCCCTGCGCCGATGAAATAGACAGTTCCTGCTTGAACCTGCGTCATGGCGCCTCCGGAGAAGTTGTCGAATGCAGAGGCTCTTGCACAGGCAGGCGAACAGGGGCGCGTTGGGAGCGACGCACGATTAGGAGTGAAAGATAAGGCCGCGGTTCCTTCTCTGTGTGCAGCGTTCGCAGATTATAGACGATGCGCTCTTCGGGCATGCCGACGCGCTCGACGTAGACGGCGGCGTCGAGCAAGCCCAGGGTTTCGAGCGCGTCGAGTATGCGCGGGAGCACAGCGCCCACCTTCATCAAGATCACCGTTTCAAAGTCCGTCAGCAGCCGCTGCAACGCAGCGGCGTCGGTTTCGTAGCTGGCGGGTAGGATCGCTACCCGCTCCGACGTGGTCGCCAGCACGACGCCTGACCGTGCGGCTGCGGCGGCGAACGAGGTGACGCCGGGGACGACGCGGATCTGAATGCGAGGGTAGCGCTGCGCCAGTTCATGCCCCAGATAGGTGAAGGTGCCGTAGAGCAGCGGATCGCCCAGCAAGAGATAGACGCCTTGCGCACCCGGTTGCAAAGTGGCTGCGATCTGATCGGCGGCGGCTTCCCAGGCCGCCGTCAACAGGTCGGGATCGCGCGTCATCGGCAGCGCCAGCTCGACGATGCGCTGCTCAGGCCGCAGCCACGGCTCGGCGATGCGCAACGCCAGGCTGGCGTCGCCGTCTCGGCTGCGCGGGGCGAAAACGATGTGTGCCTGCTCGATGGCGCGTACAGCCTTGACGGTGATCCACTCCGGATCGCCCGGCCCCAGGCCGACAGCGGTTAAAACTGAGGCGTTCGTCATAGTCGTTGTTCGATCCTTTGGTTACGATTTGGTCCTGAGTCGAAGCGATGCCGCACACACCCGCCGATTGAAACCAAACGTCTGCTCGGAGACACCGGCTGAAGGCGGTGAACACCTTTGCTCGGCGTGTTCAGGCGCAGCTTCTCTGATCCGGCGTTGAATTCATTCAACGCTTCCCGGTGGTGAACATTTCGTTGCTCTTCCTCACGCCGGCTTTCTCCAGGTGAACATAAAGACCGGATTCAAGGCTTCCAGCCGCAGGGAAGATTGAATCGCCTTGCCTCGACCGATCTGCGCCAGCGTCACCTGCGCTGTGGGCGCCATTCTTCGCAAGGTTTCTAAATGGTCCAGCGTGACCACATTGATGACCAGACGTCCACCGGGATGCAGCCGCTCCTGCGCCACGCCGACCAGCTCCGTCAGCCGGCCGCCAGAGCCGCCGATGAAGACGGCGTCTGGATCGGGCAGGTCGCGACAGACCTCCGGCGCGTTTCCCTCCACAACCTGCACGTTGGGCGTATCGAGACGGCTCAGGTTTTGACGGATGCATGCACAGAATTCAGGTCGGCGCTCGACGGCGTAGACGCGCGCAGTGGGCTGGCCGGCCGCCGCCTCGATGGCGACCGCGCCGCTGCCTGCACCAATGTCCCACAGCACTTCATCGGCCCCCAGCGCCAGTTCGGCCAATGACAACAGGCGAATCTCGCGCTTGGTGATCTGGCCGCCGAGCGTGATGAAGGCTTCATCGGGCAACCCGGGCGGCCGCGACAGTCGCGGGCGTGGGTTCCATACGATGAAGACGTTCAATGGAGCGAAATCCTCTCGCCGTGCAACCTCGGCCAGCGTCATGCGCAGCACGCGCCGGTCGCCGGCGCCCAGATTTTCACACACTGCGCAGGCTGCGTCGGCGTTCAGGCCTGCAACGAGCAGCGCCCGCGCAACGACGGCCGGCGTCTGCATGCGGTCTGTGAGAATGGCGGCCTTGGGCGCAGCGAACACATGGTGAAGAATCTCGGACAACGGTCTCCCATGCGCGCTGAGCAGAGCTGCGTCGTGCCAAGGTTCGGCCAGCGCAGCAAAGGCCAGTTGAAACGATGCGGGAGCCGGGTGGATCTCCAGCGCTTCCGGCGGCAAGGCCTTGCGCAGCGTCGCGCCGACGCCGTACCAGAGCGGGTCGCCGGAGGCCAGCACTGCCACGCGTTCGCCCGCCTCCCAGCCTTGCCGCGCGCGCTCGACGGCGGCGCCCACATCCGCAGCGATGAGCACGGTTTCGCCTGTGAAGGTTGGAAAGTAGGCGAGATGCCGTTTGCCGCCGATCAGCACCTGCGCCGCCTCGATGCGGTCTCGCAGCGTCGGCGGCAGCATTTGCGGCCCGCCGGCATGAATTCCCACCACCAGTATAGGCGTCCGCTTCATACTGCCTCCTCCAACGGCTCATCGTCGTCGTAGGCGTGCGTCGGATCGTCCGCCAGCCGTTGGAGGAGGGGAACGGCGGAAGCAGCGTTGTGGAGCGTCTCTGCTTCGGGCGGTTCAACCACACCTTTGGCGCGGCCGAGGACCCGGCCATCAAAATCGATCAAGATCGTTTCCATCTCCGGTGCGCCGCCCTGCTTGCGAACGAATTGCATACAGGCATCGAGCGCCAGCTCGGCGATGCGTTGCAGCGGCGCAGTAAAGTTCGCCGCCTGGCAGAGTTCCAGAAAGTGACGTCCTGTGTTGGCATTGGCGACGGCTTCAACCAGCGCTTCGGGCGCGCCTACCTCTCGACAGACGCGCGCCAAAAAGTCAAAATCGACCTGATTGCCCGCCACGTGGGTTTGCATGTGCCCTTGCGCCGTCTTGATCATCTTGCCGATCATGCCGACGAAGACGACGGAGCGCACGCCCATCGCCACGCAGGTTTTCAGTGCGTCGCCGGTGAAGACGCTCAGCTCGACGAAGGCGACTTCCGGTAGCTCGGGGAACAATTGCATAGCGAAGCGCTCGGAACGGCCGCCGGTCGCCAGCACCACGCGCGCAACGTGATTGGTGGCCGCCATTTCCACCGCTTGAACCACGCTGGCGCGCCAGGCGGCGGTGCTGTAGGGGAAGACCTTGCCGGTGGTGCCGAGGATGCTGATGCCGCCCAGGATGCCCAGCCGCGGGTTAAGCGTGCGCTGCGCCAGCCGCTCGCCGTCGGGGACGCTGATGATCACTTCCAGGCCGTGATCGTCGAGCCATGCTGCACCGCCCGGCGCGACCGCGACCACTGCGTCGAGGACGTTCTCCGTGATCTGACGCCGCGGCACCGGGTTGATCGCTGCGGCGCCGACGGGCAGACCGATCCCCGGCAGCGTGACACGACCGACGCCCACGCCGCCGTCGATGTGGACGCCCGGTTCGGCGACAATGCGCACCTCGGCGCAGATCAGCGCACCGTGCGTCACGTCGGGATCGTCGCCGGCGTCCTTCACCATGCAGCAGTAGGCGCTTTGATCGTCCAGCCTTGGATGAACGGGCGTCATGGTGGCCGTCTCGCCGATGGGCAGAGTGATGGTCACCTGTTCCGGCCATCGGCGGGTGAAGAGCGCCAGCGTCGCAGCCTTGGCGGCGGCGGCGGCGTTGCTGCCTGTCGTATAGCCTGTGCGCTCTCCACGACGGTTGCGAGGTGGAACCGTGCTGCTCATAAGGCCTCCGTAGCCGTGCGGCCGGCAGCCAGCCGCAACAGTGCATTAACGATGGCGACCGCAACAGGCGAGCCTCCCTTGCGACCCTCTGTCGTGATCCATGGGACATCGATGCGACGGGTCAGCAGCGCCTTGCTCTCCACCGTCCCCACAAAACCGACCGGCACGCCGATGATCAGCGCCGGTCGCACACCCTGCTCCACCCACGTCAGCGTTTCGAGCAGGGCGGTCGGCGCGTTGCCGATGGCGACGACTGCGCCTGCCAACAGACCTTGTACGGCGGCGTAACGAATGGCCGCCGCAGTGCGGGTAACATTCTCTTGGCGGGCGTGGGCGCAGACCTCCGGCTCGTTGACAAAACAATGGACAGAGACACCTAATGTAGTTGCGATCTCTGCGCTTACACCGACGCGCACCATCTGAACATCGGCCAAGATCGGGCGTCCTAGTCGCAGCGCATGGACGCCCGCTTCAATTGCGCCCTCGCTCCAACGGGTGATGTGAGCGTACTCAAAATCTGCGGTGGCGTGAATGATGCGCTGGATCACGACGTCGAACGGCGGGGCGAAGATCAGCCCTTGCGCAGCCAACTCCTTGCGGATGATGGCAAAGGAGCGTTCGGTGATGGCGGCGGGCGTTAAGTTCATTGCGAGGCCTGCTCCAGCAAATGTTCGCTCCAGTAGTGATGCGTTTTGGCGACGGCGGTGACGACGTTTTTGATTTCATATTCGAGCCGGAAGCGGGGGCCGACCGGCACGTAGAGCACGCAGCCTTCCCGGCGCACGGCAATATTTTCCACCACAATGGCCCGCAAGAGCCAGATCGCCATCTCCTCGCTTTCGCATTGGATGCCCAGCCACCCCGGAGAGCGAGAGGGGACCGTATGCAGGCCGGTGGTCATGCGCACCCCGCGGCCGATCTCCTCCGCCACGCGGGCGCACCCTTCAGGATCGGACAACGCCTCCTGAGGGTCAACCGGCTCCAGCAATTCTCCTCGATGAGGCGGTCCGCCGGCCAGCGCCAGCTCGCAGAAGGGATTTTCCGGATCATCCACGCCCCAGATGCGATCCCACGCCACGCGGCCCTCTTCATCAAAGACAAGCGGCGCAGCAGCCATAGGCGCTGCGCTGACGGGCTGACCGCCTCGATAGCGCGGGGGCAAGAGAGCGTTCAGACGCTCCATGCCATGCGTGTGAGGGACGCCGCGCATCCCATGGCGGTGATCGGAATACTGAGGTGTTCCGTGGTCTTGGGCATAGGCGAGCATACGATGGCGATATTTACAGAGGTCGCAGGTCATGGTGGCGTGGCCTGCGACGGCTTCCGCATAGCGTTGGAGGATCGCCTCGATCACGTCTGGATGGCCGCGCAACAGGTCGGCAAAGCACACTTCCACATTGGGATGCGCGGCCGCAACATCTTTAGCCTGGCGCAGAATGCCCTGATGGATGCGACCGCTGAAGAGTAGAAACGGTGCCACAACGATGCGTTCGGCGCCAAGACGAATGCAGCGCTCAAGCGTCTCGGTGACGCCGGGTTGAGCAATGCTGTAAAAGCCGTATTCCACCCACTCATAGCCCCATCCCTCCTCCAGGAGGCGCGCTATCTTGGCGACGTCGCTGTTGCTGTCCGGATCGCTCGTTCCACGGCCGATGAGGGCGACGGCGGTGCGAGGGCGCTCTGCGGGCAAACCATTCGCCGAGCCAAGCTGAGGATGGAGCGACTCGTTCCGGAGCGCGCTGCGGCAGCGATCGTCCAGCGTACGAAGCAAGGCGTACTGAACGCCGAGCGGCGCAGCATAGCGAAACTCCACTTCCGACCACTGTGCTCGCGCCCAGTTGAGCAACGCAGGGATGTCGTTTTTCTGGTGGTTTGCCGGCCCTAGAAAAAGCGGCAGTACCACGACTTGGCGATGACCCTCTTCCACACATCGGCGAACGGCTTCGGCGATGGGCGGGTCGTGAAACTCTAAGAAACACGGAAAGAGCTTCGCCGCAATGCGCGTCTGCACCGTCCTGGCAAGCTGCAAAAATTCCCGGACGCCTTCCGGCTCGCGGCTGCCATGGCCGATGAGAATCAGGGCAGTGGGAGAAAATTCGGACATTGGCGTTTCCTTTACAATTTGTTACGTTTTGCTTGAAGCGGTTTGCGTCGGCGTTGCGTCAGATAGCTCCCATAGGTCGGCGCCGATTCGAGCGCGCCACGTTGACGATGTAAAAAACTCTTGCGGTGGGGCTACATGCACCACCCGCCCCTCCTCCATGAGCGCAATTTTACTCGCCCAGCAGCGGGCGACGTCCAGCTCATGGGTGGAGAGCACCACGCTGCCTCCTTCCGCTGCATGGTCGTCCAGGATCGACAGCACGTTGCGTCGCATCCAGGGATCAAGGCCGGAGGTGACCTCATCCGCCAGCAAGACCAGTGGTCGCATGGCAAGGACGCCCGCCAGCGCCGCGCAGAGCTTCTGACCGCCGCTGAGGGCATGGGGCGGCTGCGAGAGCAGATGCTCGATCTGACAGCGCGCAGCGGCCCATTCCGCCCGCTTGCGCGCCTCCTGCTCTGAAGCGCCTGAATTCAACGGCCCAAACGCCAGGTCCTGGAGGACGGTCGCTGCGAAGAGTTGCTCGTCCGGGTTTTGGAAGATCAGCCCCACTTGGCTGCGCAGCGTGCGCAGCGCTTCCCTGTGGTAGCCGATCGCCGCTCCTCGCCAGCGGACGACGCCTTGTTGCGGACGCAGGAGGCCGTTGCCATGCAGCAACAAAGTGCTTTTGCCGGAGCCATTGCGCCCCATGAGCGCAATTTTTTCACCTGCTCTGACCTCCAGCGATGCGCCGCAGAGTGCAGGGGTGTCCGCCCCCGGATAGCGATAGTGAAGCGCATCGAACGCAAGCAAGGGAGCTGTCATAGGCGGGCCAATCCAAGCAATGTCGCAAAGACAAGAGAAGCTATAACCGGCCAGGACCAAGGGGCCGTGTAGGTGGGTGTCAGCATCGACAGCGCGCCGCCTTCATAGCCGCGCGCCTGTAACGCCATCTCCATGCGCCGGCCGGAGCGCCAGCTTAGAGCGAACAATTGACCGCCCAGCGACGCCGCACTGCGTAGCGTCGCTGTAAGACCGGCGTATCCGTTGCGGCTCTCCTGCGCCCGTTGCATGCGCATCAGCGTCTCCAGAAGCAAAAAGATATAGCGATACATCACCAGCGTTGCATCTACCAGCGCCGTTGGCGCCCCCAATCGCTGCACAGCGGCGACCAGCTCCAGGATTGGCGTTGTGAGCGCCAGAAAATTCATGGCGGCGGCGCAGGCAAAGGAGCGCAACAACAGAGCGCCTGCTTGCGCCGGCGAAGCGATTGTGATCGTCGTCGACCATCCGCCTTCTTGCCCGATGGGACCAATCTGCACGGCTACTGCGACCACGCTCAGCGTCAAGAAGAGACCCTCGGCCGTCAGCAAGCGCAGCACGAAGCCCGGCGTTGCGCCACCCCAGAGGATGCTTAACCCTGCCATCCAGAGCAGCGCCGCCGCGCTGACCTGGGGTCGATCCAGGATTAGACAAAGCAGGATGATGGCCAGCGCAAAGGCCAACTTGCTCAGAGGATGCACGTGTCGCAACCGACCGGCGTGTGCGTAAGCGTCAAGTCGATGCATAATGATGGTTTCGTAGTGTTTATAAGCGACCCGCGCAGCGGCCCGGCACGTCACGCCGGAGGCGATTAGACAAGTTCGGCCTCCGGCCGGGCGCTTTTGGCAGTAGCTTCTTTCCGTCCCTGTTGCCGGCCGAAAAAGTAGCCGATAAAGCCTGCGCCGATCGCCGCCTGCAGCGCAAAGAGCAGGCTCTCCGTCTCGCTGCCCGGCGGCTCCCATAGCGGCCGGAACCACGGCTCTGCGTCAGGCGCGATCTCCTGGATCGCCTTTTCGGCAAGCATGTCGGCGCCGGGGAACTCGGAGTTTTCTATCCAGAGCAAAGGAGCAATAGTTAATAGCACAAAGAGCGCAATTAAAGCCAGAACAATCCACGGACTCAACGAAGTCGAAGGTGTTGTGTTTTTCATGCGACGTTCTCCAGCGCGCCCAAAGAGCGCAACTCAGCGGCGGCGTTGCTTTGCAAGGCGTTGAAGAGCAGAACGGTCAAAATCCCTTCGCTGACGGCGAGCGGAATCTGCGTTACCGCGAAGATGGCGCCGAACTTCATGAATGCACCGATAAAACCACCTGCTGCATCCGGATAGGCAAGTGCAAGCTGCGCCGACGTGACCACATAGGTCGAGAAATTGGCCAGCGCCGCAGCCAGGAAGACGGCAAGCCAGAGCGAGCGCCTCCGCAGCAGCCGCCAGATGCCCCACGCCACGAAGGGGCCGACGACGGCCATGCCGAAGGCATTGGCGCCCAGCGTCGTCAAGCCGCCATGCGCAAGCAAGAGCGCTTGAAAGAAAAGCACGAGCGAGCCGATTACGCTCATCACCGCAGGGCCGAATAGGATTGCGCCCAGACCTGTGCCGGTGGGATGGCTGCTCGATCCGGTCACGCTGGGCAACTTGAGCGCGCTGAGCACGAAGGCGAACGCGGCGGCCACGCCGAGCATCATGCGCGTCTCTGGCCGTTCGCGCATGAGAAAAACGAGGCGACGCACGCCCCACATCCAGAAAGGCAGCGTCGCCAGCCACCAGAAGAGCGCCCACTGCCACGGCAGAAATCCTTCCATAATATGCATGGCATGCACCGGCCGCGTGGAAAGAACGCTCAGGGTAACGGCAATTATGGCGATCTGCATCGTTCGCCGGCGCAAGGAAGGTTTTGTGGACATTACATCCTCCCGTTCGATATGATTTACTCAATAGATTGGCCAATGAAAAACGTCCGGTTGCGCGCCGGACGTTTCCTTCGACAATCTGGCTTTAGGAAGCCAATTCTTCGTTCCTATATTCTTTGCAGAGCGGGTCAACCACTGCTGCGCCCTTCCCCTCCAGCGCGCGCAAGGGGTAAGAGCCTCGCCGGGCTGGCGACCTGGCTGACGTGAAGATGTCCCTTCACGATCACAGTTGCGCGGCAGCGCCGGATTTGCACCGGCTTCGCATTTAACGGCTGCATTTAGTCAAATTCGAGAACTGCAGCCGCACCACGGCGACAAAGAAATGGATCAATAATTTGTTGTCTTTAAAGAGAGGCGTCGCAGAATGCATTTGAACACCCTTTCTGCGTTTCTCTCAACGGTGCACAGTGTACTGGAAACCCGTTGTAGCGTCAAATCATTGGGTGTCGACGAGCGAGCGTCTCCGTTGTCTGTACATTGATGGTGAAGATAGCTTCAATGCGGACACATTCCCTACGGCGCAAGGACGAGGCCGTTGTAGCCTGGCTCTAATGTTAGGGAATCCCTCCGGCATTGACCGGTTGAAGGAACAAAATATATCTCCCATCTAATCTCCCATCTAATCTCCCATCTTATGATGGCTGTGCATAAGTAAGTTGAGAGGGGACCTCTAAGGAAGTAGCCATATCGGGCTCATGTTTGCCACTGGCATCTATTCGAGTTTGCATCCAAATGTTGCCTGACCGATCTTTGGTTGGCATAGCATAGAGGTGTACCCTTGAGGGGTATCCGCTCGTCTGGGCAGGGGCATGGGCGTGGCCGTGGGTGCTGGGCGACGGGTTGGGGTGGGGCGAGGCAGAGAGGTGGAGATGGGCATCAGGGTAGGAAAGACGTAATGCTTGGCGGGCTCCAGCAAGAGCACGCTGCCTGGGGTTGGGTGACGACGACCACCTCCCACGTTTCCGTCGGCGCAGGCAACGGCGAGTCGACCCCCGACGCAAGCAGCGCCTGCACACTTGGCTCGCTGCGACGGTCGGGCAGAGCCATCATGACTAGGGCGAGGGCCGGTCTTTCACGGAGCAAATCTTCGGCAAGGAGGTCATAAAAACCCATGTCTATTCTTCCATGACACGGGTTTCCATAATTCTGGCGCCTATCAAGAGTTGCCATGCTATAGCGTTCAGCACGCCTGGAGGGATTCGAACCCCCGACACTCGGTTCCGAAGACCGATGCTCTAGTCCACTGAGCTACAGGCGCATTTCATTGTATAATTATAGTATGTCAGAAGCGCCGAACTGTCAAAGTTGTGCGAGAATTTTGAGGAGAACCTTGAAATGCTCTGGTGCAACGAAGCGTTTCTTCTTCGTAGAAAATTTCAAACGGAGCGTGTAAGATGACAGCGTTGACCCATCTCGACAGCGCGGGCCGCGCCACGATGGTGGACGTGGGCGAGAAAGCGATCACGACGCGCACCGCTGTGGCCGCAGGCGAGGTGCGCATGGCCCCGGCGACGCTGGCGGCCATCCGCGAAGGCGCAGCGCCGAAGGGAGATGTTCTCGCCGCCGCGCGCATTGCCGGCATCATGGCCGCAAAGCGCACGCCCGAGCTGATCCCGCTCTGTCATATGTTGCTATTGACCAAAGTGGCGGTCGACTTCGAGATCGACGAGGCGGAGAGCCGCGTACTCATCACCGCCACAGTGCGCTGCAACGGCCAGACCGGCGTCGAAATGGAGGCGCTCACCGCCGTCAGCGTGGCCGCGCTCACGATCTACGACATGGCGAAAGCGCTCGATAAGGGCATGATCATCGGCAATGTTCGCCTGCTTGAAAAACAGGGCGGTAAATCGGGCGACTGGAAAGCCGAGGCCCAACCGAGCAATCCATAAGCGGGCGCGCGTCGAGCACCCAATACGCAACCCAAGAGATATGGAGCAAAAAACAACGATGCAAATCCAAGTGCGACTTTTCGCCACCCTGCGCCGGCTTGCCGGCTGGTCGCAGCAGACGATCGAGGTGCCGGACGGCGCCACGCTCGAGCAGGCGCTGGCGATTATCGATGAGCGCTTTCCCGCGCTGAC
>JANWYX010000317.1 GCA_025055055.1 Caldilinea sp. | reverse complement strand
GGTTTTCACATGGAGCGGTGTGGTCGAATTACATGGAAATCTTTCGCATTGCGCCGTTGGGGTTGCAGATCGGCAACTCCTTGGTGGTCAGCATGGTGGGCATGCTCATCACTCTGCTTACGGCTTCATGGGCAGGTTTTGCCATGAGTCAGATGGCGCCCACAAGCCGTCGTCGGCTGGTGGGACTGGCGCTGCTGCTGCTGCTGATCCCTTCCGGCGCCGTATGGATGCCGCGTTACGTGCTTTTTTCCGGTCTTGGGCTGATCGACACTTACGCAGCGTTGGTTGCACCGGCGCTGTTGGGTACGCGCTCGCTGTTGGCGCTGATGTACTATTGGAATTTTCGGCGCCTCTCGCCCGAACTATTCGAAGCGGCCAGCCTGGATGGGGCGAGCGTCTGGATGGTCTGGCGCCGAATCGCCATGCCGCTTGCCAGACCGACGACACTGGCTGTGGCCGTCTTGGCCTTCACCCACTACTGGAGCGATTTTGTCGATCCGCTCTTGTTTCTCAAATCGGCGCAGCGCTTCACCCTCACAGTAGGGCTGCGCATGCTGCAGCAAATGGATGCAACCAATTGGCCGCTGCTGATGGCCGCCGTCGTCGTCATGATCGCGCCGGTACTCGCTTTGTATGTACTGCTTCAAGTGGTTTTGGACAAGGATGCATCGCTCCATCTACGCAGCTCACGCCTCCGGCGTGACGCACTTATCCATCTTCAACTTTCGGCTGGAAGCCAAACGAAAGAGGAGGGAAAATGATCCGGATCGTCGACGTGTTAGGAATCGTTTTGCTGTTGTCGGCGGCTTGTGTTGCCTTGGAGCCTTCTTCTGGGCGTGCGCCCGAACAGACGTCGGTGACCTTTCTCATCTCCGGCGACCCGGCCGACGAGGATGCCTATCGCACGCTGGTCGAGCATTTCATGGCAGAAGTTCCGGAGATTCGGGTCGATCTGCTGAATATTCCGGGGCAAGGCGACTTTCGACGGCGGCTCACCGCCGATTTTGCAGCCGGGACACCTCCGGACATTTTTCTGATCAACTATCGGCGCTACGGCCCGTTTGTCGCGCGCAACGCCATTGCGCCGATCGACGCTCTGCTGGCGCAGAGCGACGTCCTGCGTCGAGAGGACTTCTATCCGCAGGCGCTTGCCGCCTTCACCTGGCGCGGAGAATTGATGTGCATGCCGCAGAACATGTCTAGTCCGGTGATCTATTACAACAAAGACTTGTTCGATGCGGCGGGTCTGTCCTATCCGACGAACGACTGGCGCTGGGATGACTTTGTGACCATTGCACAAATGCTGACCCGTGACTTGAACGGCGACGGCGTCATCGACCAATACGGTTTGGGGATCGAACCCACGCTGGTGCGCGCCGCTCCTTTCATCTGGATGAACGGCGGCGAGATCGTAGACGACCCGACGGCGCCGACGACGTTGGCACTCTCTGAACCGGCGAGCCGAGAGGCGCTGGCGTGGTTCATCGGCTTGCAGAGCGCCCATCAAGTGGTTCCGGACGCAGTGGCCGAGGCTGCCGAGAGCAGCCTGAGCCGCTTTCTGAACGGCCGTCTTGCCATGTTGATGGAAAGTCGGCGGGTCGTGCCGGAATTTCGTCGCATTGAAGCGTTCGACTGGGACGCAGCTCCCCTTCCCCAAGGGAAAGAGCGGGCGAGCATCCTGCATTCCGATGCGTTCTGCATCGCCGCCGCCAGCCCCCATCGGGAGGCTGCATGGCGGTTCGTCGAGTTCGCCAACACGCGCGCAGGGCAGACGATCCTGGCGCGCAGCGGCCGCACGATCCCCTCGCGCATCGATCTGGCGCAAGATCCGGCGTTTCTCGATCCGCAGGCAAAGCCGCGCAACAGCCGCATCTTTCTCGACGCCATTCCTACACTGCGCGCGTTCCCCGCCCTCGCCACCTGGGCCGACGTCGAGGCTGCCGTAGACGCGGAGCTAAAACAGGCGTTTTATGGGCAGATTTCGCTCGATGAAGCCATTGAGGCGGCAACGGCGCGCAGTGCAGAGTTTTTCTCACATCGCGAATAGGGCTCACCGATCCGACATCGCCGTTTTCTGCTCGGCGCAAATTTATTCCAGCAACTTATCCATACCGGTAACGCGCCGAAACACCCCTCGATAAATGTGCGCCAGCAGGAGGAAGAGCAGAATGCTGGCAATCAATGCGAAGATGCGCAGCCCACGCTCGAGGTGAGAGATATAGTCCCCCAGCAGGTAGCCGGCCAGAATCAACGCAGCGTTCCAGATCGGTTCAAAGATTGCGCTGACGACAAACAAGCGCCACCAGGGCACCCGAGCCGCGCCCGCAGCCATTAGAACCGGAATCGACATCAACCCAAACGAGGCTTTGGTCAAAATAAACAATCGGATCGCCTGACGGTGAATGTTTTGGGTGAGATGTTGGATTGCCACCTCGTTCTGCTGCACCCAGCGCAGCCGAGAGAGGGCGGGCAACGAGTGATAGAGGCCGAAATAGCCGAGCAGATACCAGGTGTAGTCGGCAACCGTGTTGCCGATGACCGCCACCACAAACACCCAATCAAAGCGCAGCACCTCGGCTCCCGCCAGGGCACCGGCCGCCATCGTGATCGCCGGGCCTTCGACGAAGATCAATACGAACAGGATGAAGTAGCTCCAGCCTCCCAGATCGGGGAGCCGGCTTGTGCGCAAGGCGTTCCACAATTCTTCCCAGAGTTCCATAAATTTCTTCGTTTGAAGGGGAGGATGATTGAAAGAGGCATCCAGCCCTGAGGCGATGCTTAACTTTGTGAATTATATCACGCAGTGGCGGTCAAGCGAGAAATGCGCCGGGCGACACATAGGCAACGTCTCTCATTTCGTCGATAGAGAGGTGCAGACCGGTCGGTAGGGCGCATCGCCGATGAATCGTCGCCATTCTTTTTCGCTCAGTGTGCGCGCAGCCATTGCGCAGCTCCGTTGCCGCCAGGGTCGTGGGTCCAGGCGCCACTTTTCTAGGCGGTCGTCAAAGCTTGCCAAGTAGACCGCTTTACCTTGCTTGTCGACTGCAAACGATTCGGTTTCCAAGGCGGTGCGCAATGGCGGCGCAACCAGGCTGTGGGTCGTGAGGTCCCACAAGTGGATTGAGCCGTCGCCGGTCAAGGTCACCAAAGTGCGTTCGCCATCAGGAGGATAAAATTGGACGCCCCAGACCTGTCCTTCCAGTTCGAGCGGAGGAGCGGACGGCTGCTGCCGTGCGACATCCCAAAAACGCACGCTGCCATCGGCGCCACCCGAAATGAGCGTAGCGCCGTTGCTGCTCCACAGCAGGGAGGTCACCCAGTAGGTGTGACCTTCTAGGACGCCGTGAACCTTCAATTCGCCCGAAGAGGCTGCGTCCGTCTTCCACAGATGAATTTTGCCGCTTTGGCTGCCGGTGGCCAGCAGAGCGCCGTCCGGTGAGAAGGCGAGGCTTAGCACCCAGCCATCGTTCAAGTGGGCCATGAAAGTCGATTCTCGCAGCGCTCTACCTGTGAGATCGAACAGCGAGACTTTGCCGGAAAAATGCCCGGCGACAAGAAGCCTGTTATCCGGTGAGAAGGCAAGCCCGATGACGACGTCGCCCATGGCGTCCTTCCATCGCCCCCTCTCTTCTTGCTTCACCAAATCCCAGAGCGCCACCAACCCGCCGGCGTCTCCTGTAGCCATCAGGGTTCCATCGGTGTTGAAGGCGACCTGAAGTACAGCATTTTGGTGAGGCGACTGGAACTGGACAAGCGGACGCCCTTGTTGGGCGTCCCACACAAGGACCTGCCTGTCATAGCTGGCCGTCGCCAGCAGGCGGCCATCAGGGCTTAGCGCCAAGGCTCGCACGCGATCCGCATGCCCTTCCAACAATTGTCGTCGCCCGATCTCCCAACGCACGAGCCTGCCTTCGGATGTGGCAGAATAGAGGGCGTTGCCCTGCCAGTTGAAGCGTAGGCTGCGCACCCAGTTGTCGTGCCCCATGAGCGGCTCGCCGATGAGCCTTCCTCTGGCGACGTCGTAAAGATAGACGTAGCGATCGGCGCCGCCGGTGGCGAGAATGCGTCCATCGGGGCTGAAGGCCGCCGAGAGCACGCGCCCTGCGTGCTCATTGAGCGGCCCCAACAGCAGCTCGCCGCTTGCGACGTCCCACACGCGCGCAGAGCCGTCGAAACTGACCGTGGCGGCGCTTCTTGCATCGGGGGTGAACGCAACGGCGCTGATGACCGAGGTGTGTCCCCCTAGCCGTACGCCCGTCGGTTGACCGATGTCAATCCGCCAGAGATCCACGCCGATGTCTTTTTCGCTCGGCTGCACCACGGCGAGCCACTGTCCATCGGGGCTGAGCGTCACCGCATCTCTACCGCTGGGCAGGGAGAAGCGATGCAGCTCCGTCTGGCTCTCGACGTCCCATACGACGATCGTTCCTTGGAGCGTTTTCGCCAGCAGGCGACTGCCATCCGACGTAAATTGGAGTGAATTGATCACGTCATCGGCTTCGATTCGGGGAAAGAGAGCGCCGATCCGCCCTCCATCAAGACCGCTCCAGAGTTGTACGCCGGCGCCTTCTGAACTGGCGATCAGCGCCGCATTAGGCGCAATGGTCACCGTTGCAGCTGCGGCAGATGGAATCAAGGGGCCGACAGTGTGACCACCGGCTACGTCCCAGAGACGCACCGTGGCGTCGCCCCCTTTTTCTTCGACGCTGAGGATCCGACCTTCATCGGGTGCGACGACGATCTGCGTGATGTCGCC
The DNA here is from genome assembly GCA_025055055.1 of Caldilinea sp. GTDB lineage: Bacteria > Chloroflexota > Anaerolineae > Caldilineales > Caldilineaceae > Caldilinea. Next base: position 4,417 of record JANWYX010000317.1, on the reverse strand, counting down.
CTCGCTACCCCAAAGGAAACGGTCCAGAAAGGCGTTGACCGGAAAGGCGGCCAACAACGCCGTTTGCTCCGCCGGGTCCGCCATGCGTTCGAGCGCTTCTACGCTCAGGAGCAGAGCCAGGTCGGCGGCGTCATCAGAGAAATTGAGCGACTGTGCCGCCAGCTGACGCGCCAGCGCAACTTGCGCCAATCGCTGCGTCTCCTGACGCGACAAGAGTGCAAGAAAAGCTGTTGCGATTGTGGTGAGCGAAACAAGCGCAAGGGCAACCGTCAGCCTGCGCAATCGGAGCGCGACTCTGTGTTCCTGACCAGCGCGACGAGATTCCTCTTCGGCGCGCTGAGACTCCATCTCCGCCAGGCGCTGCGCCCGTTCGAGCTCCTGTTGATGGAGGCGCTCCTGTTCTTTCAGGCGACGCCGGTACTCTTCGATGCTGGCGTCGATGAACTCCTGCTCAATCCGGCTTAAGTCCGCGCAACGCAACTCTGACCAGCGCACGGCTTCGGTGAGAGAAAGCCCTCGCAGCAGATCCTCCGGCTGGCGTCCGCCGGCGAGCCAGTGCTGCAGGAAGGTGCGCAGCCGTTGCTGCCAGCGTCGAAAGTCGCGGTCTTCATCCATCCATTCCCGCAACAGAGACCAGTGGCGAATCAACGCCTCGTGCACAAGCTCGATGCTTTCCTCGCCTTCGCTGCGACCGGCGACGATCAGCCGCAGATCCGCCAGTTTCTGCGCCAGCGCCCATGCAGCGTCTTCTAGCTCTGAACGCAGCGCCGGCCGCCGCGTGTCGCCGGTCTCCTCGCCGGGCTGGACGAGCTGCACGAACAGGCGTCGCGCCGCCCTCTGCTCCTCTGGGGTTAGGTTTTGATACACCCGGTCTGCATACCGGGCCAGTGCGCCGGCCACGCCGCCGATGGCGTCGTAGGCCTCGTGGGCGATCTGCCAACCGTTGCGCTGCAGCCAGAGTTCGGAGAGGGCGAACTGCAACAGCGGAAGGTTTCCGGGAGACTCGCCGACGTCATCGAGCAGACGGTCGACGAGGCCCGGCTCAAAGGTGACGCCGCGATTGTGCGCCGGCTCTTCGATGGCGCGGCGCAGCTCCTCTCGACGCATTGGGCCGAGCACGATGCCGCCGGCCTGTAGCGCGTCCGCCAGCTTGCGATGGGCCAACGCCTGTCCGGTGAAGTCGGCGCGCAGCGAGGCCAGCAGGAAAATGCGAGGGCTTTCGTTGGCCGCAGAGGTGATGCGAAGCAAGAGATCGATGAAGGCGCGCCGCGTTGTGGGTGCAGGGCAGAGGGTGTACAGCTCCTCGAATTGATCGACGAAGATCAAAACGCGCGGGGTGTGCAAGTGCAAGGGGAGATGGTGAAGTGTGGCCCCTTCTTCGCTCAGAAGGCGGACCAGGTCTGCAATGTCGCGCTTCACAGCAAGCTGACGCATCAACGCCTCCGCCAAAGAGCGAAACGGATCGGCGCCGGGACGAAAATCGAGCACCGTCCAAACTCGCCCATGGTGTGGCCCGCCGGAAGGCAAGACAGGAATTTGCCTCAAACTCAGGAGCGCCGGCAACACGCCGGCGCGAATCACCGAGGATTTGCCGCTGCCCGAGGGGCCGATCAAAAATACAGAACGATGCGTTTCAAGGCGCTGAAGTAGATACTCTACAACTTCCTCGCGCCCGTAAAAATCGGCGCTATCGGCAAGCGAAAACGGGTAGAGTCCTTTGTAGGGGTTGTCTACGATCCGGTCCTCTGTCAGCGGCTGTCCACGCTCGATGCGTTGAAACAAGTGCACGGTGTCCGGCGACGGTTCAACGCCTAACTCCTCTGCCAGCAACCGCCGCATCTTCGCAAACTGCTCGATGGCGGCGATGCGCTGATTGTTCAGTACGAGGAGGCGCATCAAGTGACGATGCGCCTCCTCGTCCCATGGCTCCAGCTCCAGGTAGCGCAGCAGACACTGTTGGGCGGCGCCATAGTTGCGTCGCCGCTCATGAAATTCAACGAGCGTTTTGAGCGCAACGATCGCCTGAGAGCGGAAACTTTCTGCGCGTGAGCGCCGCCATTCTTCAAACTTGTCTGCATCCGACAACGTCAGCCCCTCCAGAAAGTCGCCTCTATAGAGCGCCGTCGCTTCCTCTAGCCGAGCGGCGCACGTCTGGCAAACGCCCGGGTGTGGGTGCGGGTGTTGATGAACCGCCGTCATCAGCGCACGAAACCCTTCGACATCGCACCAGTAATCGCTGTCGAAGTTAAAAGCAACGTCCTGGCGCGTGACGGTTAGATAAGGAGAATCGAGATTAGCCTGAGGGCGATGCGCTTGAGGTGCAAAGATGAGCTGGCGTCGCAGCTCATAGAGGGCTTGACGTAGGCTCTGGGAAGCCGCCTTCTGGTCCGCCTCCGGCCAGAGCAGCGCAGCTAGCTGCTCGCGCAGATGGGGTCGATCGCTTTCCGTCACCAAATAGGCAAGCAATGCTTTCGCTTTGGCGGTGGCGATCGCCGGCTCTCTGCCGTCCGAAAAGGTGAAATGGACTGTTCCAAAAAATCGTAGATTCAGCATGGAAATTTATCGCCGTCGACCGATAGCTGCAAGTCGATTCTATCAGCGCCGAGAGCTCCTTGCCAAACGTTCAACGATACGGAACGTCTGTCGGCCAGATCTGTTTTTGACGATCTATTGACGTGAATCTGCTAGAGTAAGAACAGACATTCCCGCAGTGCTGTTTGGGACGACAAGTGGATTTTCCGACTCCCCAAAAGGCATGCGGATCGGCGCATCCCCCGGCGCCGATCTTTGATTTTGCGAGAAAAGGGATGAGGCCTCCATGGGTTCCTCGGTTTGGCTAAGCTATAGCGCGTCTCACCTATATCGTCTCCCCTATCTATATCGTCTCCCCTATATCGTCCCAATCCATCGTCCCTCGGATAACAGAATAGAATCAACACACCGATGCATTGCGCCGACGACGCCCATGGCGTAAACTCGTGATAGATTGTTTGACCAGAAGTTGTGTAGAGGTCATCGTGACAGACACGGAGAAAGGCGGCGCTATGCAGGCGCGAATCGCCGATCGGAAAGATGTCGGGCCTGTACATCGTCTGCTGCTCGAGGCTACGCGTCAACAGGTCGATCTGGCTTTTGATCACATTGAGCTTGCGATTCAGGAGCAGCGCTGCCTGGTGGTGGAGCGCAATGCAGAGGACGCGCTGCTTGCTCTGTTGATCTTCACCTTCGAGGAAACACCTGCGCCGACGGGTGGTTCGGCGCTACAACGCGTCTATTTGCAGGGGATGGCTTTTCACCGTCATGTCTCACCCACCGAAGCGCTACGCGTGTTGTTGTGCAAGTTGGCTCGTATGCTGGAGAAGCATCAGCCCTATACAATCATTGCTTACAGTCGACAAAGCTGGCTCGATCGCGCCCTGCGTAGCGCTGGCATGGCGCAGGCCGAGCGTGTCGAGTTTTTCTCCCTCGAAAATCTGCAGAGGCGACAGGGGCCGCAGTTCGACGTCACCGCAGCGTGTCTCATTCGTCCGGCCGCAGCGACAGAGCTGGACGCCCTGACAACGCTAGACGCCTGTGCGTTTGAACCGCTCTGGCGCTATTCTCGCCGTCAGATGCAAGACGCCCTGAACACAGGTCCAGTGTTGATTGCACAGGTGAACGATCAACTTGTCGGGTACATGGCCTTTCAATTTTTGGAGGAGACCTGCCTGTTGGTGCGACTGGCAGTGCATCCCGACTGGCGAGGTTGGGGAATCGGCCGCGCCCTTTTCGGTGCGGCGTTGTTGCAAGCGCAACGCCATGGGTGCACGCGCGCCCTCCTCAACACCCAGGCCGGTAATCAACGCGCCAAAGACATTTATCATGCGTTCGGCTTTCGCCCCACAGGCGAATCGTTCGCAGTTTTTACGTTCGAGCCGTCGATACTTGATCCCGCCATCTCTTTTTAATCACCGCTTATTTCGTCGGGACTTCGTCATGCAAGACAGAAAGAATTGGGATAAAAATTACAAAAAACGCCTATAAGCTGTAGATTCAAGTTGAATTCATCGCTCTTCTAGACCATCCGACCCGAGAAGACTCTATACGATTCATCCCTCCCTCGTTCTGGACGCCGAGCCCGGAGCCTGCTGTGGCTGCTGCATGTGCGAGGCCGGCGAGCCTGCTCGTTGTGGCTAGGTTTTTACAACGGGCTTGGTCAACTGCTGCAGGTGCAGACGGCGGATGCGCTGGTCCACAGGGGTGCGCACGATGGGGCGGTGGACTACGCCTAGCGGGTGGGACGCCCTATCGGGGGCAGCATTTCCACCACCCCAAGACGGTGACGAGCTACGACGGCTTTGGGCGTGTGAGCAAAGTGCAGAGTCCGACGGCGGGCGAAGCGGTCACCGTGACCTATCCGGCGGATCTGCAGGTGCAA
>JANWYX010000314.1 GCA_025055055.1 Caldilinea sp. | reverse complement strand
CGGGCAGTCGTTGCAACGTGTTCCCGGCGCCGATTTCGCCGTTGCCGCTGACCTGCGCCATCGATTCCTGGCTGCCCCGCCGCAGCCCTTCGCACCATTGCATTTCCCTGTCGCGAAGCCACGAAAGGAGGTGAGATTGGATGAGTCGCATCAGGCGCTTTGGGGCTCCACAGGTGCAGCGAGCACTTTTTCACCGGGTTTTCCCTCTCCACCGCACTATCTCCTGATGCAGGCGGCTGCGCTAGGGTTGGATTTCCTCGCCATCGCCGACGAGACGCCCACCTATCCTGTTTTGCTACCATCGGAGATTGTTTTTATTTCTGCATGGCGTTGGAAGGCCGAGAAGGAGGAGGTGATCGTCTACAACGACGCGTTGCCGGCCGACCGTTCACGTTCTAGCATCGAAGCGTATCTCAACGGCTTGAATGCACCCTGGCAAATTGTTGGCGGCGTGGGCAATTTCGGCCCTGCGCCGCTGGCGGCGTCGGCTGCGAGCGAGCCGCCTTCGGATATGAAGGATTGGTTCGCAATCTGGCGAAACAACCGAGCGCCTTCTCTGCCGGGAGGAAATAGCCTGCCTCATTCGCTTGGCGGCTCACTGCTGCGCCCACGCTACACCGGTCTAGCCGTCCACAGCGCCGATGCAAGCGGTGTGCGTGAGGCGTTGCTGGCGCGACGCGGCTGGGTGACCACGTCGCCGGGTTTATGGCTGACCATGCAGGCAGAAACGACGAATGGTCAGCGCATCTGGATGGGGAATTGGCTCTCTGCAGCCAATCGGGTGACGCTTCACATTGCCTATGGCGACCGCAGCGGAGAAGTCGCCGGGCTGGCGCTCTGGCAGGACGGTAAACTGATTCATCAGATCGATCGCCCTGCTCTCGATGGCAAGTGGACATTGACTATACCCGCAATTCCCGGTTCTATATTGACAGCAGTTGCAACCCAATTTGACGGCGATTTCGCCGTGACGGCTCCCTTCTTTGTCGAGCAAGATGAAATGGGTGATGTGCTGATCAATGAGGTGCTGCCGGCCCCGCGCAACGACTATAACGGCGATGGAGTCGTGGACAGCAACGACGAGTATATCGAACTTTTTAATCCCGGCCGTGCTCCGATTCCGCTCGAGGGTTGGATATTGACGAACAGTGACGATGACGTGTCTGTGCAGCGGATGAAATTCGGTAAAGGGCGTTATCTGGGCGGCGGAGAGAGGTTGCTTTTGCTGCGAAAGGCGCACCGCTTAAGTCTACGCAACGACGGCGGGCTCATCCGGCTGCTCGATCCGCAGGGAGTTGAACGTGATCGCATCGAGTGGGATGCAACGCTGAGGCGCGGGCGCAGCGTCTCGCGCATTCCGGATGGAGGTGCGTGGGTCTGGAACGCCGACGCCACGCCGGGAAAGGCCAATGCCAACACCGGCGCCGACGATTTTGCACCCTGGCCCAACACCCCGCCGCCTGTGCAACCTCCGACGCCATCCAAAGTCCGTCCCCCTGTCAACCCGGCTGTCGAGGCGACGGCCGGGCAGGCGGGGGGACCACCCGGCTCGATCGCTCAGGCCAAACTGATGGGACTAAATGCGTGGGTCGAATTTCGCGCCGTCGTAGTGGCCCCGCCAGGTCTGTTCAACAGCACTATCTATGTAGCGGACATTGCAGAGGACGGCGTCACGGCCGGCATCGGCATCAACGTCTACCTGCGGCGGGGGGAATATCCTCCGTTGGAGGTTGGCGACCTGGTCTTGTTGCGAGGACGATTATCCTCCTTCCGCGGCGAGACGGAACTGCTCCTGGACACCCCCGACCAAATCTGGCGCATCCAGAGCGGCATTGCGCCCAAGCCGCTTGCAGTGCGCGTAAGGGAAATCGGCGAATCGCTGGAAGGTCGTCTTGTCACCTTCCGGGGCGTCGTCACCCGCTGGCAGGGCGACAGCATCTATCTGGGCGATCCTGAGGATGTGGATGCAGAGCCCGTGCGTGTAACGGTGCGCAGTTCTTTGGGATGGAAGCGACCTTATGTAAAACTAGGCGAGCTTTGGGAAGTGACCGGCCTGGTCAGCCAGTTCGCCCGCACAGCCCCGTGGAATGGTGGCTATCGCATTTTGGTGCGGTGGCCGAGCGACTTGGTGAAGATAACAGGTCAGAGATAGCGCAGGTTGCAAGCCTTGCCTAGAAAGCTTTCCGGCACGTTCTTTTTGACACACGCCAGATTGCGCGGTAGACTCAGTCTATCTTCCCACAATATCTGAAAGAAAATCTAAACCGCCTCGTCTGCACAAGTTTTCGCAGGGCTGGGCCGCAATCGGACGATTTTGGTGAGCCGGTCAGTTTGCGATAAAGACTGTTTGCAGGTATTCGCAGAAGATTGAGATGTGCAGGAAGTTGAAAAGACTCTCGTCAATCTCGCAATCTCTCACCAGTTTCCGTTCTGCTTTGTTTTCAGCTTTCATTCACAGGAGGTTTACATGATGAGCACCGTATTGCGCAGATGGGTGTCGGTGTTGCTACTGGTCGCCCTGGCGACGGGATGCGCGGCGCCGGTGGCGACGCCATCGCAGCCGGCGCCGGGTGGGGAAACGGCAGGAGACAA
>JANWYX010000116.1 GCA_025055055.1 Caldilinea sp. | reverse complement strand
CGATTTGAATATTGCGGCATTTTCATTCCCTCCTGAATATGCTACGCTATGCAGTATACCGGATTTGCCCGGAATTGTGAATTGTTGTTCATATACGGCGTATGGACGCTTTCCAACCAAAATTTGAGCGGAGCTTGAATTTCGTACAAGACGCATTCTGACGCCTCCATGCCTACGACCGCCCAGATGTTGGCCGAATATCCGGATATTCTGTTGTATGCGCTGGCGGAGATGCGCGGGGCGCTCATCGATAGCGCCGAGACGCGTGAACAGGTCATCGACCTGCTGGCTGCGCAGTTGACCGATCCCACCTCGGTGCAGATGGCTTACCAGGAGATGGTGGACTATGCGCCGCAGGTGGAGGATGCCATCCGAATGTTGCTGCGCGCGCATGGAGAAGTCGTCGAGGCGCAGTTCAGCCGGGAATTTGGCGCCATCCGGCAGATGGGGCCGGCTAGGCTGGAACGGGAGACCCCCTGGTTGTATCCGGAGACCGTCGCCGAACTGTTGTATTACAACGGCTTGATCGGTCGCGCATTCAAGGGCGCCGGTCACCATGCACATACGATCATCTACATTCCGAGCGACGCGGCGCCCTGGCTTCCTCATCCCCAAAGCGACCTGACCACCGGCCTTCCGCTCAAGCCATCGTCGCCGCCCTCTGCTTCTCGCATGATGCTTGCCGACGACGCCTTCTTGCTGGATGCAGGCACGTTGCTGGGTTTTCTGTACAACGAACGTTTGCGCCTCACCTCCGCCGGTCCCCATCCCGAAGATGTCGATCGTCTGGTGCAGCGCCTGCAAATTCCGTTCAATCACGGTGACGCCGACCTCAGTGTACGCCTTGCGCTCCTCTTGCACGTCGCCAACCGCCTTGGCTGGCTGCGTCGCGAGGGCGAGCTGATCCAGTTGACGCAAAATCCGGTGGCTGCCTTTCTGGAAAAGACGCGCGCCGAACAACGCCGTATGCTTTTCGAGGCATGGCGCAACTCGCCGGATTGGAACGACCTTTGTCGCACGCCAGAGCTGGAGTGCGTGGAAGCCGGCTTGTGGGGGAATGACTCTCTTCAAACGCGCAGCGCAATTCTCCGACTCTTCGGCTGCCTGCAGCCGGGCGCATGGTATCTCCAATCCAACCTTCTGGAAGCGATTCGGGTCGCCGAGCCGGACTTTCAACGCCCCACCGGCGACTACGACACATGGTACATTCGCAAAAGTGGTACGCAAGAGTTCCTCAAAGGTTTCGAGCGCTGGGATGAAGTAGAGGGTGCGCTGCTGCGCTTTTTGATCCGCGGGCCGCTGCACTGGCTGGCAGCGCTCGATCTTGCCGAACCGGGCGCCGGGCGGGACCTGTTGTTGTCGCTGAGCGCCTGGGGCGCGCAGTGGCTGGGCCATGATTCCCCTGCACCTAACGAACAGGTGCATAACCAAGTCATCCTCAAAGAGGATTTCACCGTCACGCTGGAGAGCGGCGTTTCGCTGGCGGACCGTTTCCGCGTCGAACGCTTTGCACAGTGGCGGCAGAGCTATCCCGTCTTTGTGTATCAGATCACCCAGCGCAGCCTGAAGCGCGCGGCGGAGCGCGGCATCTCCGGCGCGCGCATTGCGCGCTTTTTGCGCGAGCGCTGCCGCAATGCGCCTCCGCGCGTCATCGCCGCCATCGAGCGCTTCGACCTCTCGGAAAAAGTGCAAACGCCTTGAGCGTATGATCGGCTTCCCGACCCTTCGGTGTTGCATGCCCATCCAACCGCTTTAAAGGATCTATAGATTTTCGATTTTTTGAACATTGACAATCACCGTAAAAGCGAATACGATTACCTTCGCTTGCGCAAAGTATAGAATCTTCCATTTTGAACCCGATAAGCGGCGGACAGGCGTCATCGTCCAGGGCAAGGCCTGAACGGTGCACGCTCAGACTGTTTTTTAGAGGCGCGTCTTTTCCACCTCAATACGGTGGTGGATTGACAACGTTATGTTTTGGCACCCACAGTTCAAGCAATCCCATGTTTACGCAAGCACAAGGAGAGGGTATGAAACATCCAAGGGCATGGCGAATGAATTATCTGTTCTTTCTTCTCGCTTTGTTGGCGCTGATCTTCTCCGCCTGCGCTCCTCCTGCGGCGGCGCCTGCCACAGGCGAGCAGCCGGCCGCACCGGCTGCAGCGGGTTTGCCGCCAGAGCCGGGCAGAGGCACCGACGGCGAGCTGGTGCTGGTGTATTGGCAGGAAGTGTCGATCCTCAATCCCTATCTGGCTTCTGGCACGAAAGATTTCCACGGCGCATCTTTAATTTTAGACCCATTGCTTGAGTTCAACGAGAACGTCGAACTGGTGCCTGTGCTCGCCGAAGAGGTGCCTACCCTCGAGAATGGAGGCGTCTCGGCAGACTTAATGAGCATCACCTATAAGTTGCGCCCGGGCATCCTTTGGTCGGACGGCACGCCTCTGACCGCCGAAGACGTTGTTTTCACCTGGGAGTACTGCAGTGATCCGGCCACGGGGTGCACGGTGCAAAACTTTGTCGGCGTCGCCAGCGTTGAGGCGCTCGATGAGCTGACCGTGCGCGTCAACTTCACCGATCCGACGCCGTATCCGTATACGGCCTTTGTCGGCTACCTGTCACCGATCATTCAGAAGGCGCAGTTCCAGAACTGCAAGGGAGAAGCGGCGCAGGCCTGCTCGGAGCAGAACACGAATCCGATCGGCACAGGCCCCTACAAAGTGGCGGAGTTTCGCGCCAACGACACAGTTGTTTATGAAGTCAATGAGAATTACCGCAACCCTAACCAGCCTCACTTTGCCCGCGTGATCATCAAGGGCGCCGAGGACGCTTCGGCGTCGGCACGTGCTGTGTTGGAAACGGGCGAGGCGGATTACGGTTGGAACCTGCAGGTGGAGCCGGCGGTGTTGCTCGACATGGAGGCGAAGGGCAAAGGCAAAATCATGTCCGCCTTCGGCGCCAATGTAGAGCGCATCCTGATCAATTTCACCAATCCCGACCCGAATTTGGGGGAAAAGCGCTCTTTGTGGACGCCGGAAGATCCCAATCCGCATCCCTTCCTGACCGATATCAACGTGCGCAAGGCGCTGTCGATGGCGATCGATCGCAACATCATCGCCGAACAGCTCTACGGGCCCGGCGGCAAGCCGACCTGCAACCTGCTGGCCGGTCCGCCTGCCGTCGCCTCGACCAACAACGACGCCTGCCTGCAACAAGACATTGAGGGCGCCAACAAGCTGCTCGATGAGGCAGGCTACCTGGATACCAACGGCGATGGTATCCGCGAAACGCCCGACGGGGTGCCGCTCCGAATCCTCTATCAGACTTCAACCAATGCCGTGCGCCAGAAGACTCAGGCGCTCATCCAGCAATGGTGGAAGGAAATCGGCGTCGAAACTGAGCTGAAAAACGTGGAGGCTGCAGTCTTCTTCGGCGGCGATCCGGCCAGCCCCGACACGTATAACAAATTCTACGCCGACGTTGAAATGTTCACGAACGGCCCGGACAACCCCGATCCGCAGCAATATTTGGCGAACTGGTTGTGCGACGGTGGGGCCAACATCCCCAGCCCTGCCAACAACTGGGGCGGCAGCAATGTCGAGCGCTGGTGCAGCGAAGAATATGACGCACTCTTTGCCCAGCTGCGCACTGCAACGGGCGAAGAGCGCAATCGGCTGGCGATTGCACTGAATGACATGTTGGTGCAAAACTACGTGGCGATTCCGCTTGTCTTCCGCGCTTCGGTTTCCGCCTATTCCAATACGTTGACGGGGCCCAACATCAGCGGCTTCGAGACGGAGGAGTGGAACATCGAAACGTGGCATCGGGTGCGGTGATTCGCTCCGGTTGAGCGGTGAGACCGGGCAGGCCTGCATCGTGGCCTGCCCGGTCCATCGGCTGCCTGAATCGTTTGTTGCATGAGGGATCTTCGTGGGTCAATATATTTTGCGCCGAATCCTCACAGCGATTCCTACACTCTTTTTTATCAGCTTTGTGATTTTTGCCCTGCTGGCGCTTTCGCCGGGTGACCCGACGGCCAATTTGCCGCCCAGCTTGCCGATGGAGATCAAGTTGCGCATACGCGAAGCATTAGGGATGAATCAACCGATGCCGGTGCGCTATGTGCGCTGGTTGCAGCAGTTTATGGTGAATGAGCCCCTCAACGCCTTCGAGAAGGCGACGGGCATCCGCATCGGCGATTCTGAAAATCGTTTGCGCATCACCTCTTGGACCGCACGCGGCAAGCCCGTGATCGATCTGATCATCGAGCGGCTTCCCCAGACGCTGTGGGTGGTCGGCTTGGCCTACGTCATTGCAGTGCTTGTGGCCGTGCCTTTAGGCGTCTTCTCCGCCTATAAACAAAACTCTTTGTTCGACCAGGTCGCAAGCGTTATCTCGGTGATCGGTTTCTCGTTACCTACGTTCTTTACGGGCGTGCTGGTGATTCAGTTTTTTGCAGTGCGTCTGGGTTGGTTCCCAACGCTCTACAATACGACGTTGCGCGTCACGGACTGGAGCACCTTTTTAGAGCAGCTGCGCCAAATGGCGATGCCGGTCTTTGTCCTCACTTTCTTTCAAATTGCAACCATCAGTCGTTTTGCACGCTCCTCCGTCATCGAAAATTTAAGAATGGACTATGTGCGAACCGCGCGGGCCAAAGGCTTGAAGGAGAAGGCAGTGATCACGCGCCATGTGGTTCGCAATAGTCTCATCCCCGTTGTGACACTGGTGGCGCTAGGCATCCCCGGCATTTTCGGCGGCGCCATCGTGACCGAGCAAATTTTTGCCGTCAACGGCATCGGCCAACTGTTGATTCTCTCGATTCAGAGCAACGACCTGCCCGTGGTGCAGACCGTGCTGGTGATCTTCTCCGTGCTGGTGATTGTGTTCAATCTGATTGCAGACATTCTCTATGGGATTCTCGATCCGCGGATTCGCTACAGTTAGCAGGTGCAACCGATTCCATGAGCATCACCGCCAATAGCGCTTCAACGGGCATCGGCCTGGCTCTGGCCGACAAACGCAAACATCGCACATTGTGGGGCGACGCATGGGTGCAGTTCCGACGCAATCGCATTGCAGTGTATGGGC
>JANWYX010000103.1 GCA_025055055.1 Caldilinea sp. | reverse complement strand
AGCGCGCCACCGGTCGGGCGCCGGATAAGGTTGCCAAGCGAGGCTGCAGGCGATCGTAGCGTTTCAGGTGCGCCAGCCAGGCGTTGAAGCGATGGCACTGTTTCAGGTTGACGCGATGTTGATCGTAGTTGGCCAACTCGGCGGCGTACGCGCGACACTCTTCGGCCAGCTCGTAGAACGCCCTGCGATCCAGCATCAGGGTAGGAGGAGGTGTTGAACGGTGGAGGATGTTCGGGAAACGACTCACCCGGGGCGACTGATGAATAAAGCGGCGATGCACAGCACGGTCGTCCAGAAGACGGCTTTCAGCGCAGCGCTGCGCAGGCGCACAGCGTCCTCCGGCATTGCGAGATTGCGGCTCACTTCAGAGAAGACGCCCATTGCCAGCGGCAAGGTGGCCAGCCCGACGAGATACCAAAGCGGCAGCGGCGTGAGCACGGTGACGGCGAGAATGCTGGCGTAGGCAAGCATCGTGACGACCACGTTCAGGTCGAGGGCACGCGCCGGGCCTAAGATGACAGCGAGAGTGCGCTTGCCGATCAGCCAGTCGCGGCGCAGCGTCGTCAGATTTTGGCTGAGGACGACCAGAAGGACGAGCAGAGAGATGGGTAGGCCGCCGAGCACGGGCAACCAACTCAGCGCCCGGGTTTGCGCATAATAGGCGCTCACCAGCGACAAGAGTCCAAAGGCTGTAAACACTCCCAGTTCACCCATTCCATACCCCCGATAGGCGTAACGGACAGGCGAAATCACGGCGCCGAGCTGCAACAGAAAAGCCAGGGCGCCGAAAAAGAGTACCGGCCAGCCGGCGAACACTGCCAACCACAGGCCGCACAGCGCGCTGGCGGTGTACAGCAGAGCGCCCATGTTAAGCAGCAAGGTGGGTGGAAGAACACCATTCTGTTGTAAAGCGAAGGCACTATTGGGAAGATCGGTGGCCGTGCGTACCTCGCTGCGCAAACTTTGCTGAAAATCTTGATAAGCGCCCAACATCTGAAAAGCGAACGCCGAAAGAAGCACGCTGATGATTGCGAACAGGAAATTTGGCCATATCAGTTCGCCCTGCCACCAACCTCCGATGACGGCCGCCATGACGGAGGGCAGAACAAGCGCCAGCGTAATATCCGGTCGCAACGCCAACAGCACGGCGATGATCGACGTTTCGGCCATGCGTCGCTCGCCTTCCAGTTGGAGGCGTCTCAGCAGGGAAGAAGATTCGGTTGCCCGGTCACCTGAGTAATGCGCCATGATCGAAGTCGCTCATTCGCTCCAGACTGATTTCTACCGGACGCCGTATGGATGGAAAATCGAACGACCGAAGGAAACCTTTGGGCGACTGTTCAGCCCGGACTTTACGCTTTTACACAAATAACACCGACAAAACGGAGGACTGAATGATTGCTCGCTTGCTATCGTAACATCTTGCGCAAGGAAGGTCAAGATGGTTTTTCTCTCTCTCACTCTTTTTGCTCAGGTCGTTCGGGTCGGCTTGGTTCGAGATTCTGACGCAACAGCTCCAGCCCGTTTTCCACCTGTCGACTGATCACATGCAGTTTCTCCGCTAATTCTTCGAGCACGCCGGCGGCGTAGCGATCCGCTTCGTCTCTACGCCGCTGCGCCGCCAGTTGGGAGTCGAGGACGATGCGCTCCGCCTCTCGCTTTGCGGCCGAGATCAGGGCGTCGTTGCTGAGAAGCTCCTGCGCCCGACGTTTGGCCTGCTCGACGATGGCGGCGGCCTCCGCTTCAGCGGCTTTTAGGATGCGCTCGCGCTCTTGCAACATGCGTTCGCTTTCGATGATCGAGGCCGGCACGTTGATGCGCAGACGCTCGATTATCTCCCTGGCGGCGTTGAAATCCACCATGCGCAGTGAGGACATCGGCACACGTCGGCTGTTTTCGATCAATGCTTCTAATTGATCGATGATCTGCAAGATAGCGATAGGACACCTCCTGCGAACGTTGCGAAGCGCCAAGAAAACGGCGAAACTTTCAGGGTCGGCCGATCGAATCATTCTCAATCGCGATGGACGAGTTTCTCTTCGCGACGAAGATAAATTTTAGGAGCGCCGGCGCGCAGAGGGCGATCGAACTTGCGGCTCAGCGCCTCCACGACGTGCGGAGGGGCCCATGCGCTGCATTCTCCGCCCAAATTGGCGACTTCTTTGAGAATGGTGGCGCTCAAATACGCGTACTCACTGCTGCAAAACAGGCAACACAGCTCGATCTCCGGCGCCAGTCCGGCGTTTGCCCAACCGATCTGCTGTTCATACTCGAAGTCGGCCACATTGCGCAGACCGCGCACGATGACATCCGCCTTATGCTGGCGCGCACACTCCACCGTTAGGCCGGAGTAGGACACAACGCGTAGATTCGGCAGGTGATCCAGCGCCTGTTGCGCCAGCTCTACACGCTCTTCGGTGCTGAAGAGAAGTTTTTTAGGCGGCGCCTCATAAATCGCCAACACCACCTCGTCAAACAGCACGCTGGCGCGTACGGCGATGTCGATGTGGCCGTTATGGATGGGATCGAAGGTTCCTGGATAGAGTGCGCGCACCATAAAGATCGCCTTTTTCTTGTTGTGTTATGCTTCCGGCAAAAACTGGAGAAACACCTGATTGCCGAACAACACGCCGCGTGCGCTCAGACGAATGCGCTCGGCGTCCAGCGTCAGGAGACCGGCCGCGTTCAATTGTCTCAATTCATTCTCGAACACCTCAGCCGGAGAGCACCCATGGAGCGCCGCAAACCGATCCAGGCGAACTCCTTCGCGCACCAACCGTAAACCCAGCATCATGCTTTCCCCCATGGCCAGCCGGGGTGAGATGTCCTCGGCAAATTCTGCGAGCACTTCGCCCTCCCATACGCGTCGGACATAACTGCGAACCGGTCGCACGTTGCCCCAGCGCTTTTCAATGCGAGAGCCATCCTCCGTCATCCGTAGGTGGCTATGGGCGCCTGGCCCGACGCCGAGATAGTCTTCGTTGCGCCAATAAATCAAATTGTGGCGACAGGCAAAGTGAGGCGTCTCGCTTTCCGGGTCCGCCGCACTCGCACGTCGGGCCCAATTGGAAATTTCATAATGCAGATAGCCGGCCTCCGCCAGTCGCTCCATCGCCATCTCGTACAACGCAGCGGAGAGATCCTCATCGGGAGCGGCGAGCTTGCCGCTCTTCACCCAGTGAAAGAAGGGCGTGTCCGGCTCGACAATCAAACTGTACAGGCTCAAGTGTTCGGGTTGGAGGGAGAGCGCCTCTTCCAACGTCTGGGACCACGCTTTTGCCCTCTGATGAGGCAGCCCAAAGATAAAATCCAGATTGATATTGTCGAAGCCTGCTCGCCTTGCCATGTCATATGCAACGCGTGCATCTTCGGCCGAGTGAATGCGTCCGAGCAGGCGAAGCTCGTCCGCTTGGAAGCTCTGCACGCCCATGCTCAGACGATTCACACCCAAGGCGCGCAGGACGCTGAATTTTTCCCGGTCCACGGCACCCGGATTGGCTTCGCAGGTGATTTCGGCGTCCTCTGCCACGCGGAAGGTGCGTCGCACCCCATCGAACAAATATTCTAGTTGTCTCGACGACAGCACGGTAGGGGTGCCACCGCCGACAAAAATGGTCGAGAGAGTGCGCCCTGCCAGCAGGTCGGCCCAACGATTCATCTCGGCGATCAGCGCCTCGACCGTGGCCTGATAGAGTGACTCTAACCCCGCATAGGTGTTGAAGTCGCAATAAGGACACTTTCGTTCACAAAATGGGATATGGATGTACAACCCCAGGCGGGGCAAGCCGTTCATCGATTTTCCAGACGGAATCCGTGTCCGCGCACGGTAAGAATGTATCGAAATTCGTTGTCGCACTCTTCGATGCGTTCGCGCAATCGACGCACCAGGGCGTCGATTGCCTGTTCACTCACCCCTTCACTGGCCGCCTCCGGCCACACTGCTTCGATGATCTGTTCGCGGGTGAGTACGCTTCCGCCGGCGTTCCAGAGCGCTTCCAGCAGTCGGTACTGGTGTAAGCTGAGCGGCGGATCGATCAGGATGCCGTTCACCCAGACCTGGCGCGTTTCTTTGTCGATGCGCAGTCCCTGCTTCTCGCTGTCGATCGAAAGCGGCGTCGTAGCGCCCGCGTCCACAAAGGCTAACTTAAAACGCAAGGCAATCTGGATCTCGTCGCCGTCTTGCAAAGGCTGAGGCGCGTTCGGCAGCACCGCCTGGCCGTTCACGTGCGTGCCG
Organism: Caldilinea sp.; assembly: GCA_025055055.1. Classification (GTDB taxonomy): domain Bacteria; phylum Chloroflexota; class Anaerolineae; order Caldilineales; family Caldilineaceae; genus Caldilinea. Next base: position 10,573 of record JANWYX010000103.1, on the reverse strand, counting down.
TTCTTGCTGCCCAAGTCTTCCACGTAGTAGTGCGCCTGGCTCCAGAAGACGCGTGCATGGCGTCGACTCACCTGCCGATCGGGGAGATGGATGTCGCACGCTTCATCGCGGCCGATGGTCAGCGGATGTTTCCGATCTAGCGGCCATCGGCGGCCGGCTTCAAGGCCGCGCTGCAGGACAAGCATGGCGTTCTCTTTCGGTCCACCCTCGTAGACGGATTCGACGCCAGCGGATTCTTGGTTCATTTCAGATGACATTGGCTCCCTCTCCAAGACTGGATGGTCAGTCGGGTGAATGTTCGCACATGCGCCGTCGAAAACGGACTCAGATGAATTGACAGCATGTGCCGGGGCGCGCATAATGGAGAATGTTCATGAATCTGTTCATGACTTTTTCAACTCTCTTCACCGGTGCATCCGTTTGCTCGCCGTTGCATCCCGACTTCCGGATGTGCGTATTATACCAGAGTTGCGAAACGGAAAAAATGATCCACTCCATTTCTCCTGATTCTAAGTCGATCGCTGAGTAGCATGCACTATATATTGGAAACCGGCAAGGTTCTACGCGGGAGATACGAGATTCAAGAGCTGGTCGGGCAGGGAGGCATGGGTGCCGTCTATCGGGCGGCGGACCTTCGACTATCGGGACGCGTCTGTGCGGTCAAGGAGGTGCTGCCTGCGCTCACCGAAAGCTCCGCCACCAAGGAAGAACTGGAGCAAATTGCAGAGCAATTTCGTACAGAGGCCAGCATCCTGGCTCGGCTTGACCACCCTAATCTCCCGAAAGTTTCGGACTACTTCTCGATCGGCGGTCGCGAATATCTGGTCATGGATTTTGTGGAGGGCAAGGATCTCCAGGAAATCCTTCAAGAGGCGCAGCGTCGTGGGGAGCGACTGTCGGAAGCTCAGGTGCTCACCTACGCCTCCCAATTGCTCGATGCCCTGGAATACATGCACAGCCAGAATCCGCCGGTGGTTCACCGCGACATCAAACCCAGCAACATCAAGGTGACTCCCAGAGGAACGATCAAACTGGTTGATTTCGGCCTTGTCAAGATCCTGCGCACCGACGATAGCCGCACCGTCACCATCGTGCAAGGACGCGGCACGGTGGCCTATACACCCCTCGAACAGTATGGCGGCGACGCGGGCTTCACCGACTGTCGTAGCGACATCTATTCCTTGGCGGCTACGCTGTATCACCTCCTCTGTGGGCAGCCGCCGGCCGACGCCAAGGAGCGTTTTCTGCGACCCGGCCTGCTGACGCCCATCCGCCAGTTGAATCCCGACGTCTCCCCGCGCGTTGAGCGCGCGATCTTTCGCGCCCTCTCAATGCATCCGAGCGAGCGGCCCGGCTCCGCTCGCGAATTTCGTGAATTGTTATTCGGATCTGACCTGCGCGTCTATCCCTCGACGCCGTCCACATTGTTGACGCCGCCGGACACTTCTCCACGCAGTTGGGGAGCCGTCTTCAAAGAAAATGGTCCGTTGATCGTCGCTGCCGCCGTTTTGCTCCTGATTGCGCTTGCGATCAGCGTCATCTAACCAGGAGCGGCGGTTCGCCAAACTGCTGGATTCTTCATCCGCGCGTGTTAAATTTAGGGCTCAGAAGGAAAAGAGGGAAAAGTACGTCGTCGCTCGGTCAAGGGCGGTTCCGATTCGGAGAGCGAGGGACGAGAAACCTCCTGCAACGCAGTCTGCCGCCGTTCTTCCTGCCGTTCGCTTTGCTGTAGGCCCCAGAAGAGCAGCCCAACCGGAACACAGATCAGCGCTCCGGTGACGACGCCCCAGACCAGCAGGGCTGTCACGCCGATCAGTTGCGCTTGAAGCTGCCCCGGAAAATCGGGCTGAAACCCATTTGCCACAAACAGCCCGGAGACGCCCTGACCTGCCACTCCTAAATAGACGTCGACGCCGGTTGCCTGCCAGCCCACACCGCTGATGCCGTCGGCGAAGATCCCGGCGAACAAGAGCCCTACGAGCGCCGGAGCTCCTGCTGTCGTCACCAACCCGGTGGCGTCATCCAGGCGCGCAAGATGGTCGGTGGCGTAGGTCAGAAACGGTGTGGTGGCGCCCGCAAGCAAGCCGATCATTACGGCAGGCATCGGCTGCATGAAGGGCGCCGCTGCAAGCCCGGCCACTGCGCCCGCCACCAGGCCACGCGCCGCCAAGGTGGGATGGCTGTCTCCCGCGACAAACCAGGTGTACAACAAGGGGACGATGGCGCCGGCGCTCATCGACAGCAGAATGTTGACGCTGCCGCGCATCATCCCAACCTCGCCGATCGCTTCGACATGCAACGGATTTGACCAGAGCCAACCCACTGCGCCGGCCAATACAAAAAGGCTACCCACCACGGTCAGCAAAGGTCGATGGTCCGGAGGCAACTGCGACCCGTCCTGACGCTCTCGCCGGGGAACCCAGACCACCAGCGCAATGAGGCCGAACATCGCAGCCAACAGATGAACGACGCCCGCGCCGCCGACATCGATGAAACCATGCCCCAACGTCAAGTTACGTCCAAGCGCCGCCAGCCAACCGCCGCCGTGCACCCAATTGCCCGCCAAGGGATAGACAAAGCCGCCGATGGAAAGCGCAATGACCATCGTTGCCAAGGCCGGCGCACGACCTCGCAGCGCCATGACCGGCAACAAAGCGACTGTAAACACCCAGGGCGCCTGAGACAAAAACAGCGCGTACAGGAGCGAGGTCACCTCGCGACCGGCCAAGAACCAGCCGCTGAGCCCGGCGACGCCCCAGCCGACGCCCCAGTTCGGCGGCAGCGGCGTCCACTCCCACACCAGCATCCGTAGCTCCGGTCGCGTGTACAGCAGACCGACTCCGCCGAAGTGCAGGGCAAATCCCACCGCCCAATAGGCTATCGCCGCCAGCCCCATGGCGGCCACTGCGTTCAGCGCTGCGCCCCACGCCCGCTCGCGATCCAGCCCGGCCACGCCGATCAAGATGAACCCGACCGGCATCAGCATGGAAAGCGCCGAGGCCAGCAGCGACCAGGTGAGCAGAGACAATGACGAAGACGCGATCTGGCCCTGCGCCATCACTGCCGTCGGCGCCGCCGCAACGCCGAGTAGAGCCGCGAAAGCGGCGGTAATCCACAACCCCGTGCGTCGAGGACATTTTTGACAGAGCAATTGAAGTTTCATGATCGAACCATATAGAGCCCTTGTACAGGACCCGGTAACCAGAAGAATGCGCGTCCATCATACCAAAGGCGAGCATTTCCTCAAAGCGCAGCGGGAATATGGTAGACTGTATACGATGATGAATTCATCGATCTCATCGACGCATTGCGGCGGCGCACGCCTGAAACTCCGGCGCGTCTTACACTGCGGGGAGCGTCTCGCCGCACGAAATTTCTTTCTGGAAAAAGCGACTCCGTGGCTTGTCTTTTTGGGGTTTGGGCTGCTCTACAGCTTTACGACGGCGCCCTCGATCGTTGCGCTGTTCGATGATACGTTGGAATTCCAGCTCGTGCTGCCCACCTTCGGCATCGCCCATCCCACCGGTTATCCTTTGTATACGCTGCTCGGCGGGCTGTGGGTGCATTCGATGCCCGTCGGAAATTGGGCATGGCGTACGAATCTGTTGAGCGCCATTTTCGCTGCGGCGACGATGGCTGCGCTGTTCGTCTGCGCACGACGCATCACGGCGACCGCCCCTGACGGGGACAAGGACAACTGGGTTGGGCTGGCCGCCGTCCTCGCTTTCGGCCTAGGTCCGGTTTGGTGGGAGCAGGCGACGGTGGCGGAGGTGTATGCGCTGCACAACCTGTTTGTCATCGCCATCCTTGCGCTGGCGATCCCGCCCTTGCCCACCGACCGCAAGGCCGTCGCGCCACGCGTTGCGCTGCTGGCGGCGCTCATCGGTCTGGGGCTGGCGCATCATCGCACCCTTGTGCTTGTTCTGCCGGGATTATTCCTCTACTTGCTCTGGACGAGGTCGGAACTGTTGCGGCCGCAGCGTATTTGGTTGGTATGGCTTGCCGCGTTTGCGGCGCCACTTCTGCTCTATCTGTACATCCCTCTGCGTGCAGCCCAAGGCGTAAGCGACCTCAACGGCAGTTACGTCAACACCTGGGCCGGCTTTTGGGATCACGTGCTGGCGCGGCGGTATGCGAGCTTTTTCGAGATGAACGAGCTGAGCCGCGCCTATGACGCTGCCGGGTGGTTGATGCTCTGGGTGCGCCAGACAGGCTGGGTGGGCGCCCTTCTGAGCCTGCTGGGTCTGCTTGTCTTGCACAACCCCAAGCAGCGCCCTGCCTGGGCGTTGATTTTGTCTGTGTTGGTGGTCAATCTGTTGTTTGCGCTCTATTACCGCGTCGGCGACCCGGAGGTTTTCTGGCTGCCGGTCTACTTGTGCGCTGCACTCTTTGCGGCCGGCGGGCTGGCCTGGATGCAGCGCGCCTTGCCGACGCCTTGGCGATGCTGGATCGCCCCTGCCGCAATCGTTTTGTTGTTGGCGGGCCTCGGGCGAGGAGCGGCGGTCAATCGAGCCGATGACTGGGCTGCGCATGACTACGCCGTGGACATGGCGAAGGTCGCCTTTCCATCCGGCAGCCGCGTGATCGGCCTCGAAGGCGAGATGACGGCGTTGCGTTATATGCAGGAGGCGGAGCGGCTTGGGCTGGCAGCAACCCCCATCGTCGCCAATCCGCCTGCAGAACGCCGCGCGGTTTTGCAGAAGGAGATGGCAAACGGCGCGCCGGTCTATCTAACACGCGAGCTCGAAGGCGTTGCAGAGCAGTACAGCTTCACCGGCGAAGGACCACTCGTGCGTGTGTGGCCGCGCGGCGAGGTAGAAGAGCATTCGCCCGCAACGTCCATTTCTCTTTCGTTGCTGGATGGGCGTCTCCAGATCGAAGGCTATGACTTGCAACGTCTGGAATGGGCGGGCGGACCGATGCTGCGCGTCACCTTGTACTGGCGTCCTTTGGCCCCTGTGGATCGCGATCTCAAGGTCTCCTTGCGCATCGTGGATGTTGCCGGAACGCCGTTGGCCGGCAAAGACGGCGCGCCTGCGGTCGTCGACGCCCATCCACTTCGCCGGGTTGCGGGCACGCGCTCCTGGCCGCCGGGCGTGCAGGTGCGCGATGTCCACGAGGTTCCCTGGCCTCTACACCCGGCAGAGGCGCAGGCGCTCATCATTTTTTATGACGCAGAGACGCTCAGGGAAGTAGGCAGAATTCAATTCCCGCTTTCTCGTCTCTGACCAGAGCTCATCTCTGACCAGAGATTGACAGAAAACAAAACGGATCACTTTTGGGAATGAAAGCGCATCGATGGTACACTGCGTGTTTGCGATTGCATTTTTCGCAGAAAAAAACGAGCATATAGAGTGGCTGTGGCCGGAGATCCCACTGTGGATTCGCAATGTCATGGATTCGCAATGTCATGGATTCGCAACGCTCCATTTCAATCACAATTCTCAATCCTAATTCTTTCTTGTAGAGCTCAATAGGAGGAAAGCGTGCTGCAGCGCCAAACCCAAACAGCAGCTTTCTGGCGCGACCAGTTCGAGGTCACCGCCGAAGACGTGGAATTCTTATACCAAAGGCTGTTGGACAACCAAAAGCCGATGCCGTTAAAAGCGCTGGCGATTGCTTTGATCCGGGAATATCTCCGTCGCGAGAACGCCAGGATTGAACAAGAGCTGCGAAAAGGAGCTATCTACCTTCCCAAGAACCGATATAACATTGGGCAGAAGTTGGTCTTTCCGGCGCTGGAATTTGCCGTCGGGGAGGTCATCGATGTACGTCCTGGACACAACCCGGAGCATGGCGAGTTTGAAGTGATCAAAGTGAAATTCGAGAACGGGCAAAAAGTGCGCGAATTCGCCGCAGCCCTGCAGACGCCCCATCGCCTCAATCTAGAGAACGGCGAACGCTTGCTGCATGACGACGCCCTGCTTTCTGCAGAGGAAATCTATCAGCTGTACAAAACAGAAATTGAAGAAAGCCTTCTGTACGCGCTGGAGGAGGGAGAGCGCAGCGCCGAGTTTGTCCAGGTGGACGGCGAGTGGCTGTTGGCGGATATGTTGGCCGAGGTGCATATCGGTCACCTGAACATCGCCGAAGCGATGATCGAGATGCAGGGCAAACCGCTCTCGGCCGAGCAACTGCTCACCGAGGTCGAGTTGGACGACAACGTCGGTCTGGATATGCGCATCACCAGCTTGAACCATGCGCTGAGTAAAGATGAACGCTTCGTACGACTGCAATCGAGCCAGGGGCCTCTTTGGTTCTTGCGTCGTCTTCTGCCTCCGGAAGTGCAGACGGTCCCTTTGCTGCTACGCTATCGTCCGGTTCCTTACAATCGATCGGTGCTTAGCGTGGAGATGCTGCAACTGGAGTGGGAGCTGGATGACGAATGGGGAGAGAGCAGTCTCAGCACCGAACTGCCTTCGATCGTGCCATCCACCAGCCTGACCTTGCTTTATCCGCATCGACGCTACGGCGTCTTGCCCTTGAGCAGCCGCACCCGCAGCTTCTTTCCCCAGCAAAAGAGCGGTATTTCTCCCGTCACTTTGGTGGACGGACGTTGGGGGGTGCGATATGAGGGTTGGGTTGTGCACGAAGCTCGCTATGTGGCGGGTCTGTCCAAATGGATGGAGGAGCACCAGATTCCGGTCGGCGCCTTTATCACCATCGAACGGTCTGCTTCGTCAGAGGAAGTGATCGTCGATTTCCGAACGCGACGTCCCAAGCGCGAGTGGGCGCGCGTGGCGCAGGCCGATCTCGAACGCAACGCCTTGCTCTTTGAGATGAACAAGGTGATGGTGGCCTGTGAGTACGACGAAACGATGATTGTGGCGGCGCAAGACGTCGAGGCGCTCGATCAGCTGGCGCGCCAGATCTCTCAACAGGGGATCGATGTCGCTCAGGTTGTTGCCCAGGTGACGCCGGAGTTGATCAAGCTCAATCCACAAGGAACCGTGCACGCTAAGAGCGTCTACAGCGCAGTCAATATGGTGTTGCGCACGCCGCCCGGCCCTGTGTTCTTCGCCCTGTTAAGCAACCGCCGTTTCCGTGACATGGGCAACGGCCTGTTCGCCCTGAGCTAGGAGGATTGAGAGATGGTTTCCGGCGCATTGACTACGCGGTTGAATCGTTTTCGCCCGACCGTAGATACGAAATTTCACATCGATTACGAATGGTGGGAAAAGAGCGGCCAAAATTTTCGTCTCTATCTGCGCGACCAGCTCTGTGATGAATGCCGCGCCCGCTTTGCGGATTATCATGACACCGAAGACGTTGACTGGGTGGACCCTGAAACCGGCGAGGTGCATCGCACCGACGCCCTGCGCGAGTGCCTGCGCACGCGCTGCGCCAATGACCCGGACTATATCAACGAGAGGCTGCCGATTGCCTCGGCCTGTTTTCGCATCTTCTTGGCGAACAACAATACGCCCCTCTCGCCGAAGGAGCTTCACCAGTTGTTGCCGTGGCGCTCGCCTGAAGAAATCTTGCGCACTCTCGGTGGACAGAAAGTCTACCTGGGCATCCGTCCTGTCTAGCGTAGCGTCATGAGCATCCTCCTTCTCGGCGCCCACATGTCGATCGCGGGCGGCGTCAGCTATGCGCTTGACCGGGCTGCGTCGGTTCACAGCAACGCAGTGCAGGTTTTCACCAAAAACAATCGCCAGTGGGTCGGCCCGCCCATCGACGAAGCAGATATCGAGCGCTGGCGCACGCAGATGCCGGCGTTGGGCATCGTCTACGCAGTCAGCCATGCCAGCTATCTGATCAACCTCGCCAGCCCCAAGGACGAGCTGTGGGAGAAAAGTCGGCTGGCGCATCAAGATGAGCTGGTGCGCGCCCATGCCTACGGCATTCCCCATGTCGTATTGCATCCCGGCTCGCACACCGGCGCCGGCGCTCCGGCCGGCATCCGGCGCATCGCCGAGGCGCTCAATCGCATTCATGAAGAAACGCCGGACTGCGCCGATACACTCACCTGCCTGGAGCTCATGGCAGGGCAGGGCAGCATGCTCGGTCGGCGACTCGACGAGCTGCGCGCCGTCATCGACCGGGTGGAAGATCGCTCTCGTGTCGGCGTCTGCCTGGACACCTGTCACGCCTATGCAGCAGGCTACGACATCCGCACGGCGGAGGGCTACGCAGCCTTTTTGCACGAGGTGGATCGCTGGTTAGGCTTGGAGGCGGTCAAAGTTTGGCACTTTAACGACAGCAAAGGCGCGCTCGGCAGCAACATCGATCGCCACGTGCACATTGGTGAAGGCGAGATCGGAGAAGAAGGTTTTCGGCATATTCTTAACGACCTGCGCTGGGATGGCATCGCCATGCTGCTGGAAACGCCCAAAGACGACACGCTGGCGGAAGACGCTATGAATCTGGCTCGGCTTTGTGCCTTGGTCGAGGACGTCAGTCGCATTCCGCCCGGCCTGCGCAGCGCCGCCCTCAATGGGGGAGCGACCGAGAAAACAAATTCATAATCACGACCCCGGCCAGAATAAAGCCCATCCCGATCAGAGCAGGCGCGTCGAGTTCTTGCCCAAACAAGAAGCGCGCGGCAAGCGTAATCAGCACCAGCCCAATTCCCGACCAGATTGCATACGCAATCCCGACAGGGATCGTGCGCAGCGTCAGGGAAAGCAGATAAAAGGATATGCTGTACCCCACGATCACGATGAGCGTCGGTCCCAGGCGACTGAGGCCATCGCTGGCGCGCAGCGCGGTCGTAGCCGTCACCTCTGCGATGATGGCCCCCATCAGAAGCAACCATGCTTTCAAGAGCATACCTCCCCTTCGGTAATTTTTTGCGCCATTATACAAAAAGCAACCCTGCGGCCTGGAATAAGACTTTACTCAGATTTTGCAAAAAAGTGGGACGGATTGCCAAAAAGAGGGAGATCGGCCAAAATACGGTCAATAAATGTAGGCAAATGCAGACAATACGGTGGAGATGATCCACAATGCCTGAAACATTGAACACCCATCAAAGCATCTTTGTAGACCTTGCCGAACTCGAAGGCGGGGACGCTGCGGTCACATGGCGGCTCATCGTCGAAGAAGCCCCGCGTTCGGGTGCCGCCAACATGGCGATCGATCAAGCCATCGCCGAGGCGTGCGCTGCAGAGGAAAGCCCTCCCACTCTGCGCTTTTATCGGTGGCATCCGCCGACGGTCAGTCTGGGCCGGCTGCAGCCGATCGCCGACATCGATGCAGCGCGCGCTGCAGCGCTGGGATATGACATCGTGCGCAGGCCGACAGGCGGCCGCGCCATTCTCCACACCGATGAATTCACCTACTCGATCGCCGCCTCGGTTCATCACCCCCTCATGCGCGGGGGCGTGATGGACGCCTATCTGCGCATCAGCAACGCCCTGATCGCCGGGTTGCGTCTGCTTGGCGTCGCCGCCGACAAGGCGCCGGGCGATGTGCGCGTTGGCCCCGACGTTTCCGCCGTCTGTTTCGAGACGCCCAGCGCCTATGAGATCACTGCCGGCGATGGACGCAAGCTTATGGGCAGCGCCCAAAGCCGCCGCGCCAACTATGTTTTGCAGCATGGCAGCCTGCCGCTCGTCGGCGACATCACGCGGCTGGTTGACGTGTTGGCGCTGCCGACAGAAGAAGCGGAACGATTGCGGGCGGATCTGCGGCGTCGCGCTTGCACGCTGGCGCAGGCGCTCGGCGTCGCCGACGACAGCGTACAGGTCGCCTTCGAGCACGTGGCGGACGCCATGCGCCGTGGTTTTGAGACGGCGTTGGGATTGAATTTTCGGCCGGGCGGCCTGACGGCCGACGAAGTGCGCAGGGCGGCTGTGTTGATCCGCACTCAGTTCGCCGATGACGCATGGAACCGACTGCGATGAAAATCATCATGACAGATTCCTATGGCTGTTGCACTGTTGACGCTTGAACTGTATCTGCCGATGAACGATAGCCTCAAAGGAAAACGCGGCATTCTGAAGCCTCTGATCGCCCACATTCGCAAGGATTTCAACGTCTCGGTCTGCGAAGCCGATGCACAGGATGTCTTGACGCGCGCGGTGCTGGAGGTTGTGTGCGTCAGTCAAACCGGTGCGCTGGCACACCGTCACCTGCAAGATGTCGCGCGTCGCGTCGAGCGTTGGCGCGGCGACGCGCAGCTCATCGACTACACGATCGAGATGTTAGGCTGAGCCGGACACGCTGCGATGATGCCACTCATCCCCTCCTCTCTGCTCGACGCCCTGAGCGCCACGCTGGGCGCCGAGAGCGTATTGACCGGTGCCGCCGTGCGCGAGCGCGCCACCAGTTGGATCGACCCAACGCCGCTGGAGGCGTTGGCCATCGTCCGCCCGCGCACGACGGAGGAGGTCGCAACCGTTCTCCGGCTCTGTTATGCGGCGCGGCAGCCGGTGGTGGTGCGCGGCGGCGCCACCAACCTCGTGCAGGGGACGCGTACCACGGCGAGCGATCTCGTGCTGTCGTTGGAGCGTATGATCGAGGTGACGGCGATCGACCCTGTCAACCAGACCATGACGGTGCAGGCAGGTGCGGCGCTGCAAACCGTTCAGGAGGCAGCTGCGCGCCATGGCTTGTTTTTTCCGCT
>JANWYX010000031.1 GCA_025055055.1 Caldilinea sp. | reverse complement strand
TTGCTCCGCCGTCAGCATTGTCGGCACAACGAGCAACAGCACCGGTAACTGCAGCCATTTTATCACTTCGCTTACGCCTTCGCCTAAATCTACGGCGAAAAACAGTGAAACATAAAGCGCTGCAACAAAGAGTGCAGCGAGGCTGCTCACCGGCGACCAGCGCAAGGCCAGCGTGCGACGCCGCGCGCCGTCGAAAAACCACAGGGCAACCCCTGCTGCCAGCAGCAAGTCGGTGATGCTGGCGACGCCGAGCCGCAGGCCGCTTGTCAATGGAACAAACGCTGCAAGCGGTAGCCAGATCAACCAGGGCCAGCGCAGGACAAGCACAACAGCGCCGACCGCAAGGATGAGGCCGGTCAGTTCCGGCAAGGGCAAGAGCGCAATCGCCGATGCCAACAGCAGCAAGCTGAGCACATGGCGCAGAGGGCGCTCACCGGCGAAACAGCCCGGCCCCACCAGTTCGCTCATTCAAATGCATCCATTTCAAACCAACGAAAGGTTGTTCAAACGAACGAAAGTTGTCAGGATCACGGCACGCTGTCGTCCCTGGTCAAATTCCTGACTGATCCTAGCGAGATTTCGATTTTTCTGCAACCCTGCGTCCTTGCAGTTGCCTTGCGATTGAGCGCCGATCGGGCGACGGTCGTTACCTTTTAGCCGTTTGTTCGTCAAGAGAAGAGAAGATGCCCATCGATCGCAAAACAGCAGGACATTTAAGGAAAAACGGCGCATGCACACTGCCTCCAGACGAAACCCCACCCGTAGCACAAGACGACTCCTTATCTTCCTTTTGCTCGTCGCCTTGACGACAACGACGGTCGGCAGCCCGAACACGTATGGACAGGACGATGCCCTTCTTACCGCTCCGTTTGGCCCGGCACTCTTTCTCATTCGGGCGGAGGGTGAAACCCCACCTGCGCTGCTGCCGCCGACGACGGTCGTTCATGCCCGCCTGGATGCGCCGTCCGGAGGCCATTGGGTGGCCAGTGGCAGTCCGGAGGATGTGGCTCTTTTGGTAAGCGCCGGTCTAGACGTGCAGATCGTTGATGAGAACACCGCCGGCGCCATCTACTACGTCGCCGATGCCGCGGCCCCGCGCGCCGCAGAGCTGGCCGCCGACGTCGGTCGGCTGCTGTGGCGAAGTGAGATGTACCTGATCGTGGCGACGGACGCAGACCATGAGTTGACGCTGCTGGAGACCCTTCCCCCTCAGGGCGTTTCCGTCTCTTTGTTGACCGCGGCTCCGCTGTACGTCGATGAGGCGCCGCCCACTGTTTCCACTGCGCAGGCGACTGCAATCGATCCGGCGGTCGCCGCGTTGCTCGCTCAAATTACACCTGCAGAGCTTCAGACCCTGGTGAGCCAGCTCAGTGGGCATATGCCTGCGCCGGTCGGCGGCGGCGCCGTGACCATTCACACGCGGTACACGTTCGCCGGCCGCCTGCGCGACGCAGAGCAATTTGTCTATGAATACTATCAACATTTAGGATTGAATGTGCGCTACGCTCCCTGGAGCTATGGTCAATATAGCGGGCGGAATGTGGTGGCCGAGGTGCGCGGTTCAACGCAGCCGGAACGCGTGCTGTTGATCGGCGGCCATCTCGACTCGATGTCGAATGCTCCATATACCGGTGCACCGGGCGCGGATGACAACGCCACGGGCACTGCGGCGACGCTGGTGATCGCCCGTCTGCTCGCCGCCTATCAACCTGCGCTGACGGTGCGTTTCATCCATTTCACCGGCGAAGAGCAAGGGCAGTGGGGTAGCAAAGTCTACGCAGGCGCATTGCGTCGGGCGGGCGAGCAAGTGCTTGGCTTTATCAACCTTGACATGATCGGTTGGGACGGCAACGGCGACCGCGTCGTGGAAATCCACACCGGACGCGGCCCCAAATCCAACGCGCTGGCCGATCAATTTCTCGAGCGCAACGAACGCTACGGCGTCGGTCTGAGCTTTGAACGCAAAACCACGACCGCCAGCCGTTTCTCCGATCATTCACCCTTCTGGGACAACGACTACGCCTCGTTCCTGGTCATTGAGAATTTCTTTGACGATGGCCGCCCCAGAGACCGCAACCCAAACTATCACACCACCGGAGACGTTGCCACGCAAGTCGATTATGACTACACGGCGCGCATCGCCCGCGCGGCGCTGGCGACAGTGGCGGAGCTGGCAGGCTATGCGCTGGAAGGTTCGCCTGGAACGCCGACGGCTACGGCGACGTCATCGCCCACCTTCACGCCTACGGCGCGGCCAGACGCTTGCGCTTCCATCTTGCTTAACGGCGATTTTGAGGGCAGCGGCGGCTGGCAGTTCGGTTCGACTCCCTTCCCGGCGCGCTACACGACAACCCACGTCTACAGCGGTGCACGTGCGGCTCAGCTCGGCATTCCGACGGGCTTTGCCAATCGCCGCGCCTACTCGACGGTCTTTCAGCGCATCACCATCCCCGCCGACGCCGAAACACCGGTGCTGCTCCGCTACATGGAGCGCACCTATGGCGCGGCCGACAACGCCGACTATCGCGAGGCGCTGCTGCTCAACAGCAACTACAACTTTGTGGCGCGACTGACGCGCAGCTTCGCCGCAGGCGACGAAGCGTGGCGCGAGCGCGTCTTCGACCTCAGCGCTTACCGGGGGCGGACGCTCGTCGTTTACTTCAACGTCTACAACGACGGCGTAAGCTCGCAGATGTGGAGTTTCCTCGACCGTATCGAGCTGGGGAGCTGCGTGCGCATCAGCAGTCCGGAAACGCCGACGCCTGAACCGACCACAACGCCCGGGCCGGATGCAACGCCGACGCCGACCGCCGAGCCTACGCAGGAGAGCAGGTTTATCCTGTCGCTGACACCCGATCGATTGTATCTGGGTTCGCTTTTCGAAAGTGCGGCGGTCACAGGCACAGTGCAACTGGGTGAGCAACGCACAGGTTTCGCATGGAGCGCATCGACGGACGTCGCCTGGCTGCAACTGACGCGCATCTCGGCGGAAGAGCAGGAGCTGCTGGTGGCGGCGCCGGTTGAGACGCCGCTCGAGGACGGCGTTTATACGGCGACGATCCGCATCGAAGCCGCCGCCTTGCCCGATGTTGTTCTGGAAGCGCCCGTGCTCTATGTCCGAGGAGAAGTGCAGCGGCTCTATCTTCCGACCATTGCCATGCGATCCGCCGAGCCTTAGACGCTCCTTGAGACCAGCATCGCCGAAATTCAGATTGCACAATAAAAGGCTTCGGAAGATTCCGAAGCCTTTTATCTTGGAATGGCGGAGAGGGAGGGATTTGAACCCTCGAGGGTG
>JANWYX010000456.1 GCA_025055055.1 Caldilinea sp. | reverse complement strand
CATCATGACAGCCTATCTAATTCGCCGCCTTTTTCAAATGGTGGTTGTCGTCTTTGTCGTCTCCCTCTTCATGTTTTTCCTCTTTAACATTGCGCCCGGCGGCCCGCTGACAGGACTTCAGCAACAGCAGCGCCGCATCACTCCGGAAGAGCGCGCCCGCATTCGCGCCCAGTATGAACTCGACTTATATTGGCCGGTTCGCTATACGCGCTGGTTGATCGGCTGGCCGCAAGGTCCGATCGTTGTCGGCGGGCAAGAGCTGTTTGCCAACATCCCGGTCGGCTGCTACATCGAGGCGACGCCGGAAGAAGGAGGCGGTTGCCATCAATATGTCTATTTGGCGGACATGCCGCAGCTGCACCCGCCGGCGCGCAGCAGTCAGGGCATCCTCTTCGGCGACTTTGGCAGGTCGACGGTGGTGCAGGCTGGCCGTCCGGTCTGGGATCTGTTGATGAGCCGGCTGTGGGCGACGGTGGAGCTACAGGTGATCTCCCTGGTTTTGTCCTTGCTCATTGCCGTGCCGCTGGGGATTTACAGCGCCGTGCATCAATATTCGAGATTTGATTACACCTTTACCACCGCTGCATTTATCGGCTCTTCGATGCCAACCTTTTTCTTTGGCCTACTTTTTATTTTGATTTTTACTATTCTGGCCGGTCGGATTCAGGAAGTGTGGTCCTGGTGGCCGGTCTTACCGCCCGGGTTGCGCGAAGCGGTGCGCCCTTATGACGTGGCGAATTGGTTGACGCGCATTCAACCCGGCTCGGCGCTCGATCGCTTCTTGCACCTTTTGATGCCGGTCGGCGTGTTGACGATCGTCAGCGTGGCGGCATGGAGCCGTTTTCTGCGCTCATCAATGCTGGAGGTGCTGCGCCAGGATTACGTGCGCACTGCGCGCGCCAAGGGGTTGCCTGAGCGCATCGTCATCAATAAACATGCGCTGCGCAACGCCTTGATCCCCTTCGTCACCGTTCTGGTGCTGCAAATCCCCCTGTTTTTCGCCGGCGCCATTGTGACCGAGACCATCTTCGCCTGGCCCGGAATGGGACGTCTGTATTTCGATGCGCTCAACCGCTCCGACTACAATATCGCCCTGGCGTTTATTTACGTGACCACGATCTTGACCGTCTTCGCCACTTTGCTTGGCGACATTCTGTATGCGGTCATCGATCCGAGAATTCGCTATTCGTAACCGAGGCGTATCATGACTGCTACTGCTCAACCGCTCGCACTGGACAAAATCCCTCGCGAAGGTCGCGAGGAAAGCCAGCTTCAGATTGTGATGCGGCGTTTTCTGCGCCACCGACTGGCGGTCGCCAGCCTGATTTTTATCATTATCATGTTTATTGCAGCGCTGCTGGCGCCGGTCATTTCTCCCTTCCCACGCGATGCGATCGATATCGCCGTCACCGCCCGCCCTGGACCGCCCGGAACCGTTGGCAGCGGAGGTCAGGTGCATCCCCTCGGCGTCGATCATCTCGGCCGCGATCTGTTTACGCGACTTTTGTATGGCGCACGCGTCTCTCTCTCGATTGCGTTCATTGTGGTTCTGCTCTCAGAGATGGTGGGCGTCATCTTGGGTGCAATCGCCGGATTTCTCGGCGGCTGGTTCGATACCATTATCTCTCGCACTGTCGAATTTTTGCTTTCGATCCCAACGCTGCCCATCCTATTGATTACGGCGTCTATTTTGATCCGCACCGACGCCCAGATCCCGGCGCCGGCCTTTGTGACAAACGGCGTGGCGTGGATGTTGGCGGCGCCCACGCAGGAAGCCAACAAAGTCCTCGTCTTGATGTTCATCCTGATCGTTTTAGGATGGACAGGCGCTGCCCGTCTGATGCGCGGCATGGCGTTGACGCTGCGCAATCAAGATTTCGTCGAGGCGTTGCGGGCGGTCGGCGCTTCCAATGCTCGCATCATGTTTCGCCACATCATTCCCAACGGCCTGGCGCCGATTCTGGTTAACGCCAGCCTGGGGTTAGCCGGCATTGTCATCGCCGAAGCGACGCTCAGTTTTCTGGGCGTCGGCGTGCAAGAGCCAACCCCCTCGTGGGGCAATATGCTTTCGGCAGCGCAGAGTTATATGTTCCAACACCCTTGGCTGCCCCTCGTGCCGGGCATCCCGCTCTGTCTGGTGACCATTTCGTTCAATTTTATCGGCGACGGCCTGCGCGATGCGTTGGATCCGCGCTTGAAGCGATAGGAGAGACGTAGAGGATGACAAACTCAGACGCGGCCTCAGGCGTGAAGAAACCACTTTTGCAGGTCAAAGGGTTGAAGACTTACTTTTACACTGAAGACGGCGTCGTACAGGCGATCAACGGCGTCGATTTTTCGATCATGCCGGGCGAGGTGATGGGGCTGGTCGGTGAGTCGGGCAGCGGCAAAAGCGTCACGTCGCTCTCGATCATGCGGCTTTTGCCTGCTTCCGGCAAGATTGTGGAAGGGGAAGTCTGGTTTGGCGGAGAAGACCTGACCAAACTCAGCGAAAAACGCATGCTCGAGATCCGCGGCAATGAAATCTCGATGATCTTTCAGCAACCGACCAGTTGTCTGAACCCGGTCTTTCGTATCGGCGATCAGATCGCCGAGGCAATCCTGGCCCATCGAAAGGTCACGCGGGAAGAAGCGATGCGCCAGGCCATTGAAATGCTGCGCATTGTCGGTATTCCCGATCCGGAGAGGCGTGCCCGTGCCTACCCCCATGAAATTTCGGGCGGACAGGCGCAACGCGTGATGATCGCTATGGCGCTTGCCACCCGGCCGAAACTTCTGATTGCAGACGAGCCGACAACGGCGCTGGATGTGACAATTCAGGCGCAGATCCTCGACCTCATGCGCAAGCTGCGTGAGGAAACCGGCACCTCCATCCTGTTGATCACACACGATATGGGCGTCATCGCCGAGATGTGCGACAAAGTTGCGGTGATGTACGCCGGTCAAATTGTGGAATACACCGATGTATATTCGCTCTTCGACGAGCAGCTGCATCCTTATGCAGAAGGGCTGCTGGCGGCCATTCCGGTGTTGGGCGTTGTCCAGGAGCATCTGGCGGTGATCCCCGGCTCGGTGCCGAATTTGATCGATCTGCCGCCCGGCTGCAAATTCGCCCCGCGTTGCCCCTACGCCAAAGAACTCTGCACGCAGCGCGAACCAAGGCTGGTCGAAGCCAGACCCGGGCACTGGTCGCGCTGCTTTATGCGCGACCCGGAGACGGCTGCGCAATGGGAAGGCGTCGGCAAGGCGACTTGGAATTTTGACGGTGCTGTCGAGGCGCGTGAGCCGTTGCCGGCGGCGATGCCAACGCCTTGATTTGCTTGCGTTTTGCGGCATCTAATGGCGGGAAGCAAGCTGCCTCTTCCGATGATTTTTTGCGAAAGAAACGTGTATGACGATATCAGTCGCAATTGAAAAAAAAGATCTCCTCGTTGTGCAAAACCTGAAAACCTACTTTCCCGTTCGCAGTGGCGTATTTCAGCGCATCACCGCCTGGGTGAAAGCGGTCGATGACGTCAGCTTCACCGTCAAAGAGGGGGAAACCTTCGGGCTGGTCGGCGAGTCCGGCTGCGGCAAAACCACCGTTTCCCGCTCAATCTTGCGCTTGATTCCGGCAAACGGCGGCTCGGTTTTCTTCGACGGCCAAGATGTTTTCAATCTGCGCGGGGCGGAGCTGAAGGCGCTGCGACGTAATATGCAGATCGTCTTTCAGGATCCCTACTCTTCGCTCGATCCACGCATGCCGGTCGGAGACATCATCGCAGAAAGTCTGTTGATCCACGGCATGAAAGACCGCAGGCAGCGCAACGCCATCGTACAGGAGATGCTGGCCAAAGTTGGGTTGAACCCTTATCACGCCCATCGCTACCCTCATGAGTTCTCTGGCGGCCAGCGTCAGCGCATCGGCATTGCGCGCGCGCTGGCCCTCAATCCTCGCTTTATCGTCTGCGACGAGCCGGTCTCTGCGCTCGATGTCTCGATCCAATCGCAGATTTTGAACCTGCTTAAAGACTTACAGCGCGAGTATGGCTTTTCGTATCTCTTCGTCGCCCATGACCTCAGCGTGGTCGAGCACATCAGCGACCGCGTGGGCGTGATGTACCTGGGCAAGCTGGTGGAGATGGCCTCGCGGCAGCAGCTCTTCTCGGAGCCGCTACACCCCTACACCAAGGCCTTGATGTCCGCCATTCCGATCCCCGATCCGCGGCGCAAACGCGAACGCATCGTGCTCAGGGGAGAAGTGCCTTCGCCGCTCAATCCACCCTCGGGGTGCCGGTTCCATCCGCGTTGCCCGATCGCAGAGGAGGTCTGCAAACAGGTTGAACCTGTCTTTGAGGAAAAACGCCCTGGTCACTGGGTTGCCTGCCATCTGGTGGCGGCGAGTGGACGCAATACGCCGGCGATGTAGGACCGTGGAAAATTTTTCCCAGCCCATCGTCGACAAAATCATATTGAGACGCCATCGGAACGAGTCGAAGCAACGCTTGCCAATTGGTTGCATGAAGCCTTCTTGAGATCATTTGACGCCGCCGTTGGAGTTGGGAAGGCGCAACGTCAGTGATTGTATAAATTTATTCCTGGTGTCATTGTTCAAGAAGGAGAATTGATTATGATGGCGAGACAGAGAAGTCGGTTCTTATCGGCAGCGCTCATGATTGCAGTCATTGTATTGTCCGCCTGCACCGTGCCTGCTGCTCCGGTCGGAGAAGGCGCCGAACCGGTCGCGGCAGCGGAAAAGGTGCTGCGCATCAATCTGGGCACGTTCCCGGACATGATCGATCCGCAGAAGAGTTCCTTTGTCAATGAAATTGCCTTGTTGAAGCTCGTTTACGAAGGTTTAACGCGTCAGGACGCTGCGCTGGAAACGGTGCCGGCAGCCGCTGAGTCGTGGACCTATAATGACAATGCCACGATGCTCACCTTTAGGTTGCGCGATGGTTTGAAGTATAGCGACGGCTCTTTATTGAACGCCGAACGCTTCGCCTATTCGATCCGGCGCAACATCGATCCTATGACGGCGGGTGAATACGCTGCCATCACCGATGAAATCCTTGGTGCACCAGAGTGGCGGGGTTGTGGCGACAATGCGGCTGCCTGCGAAGCGGCCAAGGCTCAGGTGATGGAAAGCGTGAAAGCCAGCCATGCCGACGGCAGTGCATGCACCGGCTACGAGGATGCCGAGTGCAACACGTTAACTTTGACGCTTTCGCGTCCGGCTCCGTATTTTCATGTCGTAATGTCCTTGTGGGTAACCTTCCCGGCGAAGGAAGAGCTGATCACGGCCGGCGGGGAGAACTGGTGGCTGGACGCCGCCAATCATGTAGGAAACGGACCTTTTATCATGGAAATCCTTGAACAAGGCGTCCGAGCGTTCTTCAAGCCCAATCCGAATTACTGGGGGGAAGTACCCAAGGTGAGCATCGACTTCGCCTTCATCACCGATACAGCGGTCGCCTTTGAGGCGTATAAGAACAACGAGTTCGATATCATCGGTTTGGCCGCCGAAGATCTCGAGGTTGTTCAGGCTGACCCGCAACTGAGCAAGGAAGCCATGATTTACCCCGGCTCCTGCACCTTCGCCGTCATGTTCCATCAGAAGAAGGAGCCCTTTACAGACCAGAAAGTGCGCGAGGCGTTCGCCTATGCGCTGGATCGCGAGGCCTGGGTGCGCGACGTGCTGCGCGGCCTTGGCAGCCCGACACTGACCTGGATTCCCAAAGGCTTCCCCGGCTACGACGCCGAGGAGAATCGCTGGGGCTACGATCCGGAGGCCGCTCGCAAGGCGCTCGCCGAGTCTAGCTACGGCAGCGTTGAAAATCTGCCGCCGATTACGGCTACCTTTGGCGACACCCCACGCAACCGTATCCGATGGGAGTGGTTGGTCGCCAAGTGGAAAGAGGTTCTGGGCGTAGACATTGCACTCGATCCGGTGGAGCCGACGACGTTTACGGCGCTTACGAAAGACATCAACACCGCTCCGCAGATGTTCATCCTCGGCTGGTGCGCCGACTACCCGGATCCCCAGAATTGGCTGAGCGTTTACTGGAAGACCGGCGCCTTCGGCGAACGCATTGGCTACTCCAACCCCGAGCTGGATGCACTGCTCGAGCAGGCGGATGCCGAGCTGGATCCCGCAAAACGCGCCGAATTGTATGCGCAAGCTCAGCGTCTCTTGACCGCCGGCGCGCCGGTGGCCTTCATGTGGAACAACGTAAACGCCTATCTGGTCAAGCCGTGGGTATCCGGCATCGTGCAGACGCCCCAGGACGCCGGCTGGCCAGGAGATGTCGCACCCTGGACCATCGATATTGACGTTGCAGCGCAGCAAGGCCGGTAGATGCGCTACTCTGCAGAAAAACGCCATCCCGGAAGCCTAAAACTTCCGGGATGGCCGCCGCCTTCTTGAGCCACAATCGACCATGACCACCTTTTTGTTGCGTCGCATCCTTTGGATGTTTCCTGTGCTGTTCGTAGTGGCGCTGATCACTTTCACCTTGATGCATATGGCGCCGGGAGGCCCCTGGGACAGAGATCCCAGTCGCCGTCAGGTGGATCCCGCCACTCAGAGAATGCTCGACAAGCAGTTCGGGCTGGACAAGCCGCTCTTTTTCAATTTTGAGAGCGTCAATATTCTGGACAGTCAATTTTTTCATTACGTTTGGAATGCGCTGCGTGGAGATTTGGGACCCTCCTATCGACAACGCGGGAGAACCGTACAGGAAGTGTTGTTTGAGCCGCCGAAGAATAAACCCTTCTGGGATAGCAAATTCGGTTATTCGATGCGATTGGGACTGTTGGCGCTGGCGCTGGCGACGGCGATCGGCATTCCGCTCGGCGTTCTGGCTGCCCTAAAGCGGAACACGTTGATCGACTACACAGCGCTGTTCGTCTCCACAATTGGAATCTCGGTGCCGAGTTTTGTGCTGGCGATCTTTTTAATTATCCTCCTTGCCAGCCAGTTAGGCATCATGAAAATAATTCAACGTGACTGGAGCAATCCTCTGGCCTGGTTGGTTCCCGCAAGCGTGCTGGGCTTCGGCACATTCGCATATATTACG
>JANWYX010000349.1 GCA_025055055.1 Caldilinea sp. | reverse complement strand
TTGTAATGATAGCATGGGTGGAGAGGACTGGCAATTTGCCGCAGGAAGGAAGCAACGTTCCTTCGTCCTCCGCATCGGTTAGTCCTCCACATCGGTCAATCGTCCCATAATGTAATCATATTTTTCAGACAAACTGACGCTGACGCAGAGCATGCGAGCATGGTAGCGTAATCCTCGGACGCCAACTTGCGGAATTTTCAAGCGGTCAGATCGCTGCGTCCATTGTTGGGCTCTGGAGGCTTTCATGAAACGTGTCTTTCTTGCGCTTGCGATCACGCTGCTGCTTCTCGCTGCGCCGCTCGGCATCGCTCTTTCCAATATGGAAGCCGGCAATTGGACGAAATATGCCGGCAACCCGATCCTCTTTTACGGCGCCCCAGGCAGCTGGGACGATTTCAACGTCTATGCCGTGCATGTGATGTACTTCGATAAGAACACGCCGGACCGTAACGACGATGAATATCGCATGTGGTATTCGGGCACGTCGTTTACCCGTAACAGCAAGGATATCGGGTTGGCGACCTCGAAAGATGGCATCACCTGGTCGCGCTATGTCGGCAATCCGGTGATCCGCAGCGGTGGCTTTGGCTATTGGGACTATGAGCGCATCAATGCTCCTTCGGTGATTTACGACAAAGAAGAGCGCATTTGGAAGATGTGGTACGCGGGGTACGCCAGCTACTTCTCCGGGTTTGGCATCGGATACGCCACCTCGACCGACGGCATTCATTGGGAAAAGTACAACAGTCAGGGCAACGAGGCTGGGCTTGTGTTTGAGGCTTCCGGCTATGCCGATGATTTCGACGGATACAGCATCTTCTCGCCCGAGGTCCTCAAGATCGATGGAAAGTATCACATGTGGTACGCAGGGTTCGGCGGCGCATTCTCGGGGAACCAGATCGGCTACGCCTATTCGGATGACGGCGTTCGTTGGACGCGATACATCAAGCCGGGGGCGCAATATGCCGAGCCGGTGCTCTCCGTTGGCGGATCCGGCGCATGGGATGAGGGCGAGGTGGCCTCCCCCTCCGTGATTCGCCTGCACGACGGCTCGCTGGTGATGTTCTACCAAGGCAGCAATCTGGACCAAACGCGCACCGGCATCGGCCGCGCCTGGTCCACCGATGGCGGCAAGACCTGGACCAAAGACCCCAACAATCCTCTTGTCACAGGCTCGCCGGCCGGTTCGTGGGATTTCAACCGCGTCTTTTATCCTTCCGCCGTGCTCAATCCCGACGGCAGCATCTATCTTTGGTATCACGCGCGCAGCCGCAACTCGGATCTCACGCCGTTCAAGCTGGGCTTGGTCTTTGGCGAGAATGCGCCGGTCATCTATCCGACGCCGACGCCCACGCTGCCGCCCGGCGTCACGCCGACGCCCACGCCGCCCGATCCGGGGTTTGTCATGTTGCCCATGATCCAGAGAGGGCAACCATAGTTCAAAGGGGAGAGTCCGCTCGCCTTTTTGGGCAATCTGCGGCCTCCTCGCAGACGCCCTTGCCGCCGTAAATTTCATGTCGTGCGAACGCTCAGACGCAGCTCGATCGTCGTCAGCAAATGCGCAATACTTTGCGGTGTAAGCAGCGCAGGTGTGGAGGCATCCAGCACAATCAGACGCTGCGGCGCAATGCTCTGCACCCATACCTCGACCTGCTGTTGTAGAACCGGTAGGCTGTCGACGGTAGCGATTTCAATAGAGCGTGCCCGCTGCTTCATGCGCGCGGCGAGCTGCTCCAGAGGCGCTTGCAGCAGAATGTAAAGGTCAGGTTCAGGCTGGAGGGCGCGCACAAAGCGATAGAAGCGCTCACATAGCGCAAATTCGGCGGCATCCAGAATGCCCAGGGCGTGAAAGCCGCGCGTAAAGACGTAAAAATCTTCATCCAGGCCGCCATCCATCAGTCCGATCCCCGGTTGGCTGCGCATCGCCAACTCTTGTTCTGCGCGCAAGAGAAGATAGTCGACCTGATTGGCGAACGCATACCGGCGCCCTCGCCCCGCTCTGAGATCTTCGACTAACAGACGTTGAAAAGGGCGCTCGGCGTGCTGCTCTAGGCCGGTCGCAAACGGCGCCGCTTGCTTCAGGCGCTTGACCAGCGTGGTCTTGCCGACAGCCGTGTTGCCGATAACTGCAATCAGCGCACCCAAACCCACGCCTCCTGACAGTTTCGGCTGTGGAAATTGGAACGAAGCAGGCGCTGCGCTGCTTCCTCCCATCCTGAGAGAGCGGCGCAAAGACATCGATTATGCGGATGCTGCACGACTTCACTCATCACGCGCATTGGATCACCGGGCAGATGGCAATCCATTTGATTCTGCGATAGATTTTCAACTTGTTCGCCAAAATCAACTTTAGATAGCGCTACGCTTGTTTACACGCCTATTTGGTCTGTTTTGATCACCTTCCTCATCGTTTTTGTGAATACATGTTCGCGCTCGCTTCTTGTAGAATTGCTCTATTAGCGGAACTTCTCTCGGCGTCTTTTTAGTATAATTTCCATATCTTCAGAACAAGTTGGATTCTCCGTAAGACGCAAGGCGACGGCCATGTTTACAGCTCATGTTTACAGCTATTGTAATCTTTGACATGCATCTGACAAGCATTGTTGCATCTATTTTCACTGCATGTGCCCTGCATCTTTTCTCGAGTGCACTGGATTTGACCGGCTCTGCCGTCGAGCCAAATCGTTGGACTTCGGCCTCAAGGGAGAAATCGAACACAACATTAAAGCTTGCCAACCGATCAATGACAAAATCATATCCACAAAACTCATAAATGAGGAGAACGGACGTGACCAACTCGCAAAATGCACAAACAACGCCCTCCAGCCTTTTTAACGAGGAAATTTCGGCGCGCGTCGAGGAGCTCCTACAGCGCATGAGCCTCGAAGAAAAGATCGGCCAGCTTAACCAGATCGGTGGGTTGAGCGGCTTTCTTCCCGGCCCGGAGCCCGAGGAGATCGTTCGCCGGGGCGGAGCCGGGTCGGTGCTATGGATCAATGACCCGAAGCGCTTCAACGCCTTGCAGAAGATTGCCGTTGAAGAAAGTCCCTCGAAAATCCCGTTGCTTTTTGCGCTGGACGTCATTCACGGCTATCGCACCATCTTCCCTACGCCGCTGGCGATGGCCGCGTCCTGGGATCCTTCTGTGCCGGAGCGGGCGCAGACGATCGCAGCGCGTGAAGCGCGGGCTGCCGGCATTCATTGGACGTTTGCTCCCATGATCGACATCGCCCGCGACGCTCGCTGGGGGCGCATCGTTGAAGGAGCAGGCGAAGATCCTTACCTGGGCGCAGCGATGGCGGCGGCGCAGGTGCGCGGCTTCCAGGGCGAGTCGCTCGGCGCGCCTGACCGCATGTTGGCGTGCGCAAAACATTTTGCCGGCTATGGCGCAGCGGATGGCGGACGCGACTACGACCCCGTCTATCTGCCCGAGACGCTGCTGCGCAACGTCTATTTCCCACCCTTCCAGGCTGCAATGAAGGCCGGCGTTGGCACATTTATGAGCGCGTACATGGATCTGAACAACGTACCGGCGAGCGCCAACCGATGGCTGCTGCACGACGTCTTGCGAGAGGAGTGGGGGTTTGAGGGCTTCATCGTCAGCGACGCTTTTGCGGTTGCAAACCTCGTAACGCAAGGTTTTGCCTATGATGCCCGCGATGCAGCGCTGCGCGCGCTACGCGCAGGGCTGAACATGGACATGGCTTCGGCTACCTATCTGCAACATGGTGCGGACTTGGTGCGGAGCGGCGCCATTTCCGAAGCCGACATCGACGCGCTGGTGCGCCCGATCTTAGCCATCAAAATTCGCATGGGGCTGTTTGAGAATCCCTATGTCGATGAGTCACGGCTGGAAGAGATTCTTTCGCGGCCCGAGCACCGAGAGGAGGCGCGCCGCGCTGCACAGCGCTGCATGGTGTTGCTACGCAATGAAGGCAATCTCCTGCCGCTCTCCAAATCTTTGCAAAACGTGGCTGTGATCGGCCCGGTGGCCGACTCGATGGAGGCGCTCGAAGGTCCTTGGCTGGTCTTTGGTCATCAGCCGGCGGCGGTCACCATCCTTCAGGGCATCCGGGAAAAGCTGCCGCACGCCCGTATAACCTATGCGCCCGGCCCCGAAATTCGTCGCGATTATCCTTCGCCGTTTGACGCTCTGATGGAAATCTTTTCAGGTGCGCCCCGGCCGGCTCCACAGACGCCCGAAGAGGCGGAAGCAGCTTTCCGGGCTGCTCTGGAAACAGCCCGCAATGCAGATGTGGTCATCATGGCCTTGGGAGAAACCGCCAACATGTCCGGCGAAGCGGCGTCGCGCGCCTCTCTCGACCTGCCCGGCCGCCAAGAGGAGCTGCTGAAGGCAGTGGTTGCGCTTGGCAAGCCTGTGGTGCTTGTGCTTGTCAATGGACGCCCGCTGAGCATCAACTGGGCTGTGCAGCACGTCCCTGCGATCCTCGAAGCGTGGCATCCCGGTTCGGAAGGTGGGCGCGCCGTGGCCGATGTCTTGTTCGGCGACGTGAACCCAGGCGGCAAGTTGCCGGTCACCTTCCCGCGCGCAGGTAGTCACGAGCCACTCTACTACGCGCGCAACATCACGCATGCGCCGGAAGGCAGCCGCATGTACAGCGCACGCTACTGGGATGGGCCGCCTACGCCGCTCTATCCCTTCGGATATGGCTTGAGCTACACGACCTTTGCGTTCGACAACCTGACGGTGAACAAACCCGAGATCAAGGTTGGGGACGTTGCCATCGTGACCGTGAACGTGACGAACACTGGCTCCGTCGCCGGAGACGAGGTGGTGCAGCTCTATATCCATCAACGGGCGGGCAGCGACTCGCGTCCCATGCGTGAGTTGAAAGGCTTCGAGCGAATTACCCTCGAGCCAGGCGAGACGAAAACGGTCGCCTTCCGCCTTGGCCCCGATGAGCTTCGCTACTGGAGCACAAGTGCAGGCAAATGGGTGCAAGACCCAGCAACTTTTGATCTGTGGGTGGGGGGAGACTCGCAGGCGTCTCTCCACGCCGAGCTGAGCGTGGTGGAGTAGCGCCGATCGCAATCATGATGGACACGTTGGCCGGACATGGCAGACGGCTGGCTGTGAGGCTGATCCTTTTGATCAGCCTCGCCATCATTCCGGTCAACATCCTGGCGGTGGTCTTGACGCACATCAGCATCGCCGACTTCCAAAGCCGGCTGCGCGATTCCTATCGCAATGAATTGACCACCCACATGCTGCGGATCGACGCCGAGCTGCAAGACATCGATGAAGAGGCGACGGCGTTCATCGCCGCCAACCTCTTCGCGCTTGCTTTGGGCGCGTCGGTGGACGATCCGGTCATCTTGCGCATCGCTCTCTACGACGATTTACGCCGCGTTCGAGATCGATTGAACCTCGCCAGCGTCGCTTGTCTTAAGCACAATCCCTCCGGCGAAGCGGCGGTGGCGTTTGGTCCTGCGCTGGCCGGGGCCAATTATGATCTCGCAACCGTTCAGACCATCAAAAGGCTCTGTGCGGATTCAAGCCTTTTGCAGCGCTCCGCCAACCGCTACATCCTCGTGACCGCCGCTCACCGCACCTTTCTGCTGAAAAGCTATCCAAACAAAGTCTACACGTTTGCCTTCTTGATCGACGTCAAAGATTTGCTGGTTGGGGCATCCAACATGCGCGCTTCTGAAGGCGAACAGTTTTTTCTGACGGACGAGGCAGACCGTCCGCTGGTTGCCATGACCGCGGCCGGCGAGGTCGTGAGCGTCGAGGAGGCTTCAGGTCGGCCCTTGCATGAAATGCTGGAAGCGCACAGGACGGGCGACGTCATCGCTGTCGCGTCCAGCCGCATGAACTATCGTCTGGTGCGCGTGCTGGATGCAAATAGCCTGGCGGCCAGAATTCCACTGACCAACCGCATCCTCCAGCTCGTCGCCATTCTTAGCTTCCTGATCATTCCGCTCACCTGGCTGACGATTCGGCAGCTTGTGCTCAAGCCGATCAAAGTGTTGGCGGACGCTATGCACGAGGTCGAGGCGGGGAATTTGCAACGTCAGGTGACCGTTCAAGCCAACACCGATGAATTCCAGTACCTGTACGAGTCGTTCAATCGCATGGTCGCCCAGATCGAATTGCTCACTATTCAGTCCTACGAGAATGAGATTGAACGTTTGCAGATCGAATGGGAGAACTTGCGTCTCCAGATCAACCCCCACCTCATCCTCAACTCGCTCAACATGATTTACAGCCTGGCCCGGTCAAAAAATTATCCGATCATCCTGGAGTATGTGCGGCGCCTGGCCGACTATTTCCGTTACGCCTTGCGGCAGGATGGGGACCTGGTGCCGTTGGCGGCCGAGATGAGCTTCGTCCAGAACTATCTTGAAGTTCAGAAAATCCGTTTTCCCGACGCGTTCACCGTCTCCTATGCCATCGACAATGGGTTGGAAGAAGCGCTGGTGCCGCCGTTGCTAATTCAGAACTTCGTCGAAAACAGCATCAAGCACGGGTTGAAATTGGGCGACGTCACCGAGGTGGCGATCGAGGCGCGCAGGCAAGGCGACGTTATGGTGATCGCCATTTCAGACACGGGCAGCGGCATTGCTCCGGAAATTCTGGAAAAACTGGCGAACGGCGAGATCATCGAAAACAAGACGGGACGGCACATCGGCGTTTGGAACTGCCGACGACGGCTCCGTTACTTTTACGGCGACCGCGCTTGCCTGGCGATCTCCAGCGCACTCGGCGCGGGGACGCGGGTGCGCATCGAGTTGCCGATTCAAAGAAGAAACTCTGAGGACGCCGGAGCATCCTCGACGGCGTCCTCGCCGGGCGCAGAGGGAAAATCATGAACCTGCTGATTGTCGATGACGAAAAATACGCCATCCAGGGGATTCTGGACGGCGTGGCGTGGGAGAGGCTGGAATTCAAAGAGGTGCTGACGGCCAACAGCTTCGCACAGGCGGTTGAAATCTTCGGCGTCAGGCGGATCGACGCGATGCTGTGCGACATCGAAATGCCGATGGGAAGCGGGCTGGACCTGATCGAATGGGTCAGGGAGCATTCGCCGGAAACTGTTAACATCATCTTGAGCTGCCACGATCGCTTCGATTTCGCCCGGCAGGCGGTCAAGCTGCAATGTTTCGATTACGTCATGAAACCGGCGACATCAGAGGCGTTGCTCGAGGTGCTGGACAAGGCGATCGCCGAAGTCAAAGAGCGGCGTCGACAGGCCCTCTTGCAAGAGGTCGGCAAGCAGTATGCGCACATCGTTGCGCCCGCCGAGGAGAGCGCCGGCAGAGCGAGCCTTGCCGAGCAGGCGGCGCACTACATCCTGGCGCACATCGACGAACCGCTTACGGTCGATGATCTGGCCGATCGGTTATATGTCAGCGCCGATCACCT
>JANWYX010000300.1 GCA_025055055.1 Caldilinea sp. | reverse complement strand
CTGCGCCGGCGCTCCCGCCGCCCTGATTGGTCAGCAGCACCGTCAGCCCAATGATGAGCAACGTCGCTGCAATGATAGAGACAAAGATAATGCGTGTTCGGTTCATCGGCTATCTTGCTCGCAATCCGAGGCGGCGTCCTCAGAAGCATTGTTCGCAATGGTACAATTGAATGAGACAAAAAGAGCAGAGACATGCAGGCTACGGATCGCACTTTAGCACTCTTGCTGCATGTCTCTGCAAACCATGTCTCTGCCAACGACGTTCAGTTCTGAATCCCAAGTCTCTTCTTGCGTTCGGCAAGCTGATTGTTGAGTGCGCTGCGCTCCAGAATCTCGTCCATCTGTTTGTCTAGGCTGGCGGCGCGAATCTCGGAGGCAGTCGTCGCTTTGTCAAGGCGGGCGCGAATGCTGCCTGCAATGCGCTCGATGTCGCTGTCGCCGGCGCCCATGAGGTCGTCCAGGCTCTTCATCGCCTTGATCGTCGTCTCTTTGCTCTTCGCCAGCTCGAGCAGCGCTTGCAGCTCCTCGCGCTGCTGTTTCATGGTCGCCAGCCGCGCTTCCAGCTTGACCTTGGCGTCGAGCAGCTTCTGGAACTCTGCCTCCTGACGCTGAAGCTGCTCTTTGTAGGTCTCCACCAGCCGCTGCGTGCTGTTCAACCGACTCTGGGCTGCCACAGCCGCCGCCTCATTGCCTTCGAGCAAAAAAGCGTCGATGGCGCGATCGAGCTCATTTTCCTTCTGCTCAAGTTCGACCAGTTTACGTTTGAGCGCCTTGGCTTCGCCGCCCACGGTTGCGGCTGCATCCTCTAGGTCTTCCAGATTTTGTTCAACCTGACGAATGTACTGATCGATGACGGCCAGGCTGTTGCTCTTGAGCGCCTGGTCCACCAAAGCATGAAGATTGGCGGAAATCAATACGGATATTTTGTCCAATAAAGACGCCATCTGATTATCCTCCTTAAATTTTGCCTGTTTGAAGGCGCCAACGGAATTCAACAAGAACGGATGAAGCAGCCATGTAGGCCACGCCGGAATGTGACCGCTCCTTTCAATACCTCCTTTCAATACCTCCTTTCAATACGATGGAGATGCGCCTTCGGTTGCATCCCCTTTCTCGCAGTCATTATAGATGGTGCTACCGGGAAAAACAATGACAATGCGCTGACGGCTGCATCACCTCTTGCTGACATCTGACATTTCCGCTACCATTCCTATGCTTTACAGTGTGCTCTACTTAGTCCCCGAATGTTCACAATTTTTTAGACGTTCACAATTTTTTGAAATAGGGGGAGAGCATGGCTTTCCTCTTATCTACAGTTACTTGAAAACAATGCGCAAGAAAGAGTAGAC
The DNA here is from genome assembly GCA_025055055.1 of Caldilinea sp. Classification (GTDB taxonomy): domain Bacteria; phylum Chloroflexota; class Anaerolineae; order Caldilineales; family Caldilineaceae; genus Caldilinea. Next base: position 7,693 of record JANWYX010000300.1, on the reverse strand, counting down.
AGGCATGCAAACCAGAGCAATTCTTTTTACTGCGCCAAACGAATTAACCGTCGGTGCAGTGCAAATCCCGGCGCCGGGCACCGGCGAGGCGTTGGTCGAAGCAATCTACACGCTGATCAGCCCGGGAACCGAGCTGCGATGTCTGGCCGGAAAACAAGAGGGCGCCATCTTTCCCTTTATTCCGGGTTATTCGTTTGTCGGCCGCGTCGTTGCGCGCGGGGAAGACGTATTCATTCCTGAGGGAACCCTCGTCTATTGCAACGGAACCGGTGCCGCCGACGTCAATCTAACGTGGGGAGGCCATGTCGGCCACGCCGTGCGCAGCGAACGGGAGCTCTATCCGCTGCCCGACGGCGTGGACCCGCTGAACGCCAGCGCTGCGCATCTGGCCGCCATCGCTTATCGCGGCGTGCGGCTCAGCCAGCCCAGATCTCATGAGACCGTCGCCGTAATCGGGTTGGGCGCCATCGGCGCACTGGCGGCGCGGCTCCATGCGTTGACCGGCGCACGCGTCGTCGCCGCCGACCTGTCGCCCCGCCGCGTGGCGGCCGCGCGTCGAGCCGGAATCGAGGCCTATCCTGTCGAAGAGACGCTTGCAGCCACCTTCGCACGCATCCTGCCCGCAGGCGCCGACGTCGTGGTCGATGCGACCGGCGCGCCGGCGGCGCTGCCGCAGGCTATCGAGGTGGCGAGACAGAAACCATGGGACGACGGCGCCGACCCGGGCGCGCGCATCGTGATCCAGGGCAGCTACGTAGACGCCTTTTCCATTCCCTATCAGCCCGCCTTTCGTCGCGAACTGACATTTTTCGTGCCGCGCGACGCGCAGCCGCGCGATCTACGCGCCGTGCTTGATTTCATGGCGCGCAGTGCGCTCGATGTCAGCGGGGTGATCGGCGACGTGCGCCCGCCTGAGGCCGCCGCTAAGACGTACGCCGAGCTGGCCGAGCCGGACGCAGCGCTGATCACGGCAGCGTTTCAGTGGGCCAGACCGTGATCTAGCGTCAACCACAACCTATGAAATGGAGTCGCCTCTGACGGGACGCCTTTGCCTGGCGGTGGCAGCAGCTGGAACGCGGGTAGCGTCTTTTAGGGAGAAGACCACATGCAAGGCCAGAGGACGGAACGCCTATAAAATCTGCTGCCCCAAGAGCGACGCCGTCAACGCCACGGCCACCTCCGCCGTGCGGTTGCCTTCGTCGAGGATGGGATTGACCTCCACGATGTCAAGTGAGCAGACCTTCTCCGACTCCGCCAGGATCTCCATGAGCAGATGCGCCTCACGAAAGGTGAGGCCGCCCGCCACAGGGGTGCCGACGCCGGGCGCCACGCTCGGGTCGAGAGCGTCCATATCGAGGCTGACGTGGATGCGTGGCATGCGATTGAGGCGCGCCAGCGCGCGGCGCGCCACTGTCGCCATACCTAGCTCGTCAATGTCACGCATAGTGTAGACGATGATGCCACTGTGCGCCAGCGCGATGCGCTCCTGTGGATCGAGATCGCGGATTGCGATCATGACGATCTCTTGTGGCCGCAACTTGGCGCCGGACGCGCCCAGGTTGACCAGGTCGGGATGGCCCAGGCCGCTGAGCACCGCCATCGGCATGCCGTGAATGTTACCGGAAGGCGTCGTCTCCGGCGTGTTGTAATCGCCGTGCGCGTCGACCCAGATGACGCCAAGCGGCCCCTTCGTCACCATACCGCCGATCGTGCCGATCGCCATCGAATGATCGCCGCCGAGAAAAATAGGAAAGTCTTCGGTGGGAAGCTTTTGCGCCACGTCATAGATGGCGCGACACGCGGCCGCCACCGCCGAAAGGTGACGCAAGCCGCCGCCGACCGTCTCAATCCAGCGTTCACTGCGCACTTGCTCTTCGTCTCGGCCGGCGACGGGGACATTGCCGATGTCGTGCACCATGTGGCCGAGCTGCGTCAAGCGATCATAGAGACCCGCGTAGCGCACGGCGCTCGGCCCCATGTCTACCCCACGGCGCTGCTGTCCCAGGTCCATCGGCACGCCCACGATTTTCACCCGACGTGGGTGCAGATTCATCTCCATCGATGTCTCCTCAACGTTCTGGAACGTTGGTTTTATGTGAAAAGGGAGTGTAATCCCAGAGGCGCTGAGAAGGCAAAGTTTTTCCGGAGCGATTTCTTGCGCTCTCGACGTCTCTGAGGTGAGATAATTTTATGGCGACTCTAGACAAGGCGCTCCATCGCCTCGATCTGAAGCCGGCCGCCGCCCCATTCGTCTTCCAACCAGCGCCCACGGATGTGGAGGGACGCCCACGCCGGCGGGGTGCTGACGCCAGGCGGAGGAACAGCGATGACGAAGGCCGTGCGATCTTCCAGAAAAAAGCCCTTTCCACCCGTCCAGCCGGGCAATCGCACCCCATACACCTCCACCCTCTGGTTCACCATCGAGCGAAGCGAGGCGAGAGTCGCGCAGCCTGCCGACGGCGCCAACAGATCGAGCGGATGCACGCTGACGGGTTGGCCCAGGATGTGACTCTCCCATTTCAGGCGCTGCGCTGCGCTCTCAGGGGCGACCTGCTCCGCCATAAAGTCGAAGGCGCACTGGGAAGCGCCCGCCTGTCCGCTGCGCATAGCCTCTTTGAGCAATGCAGCGCGACTAGGGCCCAATCCGTCAAGCGCGCCGCACTGAATCAGATGCGCCAGCTCTTTGCGCTGTAAAGGGACGCGGCGCACCATGTCGCTTAAGCAGGAGAACGGCCCATGCTCTCGTTCCGCCAAGATGGCCTGCACGCTTATCCGACGCAGGTTGCGCACCTGATTGAGCCCCATGTACAACAACGCCTGACCGTCCCGGATGACCGGCGTGCACTCCTCGCAACTGAAATTGACATGCGGCGGGCGCAGCGGGATGCCTAGCCGCCTCGCTTCTGCGATGTAAACGGCGGGATGATGAAAGCCGCCCTGGTTGGCCAACCGCGCGGCCAGGAAAGCGGCCGGCCGGTGCGCCTTAAGATAGGCCGAGCGAAAGCTGACATCGGCGTAGGCGGTGGCGTGTCCCTGGTTAAATCCATAGCCTGCAAAGGAGGCCACCTGCTCCCAGAGCCTGCGCGCCTGCATCTCGCTGAAGCCCGGCCCTCCGGGTGCAGGACGCCGACAGCCGGCGATGAAGCGTTCGGCCATCGCCTCCATCTCGGCGCTTTGGAATTTACTCATCCCTTTGCGCAGATGCTCTGCCTCCTCCCAGGAAAGACCGGCGATCTCGCGTGCGATGCGCAGGATCTGCTCTTGAAAGATCAACACCCCTTTAGTGCGCTGCAAAATCGGCTCCAGCGCCGGATGCAGATAGCGGACAGGTTCTTCCCCTCGATAGCGACGGATAAAATGGCGCGCCATGCCGCCCAGCGCCGGCCCCGGTTTAAAAAATGCGTTGGCGACGGCAAGGTCTTGCACGCTGCGCGCTTTAAGCTGACGCAACGTGCGTTGTGCGCCACCGGATTCACACTGAAAAACGCCGATCGTCTCCCCGCGCGCCAGCAGATCGCCCGTCAATGGATCATCGGCCGGAATGGCGTCGAGGCGAAAGTCCGGATCGGAATGGGCGCGCACCAGCGCAGCTGCGTCGGCAAGCACGGTCAGGGCGCGGATGCCCAACAAATCGATCTTGGGCAGTCCGAGCGCTTCCAGATCGTTGTGGTCGAACTGAGTGATCAAAAAACCCTTGGGGGCCAACTGCACAGGGACGACGTCGGTCAACGGCCCCGGGGCAACGACGACGCCGCCCGGATGCACGCTCAGATGATCGGGCTGCCCCAATAGAGCAAACGCAGCCTGCACGACTGCATGCAGCGCCGGATCGCGCACCTTCGCCAACGCAGCATCGAGCGTCTGTGCACGGCGGCGTCTTGGATCGGGATGCCACCCCTCCGGCAGCAATTTCACCAAATGATCGATCATCGCCTCATCTAGCCCGCAAGCTTTGGCCGTCTCGCGCAGCGCAGAACGTAACCGCAGCGTGCTGACCGTCGCAACCAGCGCCACACGTTCCTCGCCATAGGTGCGGCGCACATAGTCCAGCACCTCATCGCGACGCACGCTGCAGAAGTCGAGATCGATGTCCGGCAGGGTGCGCCGCGCCGGATTGAGAAAACGCTCGAAAAGCAGATCATGCTCGATCGGATCGACGGTGGTGACGCCAAGGCAGTAGGCGACAAGCGAATTGGCGACGCTGCCGCGCGTTGAAACCGGGATCTGCCTGCTGCGCGCAAACTGCACGATGTCGACCACCAACAGAAAGAAAGGCGCAAACCCGTGCTCGGCGATGGCCGCAAGCTCGGCGTCGAGGCGGGCGAGCAGCGCTTCGCCGTCGCTGCGCTGCTGTGGGTCGCCGTAGCGCGTTCGTAAGCCGGCCCTCGCCTGTGCGGCCAGTGCTGCGTCCGGGCTTTGACCTTCGGGCAGCGCCGGCACAGGCCAAATAGGGCGGCCCTCCGGCAGGGCGGGCTTGCAAAGAGCGGCGATTTCAGCGGTCGCGCGCAGCGCTTTGGGAAAGTCGGCGTAGCGGGCAGCCAGCTCATGCGGCGAGAGCCAGTGCAGCTCCACCGTTTCATCGCCTTCATCGAGTCGCTCTTCGTTCGTCAGCGCAGCCAATCTGACGTTGCGTGCGATCGCCGTGAGCAGATGCAACCGTTTGCGCCCCTCGGGCTGCAGACAGTAGATCGCCTGCGCCGCAACCACGCCAACGCCAAAGCGAGCCGCCAGCCTTTCCATTTCTTTGCCTAAAGACAGATCGGATGGACGAGACGCGTCGATCGTCAGCCATAGGCGCTCACCAAAGACGCCGGCCAGCCAGCTCACCAGGCGACCCGCCGTGCGCGCGTCGTCCCGCAGCAAGTGGTGTACCCATCCACGACGTCCGCCGGAAAGACAGACCAATCCTGTCTGATTGGTTTTGAGCGCATTCCACGTCAAACGGGCGGTCGACGCGCCCTGGAGAAGCGACGCCAGCCGACAAAGCGAGCGGTATCCTTCCGGTCCGGTCGCCAGCAGCGTCAATTCGCCCGGAGAGCGATGCAGCGTAGCGTCTGACGGCGCTTCCAGGGCCGCCGTCAGACCGATGATCGGCTGCACGCCGACGGCAAGGCAGGCGCGCTGAAAGGCGACAACGCCGTAGAGGGCGTTAAAATCGGCCAGCGCCAAATGCGTCATTCCTTCTTGCGCCGCGCGCGCCGCCAATGTTTCCGGGGAGGCGGTTGCGCTCAGGAGGCTATACCAGGAGCGCACATTCAGGTGAACGAGCTCTGCATCCAACGACATGAACCCGATCTTACGCCCGAGCGAGGCGAATCTCCAATCGTTGAAGGGGAAGAAAGGAACATATGGTGCATGCAGACGCATGCAGGCACTGCAACGGAAATCTCAGGGTCTCACCACAACGCGCGTGCCCACGCTCGCCCAATCATACAGCGCCTTGGCCTCCGGCACGCGCAGGTTGACGCAGCCATGGCTGACCGGCGTCCCAAAGTTGTTGTGCCAGTAGGCGCCGTGGATGGCGAAGCCGCGATGATAGTACATGGTCCAGGGTACGTCGGGCGTATCGTAGCCGGGGCCGCGCATGCGCGTCTTTTCGTATTTAACATAGATGCGGAATTCGCCGGGGATGGTCTCGAAGCCGCGCTTGCCGGTGCTGACTATCGTCTCAAAGACCGGCGTATCCCCCTGCCAGGCGATCAGTTTCTGCTCGGACACGATCACCTCGATCCAGCGTTCGCCGTCGGGCGGCGCATCCGTACGGAAGACGACGGGCGTCGCTTCGACCTTTTCCTGGGGCGGACTGTCCGGTTTGGTTTCTACTTCCGCAATTTCCGGTTTTTCGACAAGAGGCGGCGCTTCGCCGTTCATAATGACAATCGGCGTGAAGATCTCTTCGTAGTTAAGATTGCTGTGCACCACCCGCAGTCGGAGCACATGCTCGCCGTCTGGGTAGGGCGTTGTATCCCATATCAGAAGTTGGGAAGGGGCAACCACCGGCTTTTCTCCCAACGCCAGAAACGTCGCCTGCCCTGCGTCTCCACCGAGCAGAAGATCGAGCTGCCACTTCCGAAAGGTAGGATGCACAGCAAAGCCCTCAACGGTCACCGTTCCGCTCACGATCGCATTGGCCGATGGGGCCGTGATTGCGCCGTCGTGCTGAGCGAGGACAGTCGCATTCGTCAACAGGACGAATCCAAACGCCAGAAACAGCGCACGTCCAACGCAATGGTTCCACAGGCGGATCATCGTTCTACACCATCCTTTCTAGAGTCAGCACACTCATCTCCATCGGCACATCTATGATAGTCGTCGCACAGTCTGCGTACGCCTTTCCAAAGATATTCGTCCGCCGCCCATTGTATCACACGCTGCGATCTGGCGAATTCTGCGCAATTGTGGTACGCTGCCCCTGCTATGGCGTCTGGGACTTACTATCAGATTCTGCAGGTGGCGCCGGATGCTACGCAGGCGGAGATTGCAGCGGCTTATCGGCGTCTGGCGCGCCAAGTGCATCCCGATCTCAATCCTTCGCCTGCAGCGCATCGCCGCATGCAAGAGCTGAATGAGGCGTACAATACGCTGCGCCATCCAGACCGACGACGTCGCTACGATGAAATGCTCGCCGCAGCCCACTGTGCGCCCGACATCCATCGCCCGCACGAAGGCACATCGAACGTTGGACGCGCCGCAACCCGCACGCGCGCCGGTTTGGGCGGCGCTTGGCTGAGCTATCAGAAACGTGTCGGCGAAGAGATTGTCTTCGTGATCGGCCACGCCGACAATATGGCGGACCTACTCGCCGATTTGCAGCGGCGTATTCCGGCCTCCGCGCGACGTTACGACATTGCTCAGAACCGCTGGCGCGTTCACGTCGCTTACGAAGACGTGCTGCGCACTTTTTTCCGCAACTATGCGCCGGTCATGCGCAATGCGTCCACCGCAGGGAGGAATTCTCATTCAGCCCCATCCCGGCATGCAGCGCAACGCGTCTATCCCAGACGTGCAAGGCCAAGAGAACGCCGAATCTTGGTAGGCGTTGCATCGGCGATCCTGATGGGAGCAGCGCTCTGGTTGGTTTTGATGACGCAAACGCTCGCCTCGAACCGCGGCGTGTCGGCGACTCCCGGCCCTCTCGAACCTTCCGGCGCACGCTCCGTCCGCGCAGATGCAGAGTCGCTGGGTGCAGCGCTCGAGGCGTTAACTTTCCCCGAGGACTGCGTTCCCGCCGTGCTCGAGGCGGCGCCTGCCTATTTCCGCGAGGCGTGCAAGACGCTCGAACCCGAATTCAAAGATGTGACGCACACACGCCCCTATGCCTTGGCGACAACGCGCGTGGCCTCCAACATCCGCAGCGGGCCGGACACGCGCTTTCCGGTGCTAACGACGGCGCCCCCGGGCGCCCGCATCCAACTGGTCGGATATACGGTCAGCCGCGGCTATGTCTGGTTTCTCACCAATTTCGGTGGGTGGATTCGCGGGGACTTATTGACAGAGCCGCCGATGGATCTACCACCGGTGGGGATGTAACTCTTATTTGACCTGATTGATCGGCTCTTTTCCAAATGAATGCAACGAGGCAGAAAACTTTTCCCCCTCGGCCGTCAAAGCTTCGATGTCCGTCTTTTCTTCCTGCACCTCGAAAGGAGGCAGATCGAGCAACTTGCGCCAGGTGTAACCGCCGAACAATTTG
>JANWYX010000285.1 GCA_025055055.1 Caldilinea sp. | reverse complement strand
CGTTGCGCTTCTGATAGTCGGCATGGAGCAAAGAATCGGGCAAGGGATCGAGCGTATGCTTTTGCAACGCCGCCTCTAACGCCGCAACATCGGCGTCACCGACCTCGATCAGCGGAGCGCCGGCGGCTACACATACCTGGCGCACGATCTCCAGCGTGGCGGGCGCCTGCTCCGTGGTGAAAAAGGGAACGCTGGCGCGGGCGATACCCGCTTTATCGAGCGCGCGCTGCCAAAGCTCGCTGCCCAACAGGTGCGCATGGTCGCTGCCGACGTTGGTCAGCGCCGTCGCCACCACGTCGAGTGCGCGCGTTTGGTCATAGCGCCCGCCGACGCCGGTTTCGATCGCCGCCCATTGTACCTTGTGGCGCTCGAAGAGCGTCAGTGCAATTAAGATGGAAACCTCGTGAAAAGTGTGCACATGCGCCGGATTGTCGGTCGCAATGCGCACACAATGCGGACGCACGCGCTCTTCCCAGGCCGCCATGACCTCGTCGCGAGAGACAAATTCGCCGTTGATGCTGAAGCGCTCGCGATAGTCGAAGAGATGTGGACTCATGAACGCGCCGGCACTGTCGAGACAAGCCAGCCCTAACTCTAAAAAACGACAGGTGGAGCCTTTGCCGCTGGTGCCGGCCACATGGATAAGTCGAGTCGGATGTCCGTCGGGCCACAGCGTTGCAATCGAGCGACGCAGCAACTCATGCCGCGCCAGCTTCGCAATCGACCATTCGGCGTGATAGATCTGGTCGACAACATTGTAGTAGGGAAAATTGGTGGTGAACACAGACGCTTTCCTGTGCGTGTTTATTCGTCGAATGGCACCGGAACCACTTTGGCGTGAATGCGCTCGATCTCGGCCGCAATCAGCGCCTGGACATCCTGCACCGCCGTCTCTACAGGAAAGGCGAAAGTTTCGCCGTTGCGACGCAGTTTGCCTTCGATGACGCCATTTTGCAGCCCTTTAGCGCCGACGGTGAGACGGATCGGGATGCCGATCAGGTCGGCGTCGTTGAATTTGACACCGGCGCGCTCGTCGCGGTCGTCGTAGAGCACTTCCACGCCCGCCGCCAGCAGATCGGCGTAGAGCTTCTCGGCGGCTTCGGCTACTTCGGGCGTCTTTTCGGTCGCCAGGCTGATCAACATCACCTGATAGGGCGCAACGGTGATCGGCCATTGAATGCCCGCCTCGTCGTGGTGCAGCTCGATAATCACTGCCATCAGGCGACCGGTGCCGATACCGTAGGAGCCCATGACGATCGGCTTCTCTTCACCGTTTTCGTCCAGATAGGTGGCCCCCATGGCGACACTGTATTTGGTGCCGAGTTTGAAGATGTTGCCCACCTCCACCCCGCGCGCGGTGCGCACCGCCGCGCCGCATTGAGGACAGGCGTAGCCGTCGCTCACCGCCACCAGATCGACGACGATGTCGGCAGTGTAGTCGCGACCGTAGTTGGTATTGCGCAGGTGATAGCCCTCTCGGTTGGCGCCGGCCACCAGATTTGGGCTGCGCGCCACCAGGTCGTCGACGACGAGCAGCACTTGGTTGCGGTGAATGCCGATCGGCGAACCGTAGCCGGGCTCCGCGCCGATAGCGCGAATTTCAGCGGCCGTGGCCGGACGCAGACGCCGCGCCTTAATGGCATTGGTCAGCTTGGTTTCATTCAGTTCCATATCTCCGCGCACCACGCAGAAGACGAACTGCTCCTTGACCGAACCGTCCGGCTGTTCGATGTCGGCGATAAAAAAGATGGCTTTGGCAGTTGCGCTGGCGGGAATGTTCAAGAATTGCGCCAGCGCCTCAATCGTCGAGACGCCCGGCGTGGCCACTTCCTCCAGCGGCAGCGGTTCGGCGATGGGGGGCTCCGGCTTGCGGAAGACGGCCACCTGGCGGTTGGCGCTATAGCCACAGGCGTCGCACAGCACCAGCGTGTCCTCACCGATTTCGGTCAGCGCCATAAACTCATGCGCCATGCGCCCGCCCATCATGCCGGTGTCGCTCTTGACGGCGATCACGTCGATGCCGCAGCGACGGAAAATGTTGTAGTACGCCTGATAGAATTTGGGATAGTAGGCGTCGATGCCCGCTTCATCGCGGTCGAAGGTGTAGGCGTCCTTCATCGTGAATTCGCGCACGCGGATCAAGCCGGCGCGCGGCCGCGGCTCGTCTCGGAATTTAGTCTGAATCTGGTAGAGCATCATCGGCAACTGGCGATAGCTACGGATGAAGCGCTTCGCCAAGTCCGCCATGATCTCCTCATGTGTCATGCCGAGCACCATGTCCCGGTCGTTGCGATCTTTGAAGCGCACCATGTCGCTGCCGATCTGATACCAACGCCCCGACTTCTGCCATAACTCGGCCGGATGCACCATCGGCAGCGTCACCTCCTGCCCGCCGATGGCGTCCATCTCTTCACGGAAAATGTTTTCGATCTTGTGTTTGATGCGCTGCGCCAGTGGCAAGTAGTCGAAGATGCCCGCCGCAATTTGATGGATCATGCCCGCCCGCAGCATCAGTTGATGGCTGACCACCTCCGCGTCGGCCGGCGTTTCACGCAGTGTCTGAAAAAATAATCTTGAAACTCGCATAAAACACTCCAAAGATAGTGAAGAGCGGAGGATGTTTACGCACGCCCGAGCAGCGCCTCGACGCGCGCTTTAATTTCTCCATAGCTCGCCATGCCTACGATGCGGTCCACTTCTTCGCCGTTGCGCATCAGCAGCAGCGTCGGCAACCCCATCACATTGTAGCGCGCCGGCGTCTGCGGATTTTCATCCGTGTCCAGCGCCGTCACCAGCAGGCGTCCTGCGTAGTCTCTTGCCAGAAATTCCACATAGGCCGACATCACCTGACAGGGCTGGCACCATTCCGCCCAGAAATCGACCACCGCCGGCAGGGAGGACTGCACCACCACCGACTCAAAGTCGGCGTCGGTCACGTCCACGATCGATGGAGGCTGCGGCTCCATCGCCGCCGTCTCTTGAGGCGCTTCCTGCGTCGGAAGTCCAATTCTCAGGCGCTGTTTTAATTTATCGAGCATGGATCGTTTTTCTCCTTTTTCCTGCTTTTCAAGATCTCCGTGATGGATGCTGGCTTTGGGAAGACGCAGGCGCTGTTCGATAGGCCTTGCAGCGGATTCCCGTAGGCGAAGCAATCCCTCCTCTGTCCTGGCACCGAGCTGTTGCATGCGGCTGCGCACCAACCGACCGGTTTCGGAAAGAATGGCGCCTAGCTCCGCCGACAGTCGACGTTCATCGAGGCCGGTCAAAGCGCGCAGGCTTTCGCTCCAGTCGCCGACGTGCGCCTCGCCGAGGCGAAAATAAGCGTCGGCGCGCTTGCCGATAAGATAGGTCATGAGCAGATTGGCGGCGGCGGAGATGGCGACGCCGATAAACGGAACGGCTTTGACCAGCGCACGGCCGGCGAAGCGTTCGCTAAGGCGCGTGGCAAGCCTGCGGCTCGCCTGGTTGACCAACCGCTCGGCGCCCACGTTGAGGCCCGCCACCACGAGCAGCGCGTTACGCGCTTGGTCGGGCTGCAGCCGCTTGCCCCGCGCGGCGGCGATCTCCATCACCAGCTCGGACTGCAGGCGCAACGTCGCGCCCACGTCGGCGGCGGCCCCGACCGTAAACGCTGCGACGCCGCCCAGACCTGGAATCAATGCCGCCGCCGAGGTGGCGGCTCCAACCATGCCGGCCTGACGCGCCTTGCGCCAGATCAGATGCTCCACCAGTACGTCGTCCTGCAGATGATGTTTGGCGCGTAGATCGGCCACGCGTTGCGCCGCCAGCTCGATGTCGACGTCCTGTAAGGTGCGCAGTGTGCGTTCAAGCAGCGCGTTCAGCAAACCGCTGTGAAACAGGTCTTCGTCTGAAGCTTTGGCAGCCACATGCACCTCATTCCCGGTCGCTGCGATCGTTGGCCCGAAGCTCATAATCGTGGGTGATGTGCGCCACGCCTGCCAGCGTGGCGTGGGCGCCGCAATACTTGTGCACGCTCAGCTCGATGGCGCGCTCCACTTTGTGCGGGTCCAGCCCTGCGCCGACGACGATGTAATGAAGATGGATGCGCGTCCAAGGTTTGGGCCATTCCTCCCCGCGTTCTCCGCCGATCTCGATCTGCAGATCCTCCAGCGGTTGACGCTGCTTGTGCAGAATATCCACGACGTCGATGGCCGTGCATCCACCCAGCCCCAACAACAACATCTGCATCGGACTGACGCCCGGACCATCCGCCGGGCTCATCACAACGCTGCGGCCGTTGTCGCCGACGCCTAGGAAGCTCTTCCCTTCGATCCATTTTACACGCGTTGTCGTCATGAAAATTCTTCCCCGTCACGCCGGATCGGCTTCGTTTCACAAGTTTCTGAACTCAGCCAAAATTTCGCCAGAATCTACAATTGATTCCTTATGTCTGCCAGACAATCACTTGAGTATATGCCCGCATTGTACGGATGTCAAAGCAGGTGTGGTACAATAGTACCCGCCGCTTGCGAAGTTGTTCAGCCGGTTTCCAACGAACTTTGTCCCAAAAAGGAGCGACCATGTCAACGACATATCCTTGGCTTTCCAGCTACGAACCGGGAGTGCCCGCGACGGTGGAGGTGCCCAGCATCCCTCTTCAACAATTTT
>JANWYX010000264.1 GCA_025055055.1 Caldilinea sp. | reverse complement strand
GGGCGGCAAACGCCTGCTGTCCCCTCTGTCCGATCAGAGCGATGGAGACCACCGGCAGTCCCGGCTCGGCGCGACGCTGCAGCACCGTGGCGGCGTCCATGGTCGTCACCTGCACGGCGCCGGCAACGAGCAACTGCACATGCTCTCCCCGACCGGGCGAATGTTCGATCGTGACTGTAAGTCCTTCTTCGGCGAAAAAGCCTTTTTCCTGCGCCACATAGACGCCGACGAACGGCAAATTGGCCTGTGGCTTGTAACCGGCCCTGAAGGTCATGGCAAAGCGTTGCGGCTCTCCATTGACCGACGCGCCTTCTGTCCCGGCCTTGATCGGCGAGCAAGCGGTTGCAAAAAACAAAACAAAACCAACGAACAAAATGCGCAAAACCATACAAACCTACTCCGCAATATCGATAATATGGATGGATTGGATCTTCGATGATGTGCGTTCCGTGCAGAATTTTCTTCTCTACGGGCGTTGCTCTTGGTCGTCGAGCGCGTCCATCTCATCGGTTTCCTCGTCGTAGCGCACCTGACGAGGCGAAGGGTGTGCCGGCGGGCCGACGGGCGTCCAGCCGACTTGCTCCTCCGCCGGCTGAAGTGAATCCGGTGCGACGTGAGGGAGCGGCCAACGACTGGTGACCGAGGCGATGACCGGCAGGTCATCTAGAGAGACCTCGGGGAGCCTCTGCGTCGGAGCGTTCTGCTCGGTCGGCGGGTTCGACGACGGTTGCTCTTTCGCCTCGAGCAGCGGAGGCTCCTGCAATTGGCGATGGACTGCGGCGAGAAGTTGGTGCGCCTGAGATGCCGTCAGCTGGCTGCGGGCGCGCACCTCGCTGCTTTCCCACAAGGCGCGCAGTTCGGCGAAGTTCCATTCTGCAGTGAGCACCCCCTCGCTGGCGGCGTTGCCCATTTCGACCAGCACGCCGTTGAGGCGGGGCGTCAACTCCTGAGGCGCAAAGATAGCGGATCTGCCGATATAGGTGGTGATGGGGCGGCGCTCGAAAGGATTCGGGCCGACCAGAAACGAACAGGCGGTGTAGAGCTGATTGTCCTGCATGCGGGCCAAAGCGGCGGCGCGCAATTTGTTGTACTCCACTTGGCTGCTTGCGGCTGCGATGATGATCAGCGCGTCCGCACCTTGAAAGGCGAGCAGTCGCCCCACTTCCGGAAAGAGTGCATCGCCGCCAAGGATGACGCCCAGCGCGCCGACTTCCGTGTGGATGACATGCCAATTGATGCCGGGCCGGCAGTAGAGCGCATCTTCGCCGGAAAGCATCACCTTGGCCTGTACGCCGAGCAGCGCGCCGTCTGAACCAAAAACGGCCGTCAAGTTGCGGATCACGCCGTCCAACGGGTCGGGCAGGTAGAGGCTGGGCGCTACGATCGTCATCGCCGATTCGCGCGCCAACTCGCCGAACAAATGCAGATACTGGGTCCACAGCTCAGGCGCAGCGACGTCGAGCAGATCCGCCAGGCCGAGGCGCAGGTCGGCGCGCAGCAGGTTCGCCGCGCCGCTGGAAAGCGAGCCGACGAACTTCTGCCAGAGGGAGGCGTTGCGTCGTCGCCCCCGGTCCACGCGCTTAAGCAACCTCGAGCGGAAGTCACTCAACAGCGGCGGCGCCAGCATCAACCCACCTAGCTCTGGAAAAACCACCAGCCGAGCGCGCTTATTTTCCGCTGCGCGCAGGAACCGGCGCAGATTTTCGCGATAGTCATCGATTGTGGCCGGAAGCCGCAGCCGCTGTTGGACGCATGCGACGGTGTAGCGTTCCAATTGGGAACTCCTCGTTGGGAACTCCTCGCCCTCTCTTTTCTCGGTGCTGTCTCTCAACGAGCCGGCGCAGCCGACGCCGCAGTTGCGGCTTCCCAGTGCCGCGCCACCAGAAACTCAATCCAGCGATCGATGCCTTCGCCGGTGCGCGCCGAAGTCTCGAAGAGGGCGGCATGGGGAGCGACCGCCCGAACATTGGCGACAGCGCCGGCGTAGTCGAAGTCCGTCGCCGCAGCGAGGTCCATCTTGGTCAACACCACAACGTCGGCGCTATAGAACATCGGCGGGTATTTGTTGGGTTTGTCCTCCCCTTCGGTGGTGGAGAGCAACACAGCGCGCAACGTCTCGCCTAGGTCATAGTCGGATGGACAGACTAGGTTGCCCACGTTCTCGATGAAAAGGAAGTCGAGCTCTTCGAGCGCCCATCCTTCTAGCCGACGCGCCACCAGTTCGGCCTCTAGATGACACAGGCCTCCCGTTTCGATCTGACGCACGGGCGCGCCGCTGCGCGCCAGACGACGGGCGTCGTTCTCTGTGGCCAGATCACCGACGATGGCTGCCACGCGCCAGTTGCGTTCAAGCATTCTGCGCATTGTCTCCTCCAGCAGGGCAGTCTTGCCTGCACCCGGGCTGGAGACGAGGTTGACTACAAAGACGCCGGCCGCCTCAAATCGAGCGCGCAGCGTGCGCGCAATCTCGTCGTTTTTGTCGAGCACTGCTTTGTGTAGTTCAAGGATACGCGGTTTCATTATGATTCTCCTCGATCTCGATCGACTCCACTTGAAGCTCACGGCCCTGCAAGAGTTGTAAATGAGAAGCGCCGCACTCCGGGCAACGATAGACAAAGGGCGGCTTTAACATTCGCTCTGCATTACACTGACGGCAAAACACCCGCACAGGCACGTGCTCGATCGCCAATTCCGCGCCTTCTGCCGGCGTACCCTGCGCCGCCACCGGGAAGCTGAAGCGCAGCGCGTCCTCCACCACGCCGGCCAGATCGCCGAGGCGCAGCCGCACGCGCGTGACTCGTATGGCTCCGGCTGCGCGCGCCGCCTCTTCGACGATCTCAACCAAGTTGTAGGCGATGGACAGCTCGTGCATGACCTTTCCTTAGCGCAGCTTCCTTAGTTCAGCACGGACGTTCCGCAATTGGTCCACTTTCCTGACGATTCCACGAAAACGCTTCGTCCAACTGCGCAACTCCTCATTAGTATAACACAGGAGCTTTACGCCGAACTTGCAGTGGATTCGTCATCGACGCCTTTGGTCGCAATTCCAATTTGCTATACAATGGGAGCGATTGTCGGCAAACAGAGCAGCCGGCACGGCTGCCATTCAACCTGAGGACCAGTGATTATGAGCGGCATTCTTTTGCCCGGACAGGAAAAACAGCCGTCTTCCGGCGGCATCGAATTACCCAAAGGCTTTGTACGACGCCGCGAGGAAGCTGAAGGCGTTGGAACAACCGGAGAAACGTCAACTTCCGCTGAAACAATCTCCGCCGCAACGACGCCGACCGTCGCTCCGGAATCTGCGCAGCCGGGGCGACGAACGGGAGCGCCGGGAGAGGAGTTGCTTTTTCCGCCTAGCGCGGCGCAGGTGCAATGCCCGAACTGTGGGACGGTCTATGTGGTTCCGGTCTTTACGATCATCGATCTGGGCGTCAACCCCGAATTGGGGCCTGCGCTGTTGAGCGGACAGGTCAATATGGCGATTTGTCCACGCTGCGGCGCCGGCGGCGCCATCAGCGCACCGTTGATGGTGCATGAACCGGCGCATGAGTTTCTCGGCGTCTACGTGCCGCCCACCGGCGTCGACGACGCCCAGCGGCAACGCATCATCGGCGACCTGATCCAGAAGCTCATGCGTAAACTGCCGACCGAAGCGCGCCGCGGCTATATGTTGCAGCCCAAAGAGTATCTGGACTGGAACCGCTTCATCGAAAAGCTTTGGGAGTTTCAAGGCGTTACGCCGGAGATGTTGCGCAGACAACGCGATCAGGTGGCCGCCATCCAAAGCCTAGCCCGGCTGGCGGACGACGAAGGCGCGCTGAACATTGCGCTGGAACGGTATAAACACCTGGTCGATCGCCAATTCTTCTCGCTGCTCGATCGCCTGATGATGCTCTCGGGTAGCCAGGGCGACGGCGAAGGAGTGAAAGCGCTGCAAACGCTGCGCCGCGCGCTGCTGGAAAAGACCGAAGCCGGTCGCGAACTGAAAGGACTGCAAGATCGCGTCGAAGAGACGGTGCGGCGTATTCGTCCCAACGCCACGCGTGAAGAAGTATTAAATATCCTGCTCGACGCCTGGAATCAGCCCGACGGCGAATCCGTGGCTGCTTCCGTAGCGCTGGCGTTGGCGCCGCTACTCGACTATCAGTTCCTGCTGGCGATTGCAGAGCGGCTGGAGCGCACGACAGACCCCCAGGTGCGCGAGCATCTGGAGAAATTGCGCGAGCTGGTGTTGGCAGTGCAGGATCAACAACGCGCGCTGCAGCAGGACGCCGCCGCCCAGGCGCAACAAGCGTTGCAAGCCGTGCTCGAAGCTACCGACACGGAAGCTGCCCTGCGCGCCAACGCCCACCTCATCGACGAGACGTTCTTGGCGCTGTTGGCGGCCAACATTCAGCGCGCCGAGCAGAATAAGGCGACCGCAGCGGCGCAGCGTCTGCGCAAAATCTACGACGCTGCGCTGCAAATCATGCAGGAGCAGATGTCGCCGGAGCTGCGCCTGATCAACGACCTGCTCAATGCGCCCGACCAAAAGACCCAGCGCAAGCTGCTCGAAGAAAATCGCCAGCTGCTGAGTCGCGACTTCGTCGAAGCGCTTAAGCAGTTGGAAGAAGAGTTCCGCGCGCGAGAGAACCGCGATATTGCCGACCGCATCAAATCGATCCGCGCGCAAGCCGCCTTGATGTTGTAACGTCGATGCCTGAACTTGCTGCAGAAATTATCACGTCGGGCACGGAAATTTTGCTCGGCGACATCGTGGACACCAATGCCGTCTGGATCGCCCAGCAACTGCGCGAGGCCGGCGTGAACCTGTACTATAAGACCACCGTCGGCGACAACGAGCCACGGTTGCGCGGGGTCATCGAATTGGCGATGACGCGCAGCGACGTCGTCATCATCACCGGCGGGCTGGGGCCGACGGTCGATGACGTGACGCGGCAAGCCGTCGCCAACGCCACGCAGCGGTCGCTCGTCTTGCACGAAGGCGCGCTTGCCACGCTGAAAGAGCGTTTTGCCCGCTTCGGCGTGACGATGACCGAAAACAACCTTCAGCAGGCGATGATTCCAGAGGGCGCCGTTCTGATCGAAAATCCCCTCGGCACCGCGCCGGGGTTTATCGTGGAGACCGAACGCTGCGCTGTGATCGCGCTGCCCGGCGTGCCCCGCGAGATGAAGGCGATGATGACCGCCAGCGTCCTGCCTTATCTGCGCGCCCGCATGGGCAGCGGCGCAGTGATCCGGCGGCGCATCCTGCGCACCTTTGGCATAGGCGAAAGCGCCATCGATGCACGGCTCGGCGAGCTTATGCGCCGCAGCAACCCCACCGTCGGCCTCGCCGCCAAAACCGGCCAGGTGGACATTCGCATCGCCGCCCGCGCCGACGACCCGGAAACGGCCGAACGCATGCTTGATGCTATCGAGGCGGAGGTGCGCGCCGTCGTCGGGTCGTATATCTACTCCACCGATCCGGAGGAGCGCTACGAGACGATGCTGGCGCGACGGATGATGCAGGCGGGCGTCACGGTGTCGCTGCTGGAGACCAACACGCGCGGCGCGCTGGCGGAGCGGCTGGCGACGGCCCTGCCCGATCGGACACCGCTGCGCAAGCACATCATTGCTTCCGAAATCGCTTCCGAAGAGGTGCCGATGGAGCTTGCGGGCGCAGCGGCGCCCGATGAACTCGACGCGGCGGCGCGCGAGGCGTTGGCGCGCCGGGCTGCAACGTGGCTGCGCGCCGTCAGCAACGCAACGCTGGGGCTGGCGCTGGTGGGAACCGCCGGCGCAGAGGAGGGCGTCTTCGGCCGCGTTCCCGGCGAGACGTGGTTAGCGCTCGACGACGGCGAACGCATGCATACGGTGCGTATTCCCTTCGGCGGCTGCGACGAATTCACCCATGTTCGCATCGGCAACCAGGCGTTGATCGAGCTGCGCCGCTGGCTCGATGCACACAACTGCTGATTCCGCCCATGCACGAACCCAACACACCGCCGATTCCGGCCCTGTTGAGCATTCTTGAACATGCCTGTGTTCTGAAACGGCTGCCGCGCACCGGCTGGCTGCTCAACGGCGTAGTCCCCTGCGAGTCGATCGCCGACCACACGACCGGCGTTGCGCTGCTCACGCTGGCGTTGGCGGATGCGCTCAATGCCGACTGGGAAGCCCAGGGTCTGGAGCGTCCACTGGAGGTAGGCCGCGCGCTGACGCTGGCCGTATTGCACGATCTTGCCGAAAGCCGCGTGACCGACCTCCCTAAAAGCAGCGCAACGTTGCTCGGGACGGAGGTCAAACGTCGCGCTGAAAGCGAGGCGTTCTCTATGATTTTAGGAACGTTGCCCGCCGCCAATGACTATATGACCCTATGGCGGGAATATGTTGAAGAAGCCAGTCCGGAGGCGCGGCTCGTCCACGACGCCGATGCGCTGGAGATGGTCCATCAAGCATTGCTCTATGAGCGCGCCGGCCATCGCACTCTGGATGAGTTCTGGCAAGGACATCGCTGGCACTATCCTCTATGCGAACAGGTATTCGACATATTGCGCAACGCACGCTCTTGATGTAAAGTAATGTTTAACAGGGAGGGCCACATTCCTGTTCAGGTATAACCGTTGAGCGAGGACTTCACGATGCATCGATCTGCCCCGCCCTCTCTTGTGTGGCGCCGACCTCTGTCGACCTTTTTGCTCTTGTGTTTTTTAGCAAGTCTTCTCCCCGGCTGCTCGAGGGCCACCGCCAGCGCAGCGCCCGGAAGTCCACCCGCCGCCCAAGCAAGCGGTCCGTCGGCCGTTGTCTCGGCCTTGCCAGAGCCATCCGCTCAGTCGACGGCGCAACCCTTCCCTACGTCGGCATCTGTGGAAACACAGGCGGTGGAGGCAAGCCCAACGCCTGTCGACGATCCGAACCCTCTCTTAAAGACAACCAATATTCTTCTTTTAGGCAGCGATCGTCGCCCGAACATGCCCAACTGGCGCACCGACGTGATCATGATTGTGGCCGTCGATCGAGCCAACAAACGCGTGGGTGTCATTTCGCTGCCCCGCGACATCTATGTGGATGTAATACCCGGACACCGCGGCAACAAGATCAACGTGATCGACTATCTCGGCGAGCGAGATGAGCCCAACGGCGGCGGGCCCAAGTTGTTGGGGCAGGTGATCGAAGACAAGCTCGGCGTGCCGATCCATCATTACGTACGCGTAGAGTTTGAAGCGGTGAAACGGCTGGTTGATGCGATGGGCGGCGTCGAGATCGAGATCGATTGTCCGTTGTACGATCCATACGGCTATGACCAAGGCGGAGCGCCGCTGGCGTTGGACGCCGGCGTGCATCGCCTCAACGGCGGTCAGGCGCTCAGCTACGTGCGCAGCCGGCGCATCGGCGGCGACCTCGAACGAGAACGCAGACAGCAGCGCTTCATCTGGGCGGTGCGCACGCAGATTCAAAACGAAAACCTGCTGCCGCGCATCCCGGCCATCTATCAAGCGCTGCAAGGCTCGGTGTACACCGATTTGAACCTGATCGAGGCGGTGAAGCTGGTGCGTCTGGCGATGGAACTGGAGAAAGACGACGTGCATGGCTTTGTCGTCAACGACCCTTCCATGATCCGAGCAGGTTACGCCGGTGCAATGTGGGTCTGGTATCCCAACTGGCCGAAGATCGCCGAAGCAGCGCAGAAAGTCTTTGAGCATCCTGCGTTGTTTCATGAAGCAGAAGACGGCGAATTCCGCTGCCCATGACCGAAGACGCAAGATGTAAAGAAGGGTGCGCCGCCGGTTCGATCCACCGCTCGCCCGGTTAGGCAATTTTCGTCAAAGTTATAGTATAATGAGCGTTTAAGAGCCCTTGGGCGGCTCTTAAACGCTCAAAATTTTTATGTATGCATATGAATGGAACAGCAGCGCGCTCTTCCGATTCATCTGCATCAGGAGTCAGGTTTGCATGTTGTCAGACCGGAGTCGGATCATTTCGCTTGTGCTGGCGCTGTCGTTGGCGCTGACGTCATGCTCGAGCGGTGTGTTTCAAGGCTCGCGCGGGGTGCAAAAGGCGGCGTTGGAGGCGCTTCCCAAGCCACCGCTGGACATCACCGGAAGCCACAAACCGTTGCCCGGCGTCGAGGCGCGCAGCTACAACCCACCTTCTCCTCCGATGCGCCCCCTCTCCGTCAGCCGCACGCTCTCTTCCGAAAGCACGGCCGCTGCAGGCCTTGGAGGGCTGTGGATGGCGCCGGCCGCGCCTGACCGCCTCTCGACCGCTTACCCGCCGGTTGGGCCTGCGTTCAACTGGAGCCAGACGGAAAACTATCTCTTGCTCGGCACCGACCATCGGCCCGGGTGGACAAGCTGGCGCACCGACACGATCATGATCGTTGGCGTCGATCGCGCCAACAACCGGGTTGCGGTGTTCAGCGTCCCGCGCGATCTTTACGTGCAGATCCCCGGCTACGGGTGGGGGCGCATCAATCAGGTGGACAACATCGGCGAAAATATGAGCCCGGGTGGAGGGCCGGCGTTGCTTTCTCAGGTGTTGGCCAACACGCTCGGCATCTCGACCAAACACTATGTGCGCGTGCGCATGGACGGCTTTGTAGACCTGGTCGATGCCATCGGTGGGGTCACCGTCCATCTGGATTGTCCGTTTTACGAGCCGATCTTTAACTTGACCACCAACCGTTGGGACTATTTTGCATTGCCGGCGGGTGACGTGTGGCTCGACGGTGAGTCGGCCTATTGGTTCGTGCGTCTGCGCTATCGAGAAAGCGATATCGGCCGCAATCAGCGCCAGCGGGAGTTTCTGTGGGGATTGCGCAACCAGATGCTGCGCACGAATTTGCTGGCCAACTTTTTTCCGCTCTATAACGCATTTCAGAACATGATCTCGACGGACTTAAATCCGCTGGAAATCCTCGACCTGCTCACCTGGGGCATCCAGCTCGACCCGGGCAACGTGCGTGCCAGCGGGTTGACACTGCAGGACTTGCAGAATTACACGACGCCTGAAGGCGCCTCGGTGTTGCGCATCGCCGACCCTGAGCGTGTGCGCGCCGTCGTCGAGGGAATCTGGAGCGCGCCGGCCATGGTAGAGTCCTACCGGAAAGACCCAACGGCTTGCCCACCCTTACCGCCGGGCATCACCTTCGCTACGGAGGCGGGCAATACCACGACGTCCGTTGTCTTCGAGACCAATCTCGAAGGCCTGACGCCGCCTGAAGCGTCGACGCAAGTCGATGCCGAGACGGCGCCCACCGAGGCTACTCCTGTGGAGGCGACGCGCAATGACCCGCCGTCCACGTTTGTCTTTCCTACACCGACGCCGGCGCCCGTCAGCCTGTGGAATGATCCCGCCGACGGCGGCTAGCCGCCGCGCCCCCTCAACCATGCACCCTGCTTTACGCGCCGATCTCGGCCAGCCGCTCCTTCACCAGCTCGCGGCCGGCCACCAGCCAGCGCTCGTGGCCGAAGATTTCTAACGTCATCGTGCCATCGAAGCGGAAGTCGCGTAAGACCTGCAACTCATGCTTTAACTTGATCCCTCCCTGTTTCGGCGCACCGAACGGCAGATGATCGTCGGCGGAACCGTCGTTGTCGCTGATGTTGACGTGCACCAGGCGATCCGCCAGCGCAAACATGTAATCTCGCGTCATGCTGCGCGCCGTGTTGATGTTGCCGTGGCCGATGTCAAAGGTCAGCTTCAGCTCCGGCAGGCGGAAGAAAATCTCGCGGAAATATTTGAGTTGATGTTTGTTGTTGGGGCTGTTCTCCAGCGTCACCTGCACGCCCTGCTCGGCGCCGTGCTTGATCAGCAGCTGATAGGCCTGGCGGTAATATTCATAGCCCATTTCCTCCGTGAGAAACTCCGGCCAGCCGACGAAGTGCGTCGTGCAAAACGGAGCGCCCACGATGTGTGCGACGTCGATGCAGCGCCGCAGTTCATCGAGCGCCGCCTGCCGCACCAACGGCGAAGGGCTGTTGAGGGGAAGGTAGGGAGCCGCATGAACGACGACGCCCAGCCCATGATCGTGCAGGGCGTTGCGCACGGCCTGCCAGTCGGTCGATTCCGGCGCCGCGCCCGGCGCTTCGACGGTCAGGTCCAGAAAGTCAAAGCCCATGGCGGCGGCGCGCTCGATCTCGGTCAAGAGCGGCGCACGTGGGTTGTTCATCATCCCGAAAAGCATCGATGCTTCCTCTCTATTTTATGGTGCGTTTCCAGGCCCACCCCAGTGCCGTCGCACCCAGCGTCAACAGAGCGATCACGCAGAGAACTGTGCCCCACCCCGGCGCTTGCGGTCGATTGTAGAGCGCGCTGATAATGGGCAGGACGACAAAAAATTGCCGTATCGGAAGTAGTGCCGCTGCCATACTCAGTAGCCCGATGAAGAGGCCAACGATGCGGTGTGGAAGCAAGGCCAACAATGGGCTGAACGCCATCGCCAGCAGCGAGCCCGCCAGCGCCACCGCCTGCTGCCGAAACTCTGCGGTCAACATGCGCTGAGGCGTCCACGCCGGGGGCAGAAGGTTGAGCGCCGCCACGATCGCCAGCGCCAGCAGAATTGCCCGTATCGGCCAACTGTAGCGCAGCTCTGCCCGAAAGGCGATCAGGCTGGCGGTCAGGCTGATCGCCAGCAACGGCAGATAGAACCCTTCACGCCACAGGGTCAGCTCGCCGCGACGGATAGGCGTGAGAAACTTAACGTACTCGCCCAGGTCCAGCCCTGTGATCACAAGGCCGGCCGCCTTGTGATCGACCCAAGGGCCTGTATAACCGAGGAAAGCCAACAGCAACGCAGCCGGCCACAGCCAGCGCAGCAGCATCTCTATGGATGCCAACCCGGCGTCGACGCGTGGAGGCGGCGCTGGGCTCATGCGCTGCGTCCCGCTTCTAAGAGCCGCTGTCGATGCCGCGCCTCGCCCTCAGCGAAGCGACGGCGATCTTCCTCGGTCTCCAGCAGCAGCGGTGGCACCGGCGTCGGACGACGATCATCGCCGAGCGCCACATAGACGAAGTAGGCGCTGTTGGTGTGCACGCGTTGGCCGGTCAGGAGATGCTCGGCCTCCACACGCAGCTCCACCTCGATGCTGGTGCGTCCCACCCAGGTGATACGCCCGTGCACCAGCACCAGCCGTCCCAACAGCACCGGGCGCAGAAAAGTGACGCGATCTACCGTCACCGTCACGGCTGGCCGTCGCGCATGGCGACTGGCGATGATGCCGCCGCATTCGTCGCACAGTTTTAAGATCACCCCGCCATGGACGTTGCCCAGGCTGTTGGAGTGTTCCGGCTGCATAAACATCGTCATCGTGAGCGCTGATTCTTCCGGTGAACGGGGCGCAAGCGGGTTTTCAAGCGTGCTCAAGGTCGTTTCTCCTCGGTTCCGATTCTTTGACCTTTCGGTCGGGCACTCTCATCTCAGAGGCTTCGCGCCATCCTGAAGGATTGCGGTAAGCCTTCACCGTTGTTAAACATCAGTCCATAGTCAGGAAACGTTCATAGGCTTCCAGCAAGCGCCGGGCGCTGCGCTCCCAGGTGAAGTGTGCGGCGTGCCGAAGGCCGGCTTCGCGAAGCTGACGGCGCAGCGCCTCGTCCGTCGCCAAGCGCACCAGGCCTTCGGCGATGCTGTGCACATCCTCCGCCTTCACATAGAGCGCACCGGGGCCACCCGCCTCCGGCAGACAGGAATTGTCGCCCGTCAGCACCGGCGTTCCACATGCCAGCGCCTCGACGATGGGCAGGCCGAAGCCCTCATAGAGCGATGGGTATGCGAAAAATTCGGCTGCGCTGTACAGGGCGGGCAGGTCAGTGTCGTCTATAAAGCCGGTGAAATGCACATGCTCGCGCAGCTTCAGCTCTTCGACGCGACGGAAGATCGCCTCGTATAGCCAGCCTTTGCCGCCTGCGATCACCAGCCGATGCGGGAGATTCGTCTCCGCTCTCGCCAGGGCGAAGGCCTCGATCAATCTGATGAAATTCTTGCGCGGTTCGAGGCGACTCAAGGCGAGAATAAAAGGGCGGTCGCCAATGGCGTAACGTTCGCGCACCTGGCGTTGTCGTTGCAAGTCGCGCACGGGACGAAAATGGCTGTGATCCACGCCACCCTGTACGACTGTAATGCGTTCGGGCGGTACGCCCCATTGCTCGGTCAGGTCGTGCGCAGTGTGATGACTATCTGCAATAATACCATCGGCGCGGCGCACGCTGCGCGGAACGACCACATTCAGATAGTGATGTAAGCTGGGCAACGCGGCGTCCGGGTAAAACAGAAAGGCGAGATCGTGGATGGTCAATAGTTTGCGCCGCGCGCGCGTCGGTGCAAGCACGAAATCTGTGGCGTGAAAAAGATCGAGCGGCCCACCGGTGAACCATTCGACGCGCGGGAGGCCGACGTCCAGTCGATGCCAGATGCGCACCAGGTTGCGCTCGCCGATAGGGGTGGCGTGCAACGGCAGCGGCGCTCTGCTGCGCTGCGCTGCGTTCACCGGGCCGGCGACAAAGAGGCGCAGGTCATAGCCTGGGTTTAAGCGAACCAATGCCTCGATCTGGCCGCGTACGATGCGGCCAATGCCCGCTTGTTGCCGAACTGCAGGGGTGTAATCGACCGCAACGATCGTCAAACCTACGCCTCACGCGCGCGTGCGGAAGGTCCACAGGCGATTGGCGGTGAAATTCCAGAAGAGCACGACGCCAATCGCCGTCGCCAGCGCAAAGTTGTTGTTGATGGCATGCGCCAGCGTTGGATCGGTGATCAGCGTAGCCCAAAAGGTTTCTAACCCATGGCTGACGGCCCAGAAGACGGCGGAGTTGATCATGAGGCCGATCACGCTGACGATGGCAAACTGCCCGAGCTGAAGCCCCGCCTCGCGGCTGCGACTTTCGGGAAACGTCCAGCGTCGATTGAGGGTGAAATTCTGCATCACAGCCGCAACGAAGCCAACCGCATTGGCGAGCCGCGGGTCGAGGCGCAGCCCCAACATCAAAATGTTGAAAATGGTCATATGGGTGACCATGCCTGCGGTCCCGACCATGGCAAACTTGATGAAACGCTTGACTTCGCGACGGTTCGAGTCGCTGAGCGGAAGAGAATGCAATGCGTTCAATGAAAGCCCTCGAATAAAACTTGACATGAAAGCGATAAACTCAATCAACGTGAAGAATAGCGAACCAGAGACCGATGTACACCAAGACGCCACGCACAAAGAGGTTGTCCACCAGGCTGTGCACTGCAAGATGGGCGACCAACCCCAGGACGCCGACTGCCACCGCCGCCCGCCAGCGCTGCTGGCCGTCGACCGGTGAACCGGAGCGGGAGCGTCGCCGGCTCCACGCCACGACCACGCCCCACAGCGTCAGAAAGACGGCGAATCCGAGCAGTCCTGTTTCGGCCAGCATGTTCAGGTAGATGTTGTGCGCATGGCCGAGCGGATCCTCCCAGCGCGGCAGGCGCACTTCCGGATAGACCGCAGCATAATTGCCAACGCCTACGCCGAACCAGGGCGAGCGCTCCCACATGCGCCGCGCCGCCACCCAGTGCGCCAAGCGCTCCACTACAGCGAAATTTTCATCGGTGACCGGCTGCGCCAGCAGGTCGGTCAGGCCAAAGTACGCAGGGAGATCGGCGAGGCGATCGGTCAGCGGCTTCGGCAACATTGCCGGGGAAAATGCGCCCAATGTCAGCCAAATGGCCAACAACAAGGCGCTAAAGGCGGAGATCAGCGCCGCTCTGCGACTGCGCAACACCGCTACCGCCAGTGTCCCGGCGAAAGCACCAAACCATGCCCCGCGACTCCAGCTCGCCAGCACGCCGAGTGCAATCAGGCCGGCGGTGAGAGTGTAAAACAATGCCCAGAACACCTGTCGCCAGCGTTGCTCCTTGCAACGTATCGTCTCACCCCATGCCCAGATCGCCAGGCTGAGCGTCGGCGGCAAGGCGAGGCCAAGAAAGCCGCCGAAGGGATTGGGCTGATCAAACGTGCCGCTGGCCCGCATAAAGCGGCCCAAGATGACGAAATGCTCGGGACCGATCTGAAAGATAAATTGATAAAGTCCATAAATTGCCTGCCCGCATGC
>JANWYX010000249.1 GCA_025055055.1 Caldilinea sp. | reverse complement strand
CAGAAGCCCGTATTGGCTGTTCCATTCACCCCACCAGGTCGGCGTCAGCGCGCCCCGTTCTCCTCCGAAGTCGCCGGGCGATGTCCATACGCCGATGGGCCTGCCGTTGATTTCCACAAAAATATCCGAAGGCCAATCCGGCGCAAAGGGCGCCGCCTCGGAGCAGATCTCTGCGCTCAATGTCAGGCTATGCACAGGGCTTTCCGGGTTGTGGCGATAGGGAAAGCGATATTCCAGAAAACCGCTCGTCAGCCAGACAAGCTGGGCGTGGATGCGCTCCGGCTCGAAAAAGGAGGCTGCGTCGTCCAGGTGGCCGATGAGACCTTCCGTCGAGGCCAGACCACAGGTGGGTGTCACTTCACAATCGTAGAAGGCGCCGACCGGCATTTCGATGGTCGTCGTCCTCATCGACGTGGGGGGCGTCTGTGGAAGCAGGACGAGAACTGCATCGTACAGACGCGCGCAGAGTTTTTGCACCCCACGGCTGGCCGTCACGACCTCCGAGCGAATCAGCCCCGCCTCCTCAAGCGCAGTCACATGTAGGTTGGCGGTGGATAACGGCATGTCAAGCGCCTGCGCAATCTCAGAGACATTGGCTACTTGTCGTTCCAAAAAGTCCAAGATCGCCATGCGCGGGTGAGAACCTAGCGCTTTGAGGACTGCAACCGTATGCTCTCGCGCTTGGGGCTCCGACCTCAAGCGTAAAAGCCGCAGCGCACCGATGAATTCTTGTAGATTAGAGGATTCTTCGTTCATACCCGCTCCTTGCAATTAGGTCAGTAGGACTCCTAGATTCCTCTGTTGGCGCAAAGGAAAGCCATCCGTTCGCAGCATATCATGAATCGCTAGATGAAATTTTAAATTGATTTCTGATTTTTATGAAAATCCTTGACGATTTAGACGATTTCTGTTACAGTAAATCATGAAATCCTCGCCTGACAATAGGTTTCGATCTCGGCGTCTTTCCTGCGCAATGAGACAGGAGCGTTTAGTCATGCAGGTTCGGCGCGAGCTCGGGATATCCGCAGAATTTGCGCGGGTTCTTTTTGCAACACTCTCCGAACAGTTCAACGATGAAGGAGGAAGAAAAATGAATCGCATGCGTTTATGGGTTGTGGGCATGTTGATCGTTGCATTGGTTATCGGGGCATGTGCGCCTCCGCCGAGCCAGCCGCCCCCCGTGGAAGCGCCTGCTGCGGAAGCTCCGGCTGTCGAAGAGGCGGCGCCGACGGAGCCGACCCCGACCGCCACGCCTATCGTCGCCGAGGCCGGCGCGGGCGCCACTCGCCTTATTTACTGGAACGGCCTCACCGGCAGCGACGGCGTGACGATGGTGGAAATGGTGCAGAAGTTTACGGAAGAGAATCCTGACGTCTCGGTGCGCGTCGAGATGATGCCGTGGGGCACCTACTTCGACAAACTGTTGACCTCGCTTGTCTCCGGCAGCCCGCCCGATCTTTTCCTGCTCCATGAATTTGAAATCCCGCAGTTCGCCGGTCAGGGCGTGCTGGCCGACATGAGCGATTACTATGACGATCACGGCGGTCCGGTTCCGGTGAGCGACATCTACCCGCGGGTGCTGGAGGCGCTCGAGCTCGACGGCGCTCGTTACGGTGTGCCGCTGGACATCCATGGCTGGGGGCTTTGGTACAATAAGGATCTCTTTGTCGAAGCGGGTCTGGACCCGGAGACGTGCCCGGCCACCGCAGAGGAGTTTGTTGCAGCCGCTAAGAAGTTGACCAAGGACGTCAATGGCAAGCGCGCGGACGAGGAAGGATTCGATCCGACCCAGGTCGAGCAGTGGGGCACGGCGGTGAGCTGGCAGAAGCCGACCACGCTTTCCACCATGTGGCAGTTCGGCGGCGACTGGAGCGATCGCGCAGGCAACGCCACCTTGACCAGCGACGCCGTAAAAAAGGCGGTGCAGTTCTGGTATGACCTGATCTACGTCGAGCATGTAGCGCCGCCGCCGGCCGGCTTTGACACCTGGCAGACCATGGCCGCCGGCAAATTAGGGATGCTTCCGGAGGGCAGCTGGTTCCTGAACTTTGCCAACGACAACGAGATCAACTGGGGCGTCTGCCCGTTCCCGAAGATCGGCGACGAACATGTCACCTGGATCAGCTCTCACGTCATCTACACGCCGCCGACGCTCGCGGGCGAGAAGCTGGAAGCCGCCAAACGCCTCATCAGTTTCCTCACGGAGCAGGGCGCGCTGTGGGCGACTTCCGGTCAGCCGCCGGCCCGCATCTCGCAGTTCGAATCGTTGACGCCAGACCGCTATCTGTCGGCGATCGTGCTGGGGACCAGTTTCCAGGAGATCGGTCGCTACGATTTTGCCCATCCCTGCATCCAGCAGGTCATCGATCAAGGGTACATGCCGGAGTTCGATGCGATCTATAATAATCTGAAGACAGTGGAGCAGGGCCTGGCAGACGCCAATGCGCGCGTGCAGGATATTCTGGACCGCTGCCGGTAAAGCTGCACAAGACGGCGGCCCTGTTCGCCGTTCCGCGTGGAACGTTCTTCGGCTACGGATCACGGACTCCAGTTAAGGGTCTGTGATCCGTGGCCGGTCGCCGGCCGTTGCCTTGATCTCTAGACAAAGCATAGGCAATGCATGCACGTTTTTATTTTTCCGGAAAGCTCTAAAGCTGGAAGAATGTGACGAATAAATGTAAGAGGTTAGCGATCAACCGTGGAGGAGCATGGCGACTGAGCTTTCAAGGACCCAGGGGCACACCGCCCATCAGCGTCGGCGTACCTGGCGCACGCCGATGTATACGTTGACAAACTACCTGTTTATCCTGCCGTTTTTGATTCTTTTTGCGACGTTTGTCGCCGGACCGATTTTCTATTCCTTCTGGATCAGCCTCCATGATTGGAAGATTTTGGCCAGAGAGCAGCCGTTTATTGGGCTTGCCAATTACATCAACCTGATGCGAGACGGCATCTGGTGGATCGCGCTCAGGAATAGCCTCTATTTCGCCTTTCTGACCTCCATTATCAACACTATCTTTGCATTAGTCGTGGCCATGTTGGTCAATGCGCCGATACGCGGCCGTGATTTTTTCCGCTTCGTCTTCTATGCGCCGGTGGTGCTTTCGGTTGCAGCGATGGGCATCATCATGAGCTGGATGATGAACACGCAATTCGGCATTATCAATTACTTTCTCGTCTGGTTCGGCCTGCCGCCTGTGCGATGGCTGGCGGACCCCAATCTCGTAATTCCTTCGTTGAGTCTGGCCACCGTTTGGTGGGGCTTCGGCTTCCCGATGGTGATCTATTTGGCAGGATTGCAAGGCATCCCCGACCATCTCTACGAAGCGGCGCGCATCGATGGGGCCAATACCTGGCAGACCATTCGTTACATCACTATCCCCTTGATGATGCCTTCCATCTTCTTCGTCTTTGTCACGCAGTTGATCGCACATTTTCAGGTCTTCGGTCAACCCTACATTATGACCGGCGGTGGCGGTCCCGGGCGCTCTTCTTACACGGTGATTATTTACCTGTATCAGACCGCCTGGCGCTATTTCCTAATGGGCTACGGCGCCGCCATCGCCGTTGCACTGGCACTCGTGATCCTGTTTTTCACGTTGATTCAATTTCGAATCTTTGGACGACGCAGCGTCATTGAGTATTGAGGAGAGGCGAAGAAAACCAGATGAATCACTACCGCGTCTATCGCTTCTTGACGAGAACCCTACATTACGCTGTGTTGATCGCTTTGGCGGTCGTCGTCGGCTTTCCGATCTACTGGATGCTCGTCGTTTCGATCACACCTGCTGCGGAAGTGTATCGCTGGCCTCTGCAACTCTGGCCGGCCAATCCGACGTTCGAACATTATCGCGCAGTTTTCACCCGTCAGGATCTGATGGTCGATCGATGGTTCATCAACAGCGTCGTAGTAAGCACCATCATCACCGTGCTTTGCGTCTTTCTGTCGAGCCTGACCGCCTATGGCTTCGCCCGCCTCGAATTTCCCGGCCGCAACATCATCTTTATGTTGCTGCTCTTTACGCTCATGGTTCCCGGACAAGTCACACTGATCCCGGTGTTTCTTTTGGTGCGCAGCCTGGGTTGGCTCGACACCTATCATGCGCTCATCTGGCCGGGCGCGGTCAGCGTCTTTGGCGTCTTTCTTCTGCGTCAATTTTTCACCTCGGTGCCGAGAGAACTGGAAGAGGCGGCGTTGATGGACGGCGCAGGGCGTTTCCGCATCTATTGGCAGATCGTGCTTCCGCTCAGCCGGGCCGCCATTGTGGCGCTGACGATCTTCGTCTTCTTAGGCGCCTGGAATGATCTCTTCTGGCCGCTCGTGGTGCTCAATTCGCTGGAGCTGCGAACCCTGCCGGTCGGTCTCACCGTGCTTCAGGGGACCTATATCCAGGAGAGGGCGCTCGTCATGGCCGGCACGGTCATCGCCAGTGCGCCGGTGCTCCTCTTTTATGCCATTTTCCAGCGTCGCATCATTCAAGGCGTCATGCTGACCGGGATGGGTGGACGATAGGCGTATGTGGAGCTATGAAAAGTCTTGTACTCATCGAATCGTTGCGCCTGCCGTACGCATTCTGGCGATCGGTCTGTTTTTGATTCTGCTTTCCGCCTGCTCTCCAATTCAGGCGCCGACTGAGATGGCCCCGCCGATGGAATATCAAAACCCGGTCTATCGTCTGGATTTTCCCGATCCCTTCGTCTTGTATGTGCGTGGTCAATACTACGCCTATGCCACCAATGCCAGAGGGCTTCATATCCAGGTGCTCAAGTCCACCGATCTGGTGAACTGGAAAGAAGCCGGCCTTCGCGGGGAGGCGCTCCCGCAGTTGCCCGCCTGGGCCGAGGAAAGTAAGTCTTTCACCTGGGCGCCAAGCGTTCTTGCCCGCAATGGTCAATTCGTGCTCTATTACACGACGCGACTGGCGGCGGCCGAGCGTCAATGCATCGGCTACGCCGTCAGCGACTCCCCAGAAGGCCCTTTTGTGGATTCCGGTGAAGCGCCTTTTGTTTGCCAGCTTGAGGAAGGCGGCTCCATCGATCCCGAACCCTTTGTCGATCGGGACGGGACACTCTATCTGCTGTGGAAAAACGACGGAAATTGTTGTGGTCTTCCGATTTTTATCTATGCCCAGCGGTTGAGTGAAGACGGCTTGCGTTTGATCGGGGAGCCGGTGCGCTTGATCGCGTATGACCAGGAGTGGGAGACGCCGTTGATCGAAAATCCCAGCATGGTTGTTCACGACGGCAAATACTATCTTATCTATTCCGGGAACTGGTGGGAGAGCCGCAATTACGCCGTCGGCTACGCCGTCTGCGAGACGCCGCTTGGCCCGTGCGTCAAGCCGCAGAACGAACCTGTGCTCGCCAGCGCCGGTCGCCATGTGGGCCCTGGAGGTGCTTCCTTCTTCCGAGACGCGAGCAACAATCTGTGGGTTGCGTATCATGCCTGGCGCGAGCCTTATGTGGGGTACCCCGCCGGCATGCGACGGCTGTATCTGGCGCGAGTGGACTTTGAGGCAGGCAAACCGATTTTTCGGAGGCCCGAAGCAGAGCCTTGAAGTCACATTCCGGTTTATTGTTCCAAATTTCCATCAAAAGCACACAAAAACACAAAGGATCAATTTCGCTATGACGAACCAGACATTCAAAATGTCTCTCGACGGCCTTTGGGATTTTCAGGTCGATCCGGCCGGCGGTGATGATGTGGCGTCGATTCGGGAATGGCGCACCGCACGCGTGCCCGCACCCTGGCAGGCGCAGTTCGACGACCTGCGCCATTACAGCGGCATCGCCTGGTATCGCCGACGCTTCGACTGGCAGGGCGATCTGACCGACAAGGCCGCAATCCTTCACTTCGGCGCTGCAGATTACCATGCCGTCGTCTGGCTCAACGGTCAGCGCATCGGTGAACACGAGGGCGGCTATCTCCCTTTTGAATTCGACGTCGCCGCAGGGCTGCGGACGGGCGAAAATGTGCTCGTGGTGCGCGTCGCCGACCCCGACGACGATCGCAGTCGTTTCCCGGCCTTTCCTTTCAGTGAAATTCCGCACGGCAAACAGAGCGGGGATGGACCGATCGGCGGCCTCAGGCAGAGCGTCTGGCTGGAGGTGCGACCGGCGTTGCACTTGGTGCGTCTGCGGTTGACGCCTTTGCCGGCCGAACGGGCGATCGAGATTCAGGCGCTTCTCAGCGCAGCGCTGCCCCCCTCCGCCGAAGTGCGCGCCGCCGTGCGCGCCCCGGACGGACGGCGCATCGCCGAAACTGCCCTCGATGCAACCGGAGCAGGTCGCATCGTGCTCAACGAGGCGCCGCTTCTCTGGAGCCCGGAGACGCCTCACCTCTACACGGTGGAGGCGGCCATCATGCTCGATGGCGCCGTGCACCATCGCCTTGCCGCTGCCTGTGGTTTTCGCACCGTGGAGGCGAAGAACGGGCGCATCTATCTGAACGGCGAGCCAATCTATCTACGCGGCGCGCTCGACCAGGCCTACTACCCGGAGACGATCTACACGCCGCCGAGCCTGGAGTTCCTCGAAGATCAGGCGCGCAAAGCCAAGGCGCTCGGCCTCAACTGTCTGCGCACGCACATCAAGATTGAAGACCCACGGTACTATGACGTGGCCGATCGGCTGGGCCTGCTGATCTGGACGGAGATTCCCAACTGGGTGCTGTTGACCGAGGCCGCCGATCGCCGCATTAAGGAGACCTTCCGGGCCATGGTCGAGCGCGACTGGAATCATCCTTCGATCATCGCCTGGACGCTGGTCAACGAAAACTGGGGCACCGACCTGCCGCGCAATCCGGAGCATCGTCACTGGTTGGCAGACTTTTATCACTACGCCAAAACGGTGGACCCTACGCGGCTGATCGTGGACAACTCCGCCTGCTGCGACAATTTCCACGTTGCAGGCGACCTGGAGGATTTCCATCACTATCGCGCCATTCCCGATCACGCCGCAGAATGGGACGCGTGGGTGGCCGATTTCGCCAGCCGCGCCAATGACTGGGTCTGGGCGCGGGATTATCTCCATGAGCGCAGAGCCGACCTGCCGCTCCTGGTGTCGGAGTTCGGCAATTGGGGCTTGCCTGACCCTGCCGCGATCCAGGAAAAAGGCCGCGATCCGTGGTGGTTCGAGACAGGCCACGAGTGGGGCGAGGGCATCGTCTATCCGCACGGCATGCCGCTGCGCTTCCGCGACCATGGACTGGAGTCCGTCTTTGGCTCATTTCAGGCGTTCATCCAGGCTTCTCAGGAGCACATGGCGCGCAGCCTGCATTATGAAATCACCACCATGCGCCTCCATCCCGCCATTGCCGGCTACGTGATCACCGAATTCACCGACGTCCACTGGGAATGCAACGGCCTGCTCACGATGCAGCGCCACGTCAAACAAGGGTTGGCGACGATCTTGACGCCGTTGAATCAGGACAACGTGGTGGCGTTGCGGCCTCGACGCTGGAGCGGTTGTCCGGGCGATTCCCTTCCTGTGGAGGTGCGCTGCTTTGGCGTCGACGGCGAACGCAACGACGGTGTAATCTTCTGGCGCATCGGTGACTACAGCGGACAGCTTCCCGCGCCCGGTGGCGTCGTGCAGGCGCCGCTGGCTGCACCCGGCATGGCGAGGCTAGAAGCGCGCTGGCTGACGGCGGACGGGCAAGAGATCGCCTCGAACGTCGTCGAGCTGGCGTGCGTCTCTCCCCCGCGTTTGGAGCAAAGGCTGTGCATTGTGGACGATCCGACGCTGGCCGAGCCGCTGC
>JANWYX010000212.1 GCA_025055055.1 Caldilinea sp. | reverse complement strand
CGCCCCATCGAAGAGTTTTTCACACTGTTCATCCATCTGACCGGTGAACACGGAGAGATGCTCTACCAATTCGACGGAGTGCCGGTTGCAGGCAGGCATCCTACGCCGCAGTGGATTCCCGACGAAATCTTTCGAGACTCCTACCAGCTCCGCCCGACGTCGATAACGGCCGATGCGCTGGCGATGCTCACGGTCGGTTTTTATCCCTATGACGACTCAGGGCGTCGTCTCGCCATCCTTGACCGGGATGGACGGCCCATCGGCGACGTCGTCCGATTGGCCCGCGTGCGCATCAACGCCGTCGCTCCCACATGTCCAACCCACGCCACGCCGCAGGCTCGCTGGCGAAATGGCGTTCAGCTACTTGTGATTGAGGCTGCATCTCCACCCGACGACGAGGCGCTGACGGTGCGCTTGCTGTGGACGACCGATCGCATCCTGCACGCCGACTATACAGTCTTTGTGCAGGCGCTCGACGTGCACGGGCAGGTCGTCGCTCAGATCGATCGTTGGCCGCAAGACGGCGGCTATCCGACCTCGACTTGGCGCCCCGGCGACTGTGTGGAAGACGTCTACCGACTCGAGAATTTGCCTTCCGATTGGGAACGCATCATATTGGGTGTTTACGACGCCCAGGTCCAGCGACTCCTTCTCGAAGAGGGGGCGGACTTTATCGAAATCTTGTCCCGTGGGCCGGATCGATGACGAACGCCTGCAACGGAGGCGGACGGCGGCATGGTCGGTCTCCACCGGTTTTTCTCCTCCGCAGGGCGATCTCTGTACAGATTTGCCTCTGTGTGGGTGATGTTACAATACCGGTGAATGGGGGGACTTTGATGCCTGACCGGTCAGACGCCGGTCAGGCCGACGCATCTGAGAAATATCGCTTCGATCATCCACAAACTTGTTAGGACGGAAGCAACGATGGCTCTTTTTACTCTCGAGCAGTTCAGCTTAGCAGGCAAAGTCGCCGTCGTCACCGGCGGCACAGGGGTGTTAGGCGGCGCAATCGCACGCGGTTTCGCAGCGGCGGGAGCGCACGTGGCGATCCTAGGACGGCGGGCGCAGAAGGCCGAAGAAGCAGCGCAGCGCATTCGCGACGCCGGCGGCGATGCGATGCCGCTAGCCGCCGACGTACTTGACGTAGGCTCGCTGCTGGCGGCGCGCCAACAGCTGTTGGCGCGCTACGGCCGCGTTGATATTCTCCTCAATGCAGCAGGAGGCAACATGCCGGGCGCCACCATCGTCGGCGATCTCACCTTTTTCAACATGCAACCGGCTGACTTTGAGCGCGTGGTGCAGCTCAATCTGACCGGCACGTTGCTGCCTTCGCAAATTTTCGGCGAGCCGATGGCGGCGCAACGCAGTGGCGTCATCATCAACATCTCATCAATGGCTGCGCAGCGAACGTTGACGCGCGTGCTCGGCTACGGTGCAGCGAAAGCGGCCATCGACAATTTCACGCGCTGGCTGGCGGTGGAGCTGGCGCTCAAATACGGCGAAGGGCTGCGCGTCAACGCCATTGCGCCGGGCTTTTTCATCGGCGAGCAGAACCGCAGTCTTCTGCTCAACCCCGACGGCTCCAACACCCCGCGCGGCCAGGCGATTATCGACCATACGCCGATGCGGCGCTACGGCGAGCCGGAGGAGCTGATCGGAACCGCCATCTGGCTGGCCAGCGACGCGTCGCGCTTTGTGACCGGCATCGTTGTGCCGGTGGACGGCGGTTTTTCGGCGTTTTCGGGAATCTGACAAGCAGCGACGAGAGGGGTATGCAAGCCAACGCAGCAAAATCGCCCTCAACAGAGCAACCTCAGGGCCGTCTGCGCGTGGAGATCGCCGGCGCCGTGCAGGGCGTCGGCTTTCGTCCTTTCATCTACCGGCTGGCGACAGGGTTGCATCTGACCGGCTGGGTGTTGAATGACACGCAAGGGGTCTTTATCGAAGTGGAGGGTGTAGAAGAGCAGCTGCGTCGGTTCCTCGAACGCCTTCCTGCAGAAGCGCCCCCCATCGCCCACATCACGCGCTTGAGCCATGTCTGGCTGACGCCGGTCGGTTACGAACGCTTCGAGATTCGTCATTCCGAAGCCGGGGGTGTGCGCACTGCGCTCATCTTGCCCGACCTGGCGACCTGCGTCGATTGCCTGTGTGAGCTGTTCGATCCGGCGGATCGCCGCTATCGCTACCCCTTTATCAACTGCACCAACTGCGGGCCGCGCTTCACGATCGTCGAAGCGCTTCCCTACGATCGCCCCAATACGACGATGCGCAATTTTGCGCTCTGTCC
>JANWYX010000192.1 GCA_025055055.1 Caldilinea sp. | reverse complement strand
AGGAGTGGTGGATCAACAGCGTCATCTGATCGCGCACGAGCAGGATGCGCACCGAGGGGGTCACCGGCCGCGCCGCAAAGAGCCAGAGGTCGTAACCGCGCCGCGCAGCGCGCAGCAACAAGGTGCGCAGATTCACGTCGTCGCCAGCTTACGTTTAACGTACTCCACCAGGCCGCCTGCCTCGACGATGCCCATCACGCTGGGGCTGAGCGGCGGGAAGGGGAACTCGCCTGCTGTGCAGCGAATCACGCGCTGCTCCGTGTCGATGGTCACCTGCTCGCCGGGCTGGATCGCCTCCACCGCAGCCGGGCAGACGATGGCCAGCAGGCCGTTGTTAAGCGCGTTGCGGTAGAAGATGCGGCTAAAGCTCACCGCAATCACTGCGCCGACGCCGTTGTAGACCAAGCACGTCGCCGCCTGCTCGCGGCTCGACCCGCAGCCGAAATTGCGCCCGCCCACAATCACGTCGCCGGGACGCACATTGGCGGCGAAGGTTGGGTCCAAATCCTCCAGGGCATGACGGGCGATCTCCTCTCGCTCGGTGACGGTATACGTGTATTTGCCCGGAAAGATTACGTCGGTGTTGATGTTGTCACCGTATTTCCAGGCTCGGCCGGTGATGCGCATGGCTTCTACCCCCCAATCTCTCTCGGATCGACGATAACGCCCGCCACTGCCGTCGCCGCCACCACCGCCGGGCTCGCCAGATAGATCTCGGAATCCGGCGTGCCCATGCGCCCGCGAAAGTTACGATTGGCGCTAGAGATGGTCGCTTCGCCCGGCGCAGGGATGCCCATGTGGTTGCCCATGCACGGCCCACAGCCCGGCACGCCGATCACGGCGCCCGCCTCGACGAAATCCTGGATGTATCCCTTCTCCAACGCGGCTTTGAGCACTTCGCTCGAAGCAGGGATAACGATGAAGCGCACGCCCGGAGCCACGCGCCTGCCGCGGATCACTGCCGCCGCAGCGGCCAAGTCTTCCAGCCGGCCGTTCGTGCAGGTGCCCAGGAACGCCTGCTGCACGCGCGTGCCTGCCACCGCCGAAAGCGGAACAACGTTGTCCACGCTGTGCGGGCAGGCGATATACGGCTCCAGATCGGCGGCGTGGTAGTGGTGAACTGCGGCGTAGGTCGCATCCGGGTCGGGAAACAGCGCCATCGACAAGAGCAACGCTTGCAGCTCGGAGACAGCGAGCGTCTCGAAAGATTTTCCGAAGCGCCGGTCCTCGCTCTGCGCTTTCCGTTTCAATCGCTCCGCCAGGTAGTTCGTCGTCTTTGCATCGGGTGCAATCCATGCGGTCTTAGCGCCGAACTCGGCCATCATATTGGGAAGCACCATGCGCGACTCTAGGCTCATCGCCTCGATGCCGCTGCCGTGAAATTCGATCGACATATACAGCCCGCCGTCTGCGCCGAGGTCTCCGATCAGACGCAGGGCAAAGTCTTTGGCCGTGACGCCGGGCGGCAGCTCCCCTTCCAACACGACCTTCATGCTTTCCGGCACGCGCAGCCAAAGCTCACCCGTCGCCCAGAGCGCGGCGACTTCGCTGCGACCGATGCCGGCGCCGAATGCGCCAAGCCAGCCGAAGTGCGTCGTGTGCGAGTCTGCACCCAAGATCAACTGACCTGGCAAGACGAGGGCCTCTTCGCTGAGCACCTGGTGGCAGATGCCGCGGCCCACTTCAAAGAAATTGCGAATGCCCTGTTCCTGCACGAATTGACGAATCTCAGCATGGTTCTGCGCATGCTTCGTCGTCGGCGCGGGCACGGCATGGTCGAGCGTAATGGCGATGCGCTCAGGGATGACAACCCGCTTCTGGCCGAACTGGAGCCAGATGCGGCGGATGGCGGCGGTGTTGTCGTGGCTGAGCACGACGTCCGGCCGTGCGT
Organism: Caldilinea sp.; assembly: GCA_025055055.1. Lineage (GTDB taxonomy): Bacteria > Chloroflexota > Anaerolineae > Caldilineales > Caldilineaceae > Caldilinea. The sequence continues at coordinate 9,036 of JANWYX010000192.1, read as the reverse complement.
CCACCACCTGACCGATCTCGACATTCGCCAACCCGGCCGCGCGCGCCAGGGCTTTTTGAGCAAAAGTCTGTCCACTCATAAGTACTTTTCGTAAAAGAGGCTCAACGGATCGTCCCGGTAATCACCAAAGGGCGGAATACGAACATAGCCCATCTTTTCATACAGACGGATCGCATCGTGATTCAGGACGCCGGTTTCCAGCCGCGCCACCGAAAGCCCGTGCGCTTTCACCTGCGTCTCCAGAAACGTCAGAATATGATATCCAATCCGGCGGCCACGGGCCGATTCACGCACGAACATGCGCTTGATTTCGGCGTAGCCATCCGGCATGAGCACCGCTGCGCCGCATCCCATGAGCATTCCGTCCAAGCGGGCGACGCAAAAAATCACATTCGGCTGCGCCAGCGCGTCGATATCCATCAGATGATTGCTTTCGGGCGGATACAACGCCTGCGCAAAAGCATCCGACTCGTAGATCAAGGCGCTCACCTCCGGCAACAGCGGCGACGCCAATTCAATCTGAAGCGTCATTGCAACTCCCTGTTCACAGCTCCCCGCGCAGCAACAGATAGGCGACGGCGGCCACGACCACGCGATCTTTGATTTCGCCGCTGCGCACCGCCTCTTTGAGCCAGGCGGGCGAAACCCAGTGCAAAGTAACAAACTCGGAGTGGTCGTGGTTCACTTGTCCTCGCAATTCTAGCTTGCGCGCCCGGTAGATGTGGCTGCAAGCCGGCCCGAAACCGGGGTTGTCCCACACCATGCCTAGATAAGTGACGCTCTCGGCGTCAACCTCCGCGGGCGCGTAGCCAGTCTCCTCCAGCAGCTCGCGCAGCCCAGCCATCTGCAAATTCTCTCCCGGCGTCGCCAAGCCGCCGGGAATCTGCCAGATCACCTCACCGACGCCATGGCGATATTCGCGCTCTAACAGAATCTCGCCCGCAACGTTGAAGCCGATCACGCCGACGCCGACGCCGGCCGGCTCCAGCCGCGTGTATTCGTATCGCGCACCGTTCGGCAGCTCCACCTCATCCACCACTACGCCGATCCAGCGGTTGCCGAAGACGCGCCGGGTCGAGAGCGTTCGCCATGCAGGCGGGTCGTTTTGCATAGGTCACCTGCTTGCATGCCTCCAGATAATTAGGCCGCCGTCTTCTCGATGCTTTCCAGCACCTGGGCGCTGACCAGTTTGCTGTGATATTCGCGCAGCAGAAAGTCCACATCGTCGAGCGTGATGCGCTTCTGGTCCGCCAACGCCTTGATCTGCGCCGTGACGGTCTTGACGTCGTCGTCGCTCAGGTCGAGCTGAAGCTGCTCTGCACGCTCCTTGATGGCGTTCCAGCCGGTCAGGCGGTGGGCGATATGCAGATAGCGCGTGAGGCCAAAGTCGGCCGGGTTGAGAATCTCGTAGGTGCTCGGATTGTTGAGGATCGCCTTGGCGTGAATGCCCGCCTTGTGTGTGAAGGCCGTAAAGCCGGTGATATAGTTGTTGAAGGGGACGTCAACGTCGACCAGGCCGGCCACATAATTGTCGATCTCACGCAACAAGGGCAGATTGTATTTGCGCCGGATCATTTCCGGGTTGTAGGCGTACATGCGCGCGATCAGCCCGCCGAGCGGCGTAATGCCGTTGCGTTCGCCGATGCCCAGGACCGAAGTGTCCACATGCGTGGCGCCTGCTTCCAGCGCGCAGTAGGCGTTGGCGACGGCGCAGCCGGTGTCGTTGTGGCCGTGAAACTCGATGTCGCAGGAGACGACGCTGCGCAGCGTCTTGACAAGATCGTACACCTGCCGCGGGGTGGCGATGCCCACGGTGTCGGCGATGCCGACGCGGTTGACGCCGATCTTGTCCACCGCCCGATAGATAGTGAGCAGGTCCACCAAGTCGCTGCGGAAGCTGTCTTCGGAGCTGAAGCGCACCTCCAGCCCTTTGCTCTTGATGAACTCGATCACCTCGATCGCCGATTCGATGATGTACGGAATATCCTTGCCGTGGGAGAACTGGCGCAGATAGCTGCTCGTGCCGAAGACCACGTCGATACCGTCGGCGCCGGTGTCGACGGCCAGTCGGGCGTCGTCCATATGACAGCGCACGTGCGTGAGAATCTTGGTCTTCAGGCCCAGCGAGGCGATGCGTTCGAGATCGGCGCGGCTTTGGGGGCTGGCGGCCGGCGAGGTCAGCTCGATGTACTCCACACCAAAGGCGTCGAGCAGGCGAGCGATCTCTACCTTCTGTTCGGTGGTGAAAAAGGCGTTGGCGAACTGTTCGCCCTCACGCAAAGTGGACTCAATGATGGCGAAGTTGTCAAGACTCATGGCGCACGCTCCTGTGGTAAAAAAACGAATCTCAGACAAACAAAAAAACCGGCCAATCCGTCTGGATGGCCGGTTGGGTGTCGTCACTGAACCCGAGCAAGCACACATCACCAGACGGTGAGGTCGTCCGGAATTTGCTTCTTGCTCTTCTTGTTCAGAGCGATTGATAGACCGAATAACACCGTCTGGCTCCGCAGTTCAAAGGCTCAAAATTATGCAGTCTCGATAGTACCAAAATGTGAACACACTGTCAAATCGAAGTAGGGGATAAGCGATTGAGAAAGTTTCAGGCTCGCAACTTGCGACGAAGCGAAACGATCCTCGACGCAGTGCAACGTTGGCCGTCGGCATGAAACATTTAGCAGAGTTTTTCTGCTCAATGGAGATGTACTTTATGAGAAACAGGAACTGTGCAAGATAGCAAGGCGAATTTGTTGACTTTTCCGCACCACCTGTGGCAGACTTTTGGATAGATAGCGCCATCGGGGAGTAGCGCAGTCTGGTAGCGCACAGCGTTTGGGACGCTGGGGTCGTAGGTTCAAATCCTATCTCCCCGACCAGATGCGGGTATAGCTTAAAGGCAAAGCTCCTGCCTTCCAAGCAGGCGATACGGGTTCGATTCCCGTTACCCGCTCTCAAATCTGCTGCAGGCATCGCTTTCCCTCTCGGATCGGTAGCTCAACGGCAGAGCAGGGGGCTCATAACTCCTTGGTTACAGGTTCGAATCCTGTCCGATCCACTTCTTTTGTTTTTGGCAACTTCTGACGAATTTCCCCACCCACTATAAAAAATTACTTCAAAATGTAATAGGTGGCGCGCTTGCTGCCGATGCGAATGAGCAGATTTTTATCCACAAGGTCGGCCAGGTCGCGGCGGATCGTCTCCGGGTGGACGTCGGGCGCCAGCGCTTGCAAGTCGCTGTTCGTGATGCGCCCATGCTGCTGGACAAAAGCCAGCGCCGCTTCCTGCCGTTCGTTGAGGAAGGCATGCGGCCAGCGCTGCTTCTGCGCCTGCACGCTGACCAGCTCTTCGCCCGCCGAGCGCAATGTGACGCGAAAGCCGGCGGCCGTCTCCTCGAATTCCGGCGGAGGCAGGCCCGCCTCCTGCATGGCGACGATCATGCGGTCGATGCCATACCCCAGACGCTCGATGTAACCGAGGTCCGTAAGGACGGCGACGATGGCTTCATTGCGGCTGTAGCGCTCATCTTTGATGTTCTCCACCGTCACATGGCCGGGCAAGCGCCCTGGGCTGTAGACTTCGAGCCGGTCGCTGAACATGAGCAGCCGGATGCCCTCCCCGCGGATGCTGTAGTCGCGATGCGCAATGGCATTGACAATGGCCTCGCGCACAACCGGCAACGGATATTCCGTGACCTCTTCCCGCGCCATGCCGCGAATGCGCATACCACGGCGCATGTTGGCAATGACAAATGCTTCTGCCTGTCGCGCTTGCTCTGCCAGCACGCCGCCGATGTCCTGACGCACGAACTCGTCGCCCATGGTGTTGCCGGCATATCGCACGCAGATGATTTCGGCGCTGCGTAGGAAGCGTTGCGGGTTGCGTCCGAAAAGCAGGATGCCGGCCACCGTCGGCAACGGCTGCGCTAGGGGAAGCCCGTCGGCGCCGCGGCGAGTGATGCAGCCGCGGCTGAGCAACGCTTCCACCATGTTTTCGTCGGGAGGTAGACCAAGCAGGTCAAAGTAGCGGCCGATCCGCGTTGTGTCCAAGTCCTCGAGCGTGGCCTCCTCGATGGGCCGGCTCTCGAAACCGCTCTCGCTGCGGTCGAGCAGAAGCTGGCGCAGCTCCGTCGTTGTCAACGGACGATTCTGATGACCGGCGCGCGTCAGATAAAGGCCGCGAACATTATAGACATGGGGCAGTCCTTCCGGCACATAGACGGAAAGCACGAAAGCGCCGTCGATCTGAACGATTTGAGGGCTGGGCAGGATGATCGGCGGGTCGGGCAGGAGGCTGGCCTCCATCAGCAGGCTGCGCAGGTCGGCGAGGTCAACGTCGGGCTGCGGGGCGCCTTTTACGGTCACGCCGAGCAGGACGACGCCGCCCTCTGCGTTCGCCATCGCCGCCAGCGTCTCGGCCAGATGTTGGCGAGAAGTTTTGGCGGGTAACAGGGCGACGCGCATGGAGGGGCCGTCGGACAGCAGACGCTTCACTTCTTCGGGCGTCAGTGCAGCCACACGGCGATGCAGCATCATGTCATCGTCTCTCCTGTACGGTCGTCTGTATGGTTGTCAACGTCCAGGATGTCCTGGATGTCGCTCTCTCCATCCTCCCTCGCTTCGATCCTCGGTTCAAAGTCCTCCTCGAACTCCTCATCCCAATCGTCGTCATCCACATCGTCCAGCTCGTCCGCCTCAGCCTCCTCCTTGCGCAAATCCTCCGCTGCGCCGTAGAAGATCAACAGCACGGACCCATAGCGGCGCCGGTCATATTCTTCCAGATGCCTTAGTGCAACCGGCGCATCCTCGCGCGGGTGAATCTGCACGACCACGCTGCCGTGCGGCGCCAGCAGCGCCGGCCGGGCGTCGATCAATTGCAGCGCCTTGATCCAAAGCCCCTGGTATTGCGGCGGCGCCACGAAAATCAGATCGTAAGGCTCGCCTTGATAGCGTTGTAGGTAGGCGAAGCTGTCGCTGCGCAGCACGGCGGCCTGTCGTTCGAGGCGGCAATGGCGCAAATTGGCGTGAATGGTGGCGATCGCTTTGCGACTCACCTCGACGAAATCGACCCAGGCCGCGCCGCGGCTCAACGCCTCAATGCCGACGCCGCCGGTGCCGCCGAAGAGGTCGAGCACGCGCGTCTCCCCGATCCAATCGCCCAGGATGCTGAAGAGCGCCTCCTTGGCACGATCGGTGATAGGCCGCGTGCCCTCGCCCGGCGTCATCATCAGTTTGCGCCCTTTGGCCTTGCCCGCAATCACGCGCATAGCGTTTCACCCTCACAGGCTAGCGCACGACCAGAAGCTCCCAGGAACCGTTGTTCAACAGGCTAAAATATCGGATCGTAGCGTCCTCGAAGCAGGCCAACATGCGACCGCGCTCGAAGTTCTGCACGATCGAGTGCTGGCAAAGCCTCTCCTCGCGCTCGATAAAGCCCAGTTGCTTCTGCAGGATCTCGACGGAGCACCAGAGCTTGCCAAAGCCGCGACGCGGCAGCGGCGGAGAAGTGGGCGGCCCGTCCAGCGGATTGCATGAAAATTCCGGCTGACTTTCATCCCAGGTGTCACGGTAGGATTGCCAGGTTTGATCGGCGAAGAGCACGTAAATCTGCTGGTCGCTACTAAACCAAAGCATAAAGCGGTTGTAGTCAGGCCCTTCGCCGAATTCATTGATGGCGACCGGCTCATGGCTACTCGGCCCGATCGGGCATCCGAGGCGGGCATATAGATCGGGAAAACCGGCCAGATCCATGTCATAGTCGATGGCGCAACGCTCCTCTTTGCGGTCGACCGTCAGCACAGAGACGGTCGGCGTGGCGGGCGGGCCGGCCGGCTGCGTTGGGACCTCCACGCTGGTTGGCAGCGCTTCATCTGCGGCAGGCGGCGTGGGCGTCTCCATCGCCGCGGCAGCCGGAGTGGCGGTCGGCGTAGGGGTTGGGCGTTGCGCTTCTCCACAGGCGGCGAGCGCCACGACAAGACCGACAAGAAGCAACGCAGCGAAAGTCCCGCGTCGTCCTCGCAGGTAGAAGTTGCGCAGATCGCAAAACAACGCTGATGATGACAAGATTCCCTTCCTTTTTACTCCACTTCAATCGGGCCCAGTTCAATTGCAAAGTCGGTCGGGCCGGCGCTTACGGCCAGACGCTGGCCGGTGATCGGATCGTAGAGGCCGACTGCCAGCGTGTAGCGACCGGTCGCCAGCGTAGAGGGCAGGAGCAGGCCATAGCGATCCGCGATCTCGTCGCCTGGACGCCATGTGCTGGTGGGGCGCATCCACAGAACAGGCTGACCATCGCGCTGTAACAATTTTTCGCCTTGCTCGTTGAGCAGATGCACGAAGACCTGATAATCCTTCTCCACCGGACGCAGGCTTTGCCACAACAACGTCAGCAGAATGTGGCCGCCGGGGCGAGCCGTGGGAGTCAGGGCGTAACCGCGCAGCCGAATCCAACCGTTGTCTTCTCCGATCGGCGCGGCGGCCGGATCGCCGAAGATCGTGCCCAGCCCACTCTCGATCAGCTCTGCAGAGGGCGCCATTGCATAAAGCGCCAGGCGTTGATTGGATGGCCCGGAGATGCGGTCGTCCATCAGCAGAAAATCATGGGTGCGCAGCGAGCGCTCCCAGCCAGACTGCTCCGGCGGCGTGTAATCGGGCGTCACCCAGAGGCGCTCGTAAGTGTTGCGCAGGCGGTTCAAAAGCTCTTCATCGCTTTCGTGCAGGTCGGGACGCGGCGATGGGCCGTACACCGGCAGCGCGCTGCGGTGCACGTTGGCGAAATCTTGCGCCCAATCGATGCGCAACAACAGCACGGCGTCGCCGCGGCGCCCTTCCTTCTCAATGCGTTCGGCGACCAGGCGCGCCTCCGGATTGCTCAGGGCGGTGTTGTAATAGGTGAGCAGGCCGACGACCAATAAGACCAGCGCAAACCCGTACAGAAGATTGCGTATGCGCTCCTCGGCGTCCTCCTCCTCAGGAATTCGCATTTGCTGTAAGAGAAAGACCAGCCCCACCAGCGCGCCGACCAACGAAACAACCAGCGGCAGCCAATCAATTCCGTCGGGCCAGGCGCCGCCGCGCCACCAGGCGAAATGGATGGCGTCGGTGCGGATCATTCCCCACTGCATCACCAGCGGCGAGTATTCGATGCGGGTAAAAGTCTGGTCGGCAAAGAGCGGCTTCACCGTCTCCGCCAATCGATCCTGCACCAGCCGATAGGGCACAAGCAAGCCGAGCGCCTGCACAAGCAACGACATTGTCAACAGCAAGACAACGAGCGCAACACCGAGCCGTCTCAGCTTGCGTTCAACAACGAGCCACTTCCAGCCGGGCGCAGCAAGCACGCTGAAGAAGGGCAACGTCGGCGTGATGAAACGCGCGCCCCAGCTATATCCGCCATGCCACATGTACCATTTGGCGTACACGACGAAATAGAGTGCGATCAAGGCGAGCGTCAAAATCAGAAAGCGCCGCTGATGACGCCAGAACCAGATCGAACCCGGGAAGGCCAACAGCAAAATCGGGTTGTACCACACAAACCCTCGCGCAGGGCCAATCGTCAGTCCAAAGAAGCCAAACAGCCAGTCGGCGCTGAAGGTTTCACTCTCCACATAACCTGTGTCCCAGATGCTACCGAAGCGCGCCCAGTTCCACCAGAGGGAAAGCAAGCCTGCCGCAACCACCGGAATGCCGAACGCAACGACGGGACGCCAATAGATCCAGAAGGTGCGACGCAGCCGATCCAAGGTCGTTTCACCGACATGAGCTGCGATGGTCGGCAAGACGAACCAAAGCCCTATCAGGTAGATGGGCAACGTCAACAGATTGATGGTGCGGGCAAGATAAGCGACGCCCCAAGCCAGGCCGGCGCCGAACAGATAGCGTTTGCGTCGCGATTGACCGTAGGCGACCAATCCATAGGCGGCGGCGAACAACCCCCATCCACAGACCGGATCGCTGAAAAAGGTCTGCGTATAAGGCCAGGCCAAGGTGAAAAGGCCGTAGATCAGCGCGACGGTGATCGAGAGGCCACGCGGCCAGCCGAGCCGACGTCCCAGCCGAAAGATCAACGCGCCCGTCCACGCCGTGAGCAGCGGGTTGAGCAGCATCGCCGCGTGCACCATGCCGATCGCCGGCCACACCTTGGCGATCCACACCGGCGGAACAGCCAGCAACGCCATTCCGAAACCCTTGCGCGTGTACAGATTGCCGTCCGGGCCGATGTTGCCCTGCTGCGCGCCCATCCACAGCAGTTGGTTGGTGTCGAAAGCGCCGCGACGCACCAGGTTTTCCGTCACGGCAAAGGTGGCGAGGCCGTCGCTGCTATCGATCACGCCGGTGTAGGTGAGCATGTAGCAGGCCAGCAGAAAGCCGAAGACGAGTAGCGCCGTGCTGCGATCTTTCGGGCTGATATCCGGGTGAAACGTTCGCATCATTCAACGCACTTCCACGTCGATTGTCACGTCGATTGTCACATGATCGCCGATCGCGCCATCTTGGAGCGTCACGGGCAGCCGCCCGGCCTGATTGTACAGGCCGATGTGCAGCTTGTACGCGCCAGGCGCTGCATCCGCCGGAATCGTCAACCGATAGGCGTCGCGCACCAACTCGCCGACGCGCCATGCGCCGGTCGGCGCCTGCCCTAACATGGGCGGGTTGTCTTGTTGTGCAACCATGCGGCCATCCGGCGCAAACAACTGTGTGAAGACCGTGTAATCGTCCTCGATCGACGTCATCGCCTGCCAGTATAGCACCAGCGGCAATGTTGCGCCTGGTTTGGCCTCGCCCAATCGAACGCTGCGCAGCGCAATCTGTCCGGAGGCCGCCTTAAACACACCCAACGGCCGGGCATCGTCCAAAAGGAAAGCGCGCACCAGTTTGCAGCCATCGAGATGCTGCGCATCGACACGATAGACGTCGGGTCGGGCGAAAAGGTTCATCGCCGCCGGCGCCCATTCTGCGGCGCCGTTGGTCCGCTCGATCCACCAAAATTCGCCCTTTTGCGCCAATGCAATAAGTTTCTCCGCCTTGACGAGGTCGAACG